>NZ_JBPCXO010000192.1:0-27355 GCF_051008435.1 Endozoicomonas sp. | reverse complement strand
TTGAGACAGTTTTTATGATTATTTGAGGCGAATAGCGAGCTATTCAACGAAAAGAATCATAAAAAATGGCCAAATCCGGCTTTTTCGCAGTAGGTCAGTGGTAAGTCCGACAGGCTCCTAGGATTTTTAGCGCAGTTTCAGTATTCTGGGACGAAGGAATCAGCCACTTCAGTATTGATGGATCGCATGTTTACACCTCTTAAAAAAATCTCCGAGAACCCGGACAAGTTGATGAAGCTGGCGTCAATCGCTTCTGTGATGACTGCCGCAATCCTGATCATCGTTAAAATTGCTGCCTGGTTCATGACCGGCTCCCTGAGTGTTCTGGCAACACTGCTGGACTCTATCATGGACGTCATTGCCTCGATTATTACTCTGGTAGCCGTAAGGATTGCTCTTGAGCCTGCGGATGAAGAACATCGATTTGGTCATGGCAAAGCAGAATACCTGGCTGTTCTTGCTCAATCAGCCTTCATCTCTGGTTCTGCCATCATTCTGTTTCTCAGTGCTATTGATCAGTTGCTGGGGAATCAGAGCAGTATCGACAACGAGTCAGTAGGCATGACCGTCATGCTGTTCTCAATCGTGGCCACTCTGGTTCTTCTGTCAATCCAATCCTATGTGGTGAAGAAAACCGGTTCCGCTGCTATTGCTGCCGATTCCATGCATTACCGGGTCGATCTGCTTACTAATGTTTCTGTCATCATCGCACTCTACGGTGTCAGCCAGGGTTATTTCTACCTTGATCCGGGCTTTGCGTTGTTAATATCGATTTATATGTTGTTCAGTGTTGGCAGGATGGCCTGGGATGCTGCCCAGCAATTAATGGATCATTCGTTGCCGGAGCAGCAGGTTCACGAAATTGAACGCATCGTGTTGGCAATAGAGGGCGTGCGGGGGATTCATGAGATGAGAACCCGTATCTCTGGTCGGGTTCCCTTTATTCAGATGCACATTGACCTCAACGGTGATCAAAGCTTGCGGTCAGCCCATGATATTGGACAGGCTGCTGAAGATGCCATCATGGAATTTATGCCCAACGCTGACATTATTGTCCATCTGGATCCAAATTGAAGAAAGCCCTGGCAGTATTCGCTGTTTCCATTGCCACTTGTTCGTAGCTTTTGCCGGTCTGCTCTGCAATGGTTTTAACCACCCATGATAAATAGGCCGGCTCATTTCTACGGTTTTTCGGTTTTTTGTCCATGCTTCTGGGCAACAGCCAGGGAGCATCGGTTTCTATCATCAAGCGGTTGGCTGGAATATCCTTTAGCAATGGATGCAAATGGGTGCCCCGTCTTTCATCACAGACCCAACCCGTAATACCGATGTGCAGATCCAGGTCAAGGTACTGATACAGCGCTTTTTTGTCCGCAGTAAAGCAATGAACCACCAATCCGCTGAGTTTATCTCTGAATTCTTTGGCAATAGCCACAAAGCGATCTGAGGCATCACGTTCATGGCAGAATGCTGGCAGTCCAGAATCAACCGCCAATTGTAATTGTTGCTGGAAGACTTTTTCCTGCACAGGCCTGGGAGAAAAATCCCGGTTAAAGTCCAGCCCCATTTCCCCAGCTGCCACTACTTCTGGTGCTTGGAGCAGTTCCTTGAGTGTCTGGTAACAAGAGTCCGTGGCATTTTTTGCATCGTGAGGATGAATACCTGCCGTTGAATAGCAGTATTCCGAGTAATTCCGGGCTAATTCCAGTGCGTGTTGCGACTCATCAACCGAGGTTCCTGTCAGGATCATTGTGCTAATGCCGGCTTCAACCGCTCGCTCGATGACATCGTCTCGATCCTTGGAAAATTGCTTGTCGGTCAGGTTTACACCGATATCAACCAGATTGGGCTGCATAATACCTCGAAGTTAATAGTGAAAATCTGATACATTCTCTTCAAAATCCGGTGGGCATGGCAATCAGGCTATTCGCTCATTCTGTAAAATCGCTAGTGAGACTGTGATGACTCATTCTTCCCTGACTGTTTCCCACCTTGCCATTCACCCTGTTAAATCGCTTAAAAAGATGTCAGTGGAGCAGGCAGTCATCGATCGTATGGGATTTGTTAATGACCGTCGCTGGATGGTAGTGGAGCCGGGTGGCAAGTTCATCACCCAGCGACACTATCCCAACATGGCGTTGATTGAAGCTATTCCAGGCAGTAAGGGTCTGACTCTGTCTGCACCGGGCATGGCTGAGTTGATCATCACAGATCCAGAGCAGCTGACTCAGAAAGTTGAAATGGACGTTGAGGTCTGGAAAGACGAGCTGAAAGCCCTGGATGCAGGAGAGGCCGCCTCCCAATGGCTTAGTGAGTTTCTTGGCTTGCCATGCAGAATGGTTAAGTTTTCAGAACAGGTTCACCGTCAGGTAGATCTGCGCTTTGCCAGTGAAGGTGACAGCACGGGTTTTGCAGATGGCTTCCCCTTTCTTCTGACTACTGAAGCCTCCTTGCAAGAACTCAATGGCCGTTTGGACTCTCCGGTCACTATGGACCGCTTCAGACCCAATATTGTGATTCAAGGCGCAGAGGCCTATGCAGAGGATTCCTGGAACAGAATTAAAATTGGCGAAGTGGTCTTTCAGGTAGCCAAGCCCTGCAGTCGTTGTGTTATGACAACAGTTGATCCCAAAACGGGAGAAAAGACAGGGAAAGATCCGCTGATGACACTGTCACGATACAGAAGAACAGAGATGGGCGTGATCTTTGGACAGAATCTGATCCATGAATCGCAAGGAAGGATCTGTTTAGGCGACACCGTTGAGATTCTTGAACAAACTAAATCATGCCCTATTAGAAAATCGTAGTTATCGGGCTCTGTGCAGGGCTGATTTAGAATGGGCAAGAGCGCCTTGGATGAAGAAGTACTGTATCTTTTTTCAATAGAAATTTATGATTTCTTATTTTCTAACCCTGAATTTACTCTTAGTTTTTTGTGCTGCCATAAAGACTTTCATCCTTGCATCACCAGGATCAATTTCACCTGGCATAGGCTGAGTTTGCTTCTCTTGCTCAGTATGGGGCTTACGATTCATTTTCCCACTCATCATCTTCACCTTTTTCGTATTCGTCAGGATTTTCCAAAAACTTCTTCATATCGCCTGATGCCAAGGCTTCTGGCTCTTCAATATTGGTAGGAGTCATATCCCTAAACCTGCGGGCAGCGCGACGCGCAGCTTCTTCAATGGTTGCCGGTTTTTTTTTGTTTCTATGCTTGGTAAGGTTTTCTATCTTCTTACTCATCAGCTCATCCTATAACGTTGCATAGAGATAGTCACCAGCAGGCACATAGGTAAGTCCAAAACGAGCATAGTAATCCCGCACCTGTGTATTAATGGGGTTCATAATACGTAGCTCATGGGCTCCCAGAGTCTCCGCATAGATGCCAATGGCAAAGAGTGAAATTTCGAATACTTTGAGGTCTGCCGGTTTTTCTGGGCAAGCTTCAATGAGGTCGAGTCTCATACGTTGGCCTGTATAAGTTGGACGGCCAAGCGTCAGACTTGCCAGTTTACCGCTATGCCATAATGCCATTTCAAAACGTTTTGGGTAACGAAATTTAAAGTTGGCATACCCCTCAACCCAATCCCAATCTACGCGTCTTTTTGATGAATAATCCCAATTCTTTGACTGGGTTAACGCAGTATTATCGATCAGTTTCACTCGATTATTAATTTCTCCACGATTGGCAAAATCTTGATTAACCTGATCAAGCACCGCTTCTCTGATAATTGAGTAGCGATT
This sequence comes from Endozoicomonas sp., assembly GCF_051008435.1. Taxonomy (GTDB): domain Bacteria; phylum Pseudomonadota; class Gammaproteobacteria; order Pseudomonadales; family Endozoicomonadaceae; genus Endozoicomonas_A. Next base: position 23,611 of record NZ_JBPCXO010000192.1, on the reverse strand, counting down.
TTCGGCATCTCTATGAGTAGCAAGCATCAGCACATCCTCTAATTGTTTGAGTTAAATCCGTCTATATCACTGTGGTCCGGCTCTAAAGATTAAACATCAAACTCAACCCAGAGAGGGGCATGGTCAGAAGGTTTCTCTAAACCACGAATATCATAGTCGATACCGGTAGCCTTACAACGCTTCATCAAACAATCAGTTGCGATCACTCCATCTATACGGAGTCCGCGTTTCGGTTCGCGATCAAATCCACGACTGCGGTAGTCAAACCAGCTGTAGAGCTCTTCACTGTTCTTCTCAGAGCATTCACGGTAGCAATCAGTGAATCCCCAGGCCAGCAGGCGGTCAAACCACTCTCTTTCTTCCGGCAGGAAACTGCACTTTCCGGTTCTTAGCCAGCGTTTGGCATTATCAGGACCAATGCCGATATCCGTATCGGTATGGGAAATATTAAAGTCTCCCATCACCAGTAAAGGTTGATCCGAGGAATAATCCGTTTCCAGCGTGGTCATCAGATCCTGGTAAAAAGCCTGCTTGGCAGGAAACTTGGTAGGGTGATCACGGCTCTCTCCCTGAGGGAAATAGCCATTGATCACGGTAAAGGACTGGCCGCTCTCTGTCTGGTATTCCGCTGTGATCAAACGTCTCTGGGCATCAGGACCATCGGATTTAAAGCCTTTCTCAACCCTGACAGGTTTATGGCGACTCATCAGAGCAACACCATAGTGGGTTTTCTGTCCAAAGTACTCAACGTGATAGCCCAAGGCTTCAATACCCGCCACCGGGAAGTCTTCGTCAGTGACCTTGATTTCCTGAAGTCCGATCACTTCCGGTTGATGTTTTTCAATCAGGGCCTTGAGCTGATGCAGGCGAACGCGGACTCCATTGACATTGAATGTAATGACTTTCATGACTTTGAAACGGCTTCCTTAGATGGTACGACCTGCATCATAGCTGAAAAGATAGCCGAAAAGCAGCACTCTTATAAGTTACGAACAGAGCCTAACCCGGATATTTCATAAACATGCTCCCGCTCTCACTTGCCCTTTGCCGCTCTAAGGGGGTTTTACTCAGTCGACCGTACTCCCCGGTACGGCACTCCTTCGCAAAATCCCTTAGAGCGACAAATGCCTGCGCGAGATTCGGGGCAGTTTATGAAATATCCGGGGTAAGGTCAGAGAAGAGCAAAGATTATGCCCTTTACTTGCTGCTTACATGTCAGCTTCTTTATAGTGGCCACTACAGAATCGTACAAGGTCGTACGACATCATAAGAACGATCACGACACATTGCGAACACTCTATGCCTGACATTAATCGATCCTGGGTCCTAGCTGGAGGAATGGCTGGGCTTTTGGGAATTTATCTGCTGACAGCAGATGTGACCTCCATGTCCGATACCGGAAAGTCCTCTTCTCAAACGAAAAAGATGCCTGACGTTGAATTACCTTTGGCAAAGGTTTCAGCCAGGGCGTTTCCGGTTGAGTCCATTCACCGAACCCTGACTCTGTTTGGCGAAACCCAACCTGACAGGACGGTAACCATCAGTGCAGAAATTCCTGCCAGAGTCATCACCGCTGCTGCTCAGAAGGGCCAGTTCATAAACAGTGGCGAAGCCATTGTTACCCTGAAAGAGGGAGCTCTTCCCGCTCAGATAGCCACTGCCAAAGCCAGAGTCAGAAAAGCCGAGTTGGACTATAACTCAGCCTTGTCATTGAAAAGTAAAAACCTGATTGCTCAGAATGAGTTGCCTGAACTCGAAGTTGCATTGAGCGAAGCCCGGTCAGAACTTTCAAAGCTAGAAATAGACTTCAACAACACCAGAATCACGGCTCCCGTGACGGGTATCTTAAATGATCGTTTTGTGGAGCAGGGCGATTATATAGAAATGGGCAAACCCGTTGCAGAAATACTCGACCTTGATCCTTTAGTGGTGTCTGTTGATGTTCCGCAGAGTCATATAGCTGCGGTCACACTGGGGGACAATGCTGATATTCGTTTTGCATCCGGCGAAACAGCAGAGGCACAGGTTCGATACATTGCCCGACTCGCAGAATCAGGCACCCGAACCTTTAAAGTTGAACTTAACGTGCCCAATGAAGCAATGGAAACGCCGGCAGGTCTGAGTGTCGAAGCAGAACTTAAACTGGGACAGGTTCAGGCTATCAAGGTTTCTCCGGCGCTTTTAAGCCTGAATGAAACCGGAAAACCCGGCATTAAATGGGTGGATGAACAGGATAAGGTGCACTTTACGGCCGTAGACATTGTGAAGTCTGAGGCCAGTGGTCTCTGGCTGACCGGAATTCCTTCCAGCGCCAGACTCATAACCCGGGGGCATGGTTTTGTCAGGGAAGGGGAGCAGGTCATCGTTGAACCTGGGCAGGCCCTTGCTGTTACAGGAGACAGGGTTGCAGGGGAATCTCCATGAGCAGTCTGATTGGCCTGTCACTGAATCGCAGTCGCACCATTCTGATGATGTTTGTCCTGATACTGGTTTCAGGCATGCTCTCTTATCTGACCATCCCCAGAGAGTCTTCACCGGATATTCCTATTCCCTATGTGTATGTCTCGGTCAGTTTCGAAGGCATTTCGCCGGAAGATTCCGAACGATTGCTGGTTCTGCCACTGGAAAAAGAGCTGCAAGGGCTTGAAGGCGTCAAAGAACTTTCTGCAACAGCTTCCCAGTCCCATGCTTCTGTCACGCTGGAATTTGATGCAGGAATAGAGCTGGATAAAGCTCTGGCCGATGTCCGGGACAAGGTGAATCTGGCAAAAAGTAAATTGCCTGAGGGGACAGATGAACCCGTTATTGAGCAAATCACCATGGCCAGTCAAGACCCGGTCATTACTGCCATCTTGTCAGGTAATCTTCCTGAAAGAACCATGGTCAAGATTGCACGGGCTTTAAAAGATGAGCTGGAAGCCCAGAAAGCCATTCTTGAAGTGGAAATTGCCGGTGACAGGGAAGAAGTGGTCGACGTCATCATCGATCCCATGAAGCTTGAAAGCTATGGTTTGGTTCCTGCTGATGTCATCAACCTGGTTTCACAAAATAATCAGCTGGTTGCGGCGGGCAGTATGGATACAGGTCAGGGCAGTTATTCCATTAAGGTGCCTGCTGTCTACAAAACCCCTGCAGATATTCTTTCTCAGCCCGTGAAAGTTGAAGAAAACCGGGTAGTCACCTTTGCGGATATCGCCACCGTTCTGAGCACGTTCAAAGAGGGTGGGGGTTATGCCCGTTTAAATGGTGAGAACAGTATTGCCCTGGAGATTAAAAAGCGCTCGGGTGAAAATATTATTGAAGCCATTGAAGTTTCAAGATACATCATTGATCAGGGCATGGCTTCAGGACCTGAGACCTTAAAAGTCGATTATGTCGGGGATCAGTCAGAAGACGTAAAAATGATGGTGACCGATTTGCAGAATAATGTGCTCTCTGCCGTTATTCTCGTTGTTGTCATCATTATTGGTGCTCTTGGCGCCAGAAGTGCTTTCCTGGTAGGTATTGCCATTCCCGGATCTTTCCTTTCAGGCATATTGATTCTGGGCATTATGGGTCTGACCATTAATATGGTCGTACTTTTTTCACTGATTATGGCGGTAGGCATGTTGGTTGATGGTGCCATCGTTGTCACCGAATATGCAGACAGAAGAATGGGGGAGGGGATTCATCGCCAACAGGCCTATCTTGAAGCTTCCCGCAAAATGGCCTGGCCGATCATCGCCTCTACGGCAACCACTTTGGCAGCTTTCTTCCCACTGATGTTCTGGCCGGGAATGATGGGCGAGTTTATGAAGTTTTTGCCTCTGACCTTGATTGCCACTCTGGCATCTTCTCTGGTCATGGCTTTGATTTTCATTCCCACCCTTGGAGCCATGATCGGTAAACCACGGGTACTGGGTACCAAAGAAAAAATATCCATGCAGGCTATTGAGTCAGGTGACCTTGGCCAGACAACAGGATTGACCGGTCACTATATCTCTGTCTTGGGTCGGGCAATAGATCACCCTGGTAAGGTATTGCTATTGGCGTGCATGACGGTAGCCCTGATTTTTACTCTCTTCATCAAGACATCCCGTGGTGTGGAATTTTTCCCCGATGTGGATACCAATGCCATAGTTATTACAGCTAAAGTTAATTCCGGGAATCTGTCCGTTGATGAAAAAGATGCATTGATGGAGAAGATAGAAGCCCGGCTCATGGATTTGCCTGGTATGGAAACGCTTTATGCCAGAACCGGAGAGAACCAGGTTGTTGGCACGTTAAGAGTGAATCTTGAGGATTGGCAATTCCGGGACACTACGCTTGCCATAGCCAATATTGCCGAGCAGAGACTGGCAGGATTCTCAGGGCTGGATATATCCGTTGAACGGCTGAAGGATGGCCCACCTACCAGTAAGCCACTGGAGCTGATTGTCAGGGCTGATAATCTGGACACTCTCTACAATGCCGTGGCAGAAGCGCGAGTGATACTCGAGAATCTTGGAGCATTCACCAATATAGAAGATTCTGGTCCTGCACCAGGTTATGAATGGCGCCTGAGCATCGATCGGGCTGAAGCGGCTCGATACGGAGCAGACGTCGCTACAACCGGCAGTATGGTGAGAATGGTGACTTCAGGTCTGACAGTTGGCTCTTATCGTCCCGATGATGCCGACGACGAGGTCGATATTCGTATTCGTTACCCGGAAACTGAACGTCATCTTGAAAGTATTGACCAGCTTCGTCTAATGACCTCTGCCGGATTGGTTCCGATTGGTAACTTTACCGAGAGAGAAGTCAGCAGCAAGCTCGACAACATTAAACGTATAGACGGCAAACGTACCATTACCATTTCAGCAGATCTGATGGATGGACAACTGCTTTCTCAACAAATACCGCTGTTGACAGAAGAGCTGGCCTCTGCCCAGTTGGGTGATGATGTCGGCTTTGACTTCAAGGGTGAAGAAGAGGACCAGAAAGAAAGCGGTGAATTCTTGGTGAAAGCGTTCAGTGTCGCCCTGTTTGTCATGGCTATGATCCTGGTGACGCAGTTCAACAGCTTCTATCAGGCTGCGTTAATCATGTCTGCTGTCATTCTGGCAACAGGGGGTGTTTTCCTGGGGCTGATGATTACCGATCAAAACTTTGGCATTGTCATGTGCGGCATTGGCATTATTGCGCTGGCCGGTATTGTGGTAAACAACAACATTGTATTGATCGACACTTTCAACAGTCTGAGACAAGAAGGGTACAGCACCCGAGAGGCCGTTCTTAGAACCGGAGCCCAGCGTCTAAGACCTGTCATGCTGACGACTATCACCACCGTGTTAGGTCTGATGCCTATGGTCTTGTCCATCAATATTAATATGTTCAACCATACGATTGAGATGGGTGCACCCTTTACTCAGATGTGGAATCAGCTGGCAACCTCCATAGCCGGAGGCCTGACCTTTGCCACCTTGCTGACACTGGTAGTTACTCCGTGTCTGCTGATGATTTCCGGAAGATGGCAAGCTCGTAAAGTCTAATCATTTCTCTTTGGGGCATAATTCTTACAGTTAAGGGTTATGCCCCGTTCATTACTGTTTCAATGCCGTTTTTAATCAGCTACTGATTTTTGTACCAGCATAATACTGGCTAAACTCTAAGAAGAGCTGGGACACCTTATTGTCTTGCTCCAACTCATCTGTTTTCATCTCTCATGATTACATCAGGCACAATGATCCATAGAATGAACCAGCTTGAAAAGAGAGGTCTTGTTCAGAGGGTTCTCAATCCTAATGATGCTAGAAGCAAACTGGTACAACTGACCTTAGAGGGTACTGAGCTAATTTCTAAAGCTGTTTCAGAGCATGTGAGCAATGAAGAGAAGCTGCTGGCAAGTATGTCGCAAGAAGAGCGTGAGCAGCTGGATCAGTTGTTAAGAAAGTTTCTGATTCAGATAGAGAACAGGGAATAGCCATTACAAGTCAGCTTAAGCTGATATTGCTGATTTAACATAATATATATTATGCGTAATTAACTATTATTTAAAAGCCGGCTGTCTCTGCCGGCTCTTTAATCGATTCTTTATTAACCTTCTGCCTCTGAAGTCTCCAGAAGCTCTTCATTCACTTCGATTTCACGAACTGTCTTGGACTCTGCTTTATAGATGTTCTCGTAACAATAATTGGTGGCCTCTATATAGCCTTCAATACTGCCGCAGTCGAAGCGAGCCCCCTTGAATTTGTAAGCCAGGACCAGACCTTTTTTACACTGCTCACGCAAGGCGTCTGTTATCTGGATTTCACCATTCCTGCCTGGAGACGTTTCTCTGAGAATATCGAAGATATCGGGCGTCAGGATGTAACGACCAATAATAGCCATATTACTGGGCGCTTCGCCTGCAGACGGTTTTTCAACCATATCCTCAACACGATACAGACCCGGCTTGATCATTTCACCGCTGATGACGCCATATTTATGAGCTTCTTCAGCAGGCACTTCTTCGATAGCCACAATACTGCAACGGAATTGCTTATACAGTTCAACCATCTGGGACAGCACTCCATCCCCATCCAGGTTGATACAGAGGTCATCAGCCAATACGACACCAAAAGGTTCATCTCCGATCAGGGTTTCGCCGGTAAGAATGGCATGACCCAGCCCTTTCATTTCACGCTGACGTGTATAAGAAAAGGTACACTCGTCCATTAACCCGCGAATGCCTGATAAGGTTTCTTCCTTGGCAGTCCCCTGAATCTGGTGTTCCAGTTCATAATTAATATCAAAGTGGTCGTCCAGTGCACGCTTACCACGGCCTGTAACGATACAAACTTCATGTAAACCACTCTGCAGAGCTTCGTCAACACCGTACTCAATCAGGGGCTTATTAACGATCGGCATCATTTCCTTTGGCATGGACTTGGTCGCGGGTAAAAAGCGTGTACCGTAACCTGCAGCAGGAAAAAGACATTTCTTGATCATGGGTTAAAAAAGGCCTTAGTTGTTTCAAAGCGTAACAGCTATGTTACTTTTATATTAAAAATAGACGACCTGACTCTTAAAATTTGCCAGATCAGTATAAAACTGTCTAATATTTGTTCTGGTACCTCTGTTGTTGCACCCGTTGTGCAGTAGGCTCTAGAGGCTGGCGAAAAATAAGTATACGACGCCTTAAGCTCACAGCGTACCCATAACCTAACTAAAAGGTAGATTAATAATGACACTAAAAGGTCTGATTAAACTTACCCACCTTCTCCAGGAATATCCACTCACTATCATTCAATGGCAGATACTGCTGGTAGTGGCGGAAAATCCCGGTGAAACCATTACTGACCTGGTGAATGCCGAAAAACTGACCTGCGGCACTCCCAGCGATATTGCTGTCAGTGTGAAACGTCTGGGTGAAGGCCGTCATGACCGTCCAGGGCTGGGCCTGATTAAAAAAGCCCAACATGAGGACGATGGTCGTTATTTCAAACTGACCCTGACTCCCAAAGGTAAAAAACTGGTTGAAAAAATAAAGACCAAAGCGCGCTATATTAAATAAAGCCATCCTTTGGGCTCAGGAATGCTGCTAACTGCTGTAGTGACTAGTACGGTTTTCTCAGCTTGAGCCCTGATTGCGGTTTATCCCGCGCTCGACTTTGGTAGTTCCACCGGATGGAGCTGTTGTACCTACATCAGGTTTTCTCTCAAGATACTGCTCTATTATCTCATGCACCCAATGGATGAGAACGGTTTCTTTAGGTTTCTTCGAACTTAACCGTCGCTAAATTCCTCTGGAACTCTGACAATTCGACTTGGAAAAGGTTTCTTAGCCATCCAGACCTTCAAGGTCTTTAAGATATCAATCTTTGAACGATAGTTCTGAGTCAGGGCAATTTAAACACATCAGCTGAGCCAGGCTCCTACAACACAGTAGATCCTGACTCGATGACACCGGTCACGTATTAGTTAAAAATGGTTTCAATTACTTTGGTTTTGGAGCCCATGCTGCGCACCATCCCCCCTCCTCTACTGTGCGGCCGGCAAAAAGTGTACAGCCATTATTCTTGCTTGCTTCAAAAAACATACAGTTTTTGCAGTTGTTGCCTTCCTTGTATTTTGAATTGTTTTTAGCATCAGAAGCCTTTTTTACATAATTCAGAGCTTGAGCCTGAGGCTCGTCTTCCTGTACTTCACCCGCAGGCGCCGGTGCGGCTGATGATTCCAGTGATACCAGCGGTATCAAGCTGCAAGCCAGCCCGAGCTGCATAAACTTTCTTCTGTCCATTTTCAGTCCTCATCAAGTGTCATTCGACCGCATTCTCTTTTACGCAATCTAATAAAAAGCAGATCTTACGTGATTAATCAAAAAACCATTATTTACTACCGGTAAGTTCAGTTACCGGTAGTAATAGAATAAACTTGATACTATTAATACCAGTATTATAATACTGGTATTAATAGTTCATTACTTGGTAAGAAATCATGGATAACAAGGTCAACACTGAGAATCAGAAGGATATTCAGCGCAGAGAGCTGGTTTTCAGAGTTCTGGACGACCTCCAGGCCAGAGGCGAACGTATTAATGCCGATAAGCTGGCTCGAATTGCCAAAATGGGAAAACAGACCGTTCTGCCCTATTACAATGAATGGCGTTTTCTGGATGATGCTGAGAAAGAAGTGGATGAAGAGCTGCCAGCCGACCTGGTCCGAGTGCTGAAGCGTTCACTGATTCAGTGGAAACATGATGCAACAACCTCACAACGTGACTTTGAAGATCAGGCCAATCAGGAAATCGATGAGCTTCAGCAAGCCGTGCAACAGCTAACCGAGGAACGAATCGCTCTGAAACAACAGATGGAGCAGTTAGTATCTGAAAGCGAGAGCCTGAAAGAAAACAATGAAACATTAAGCCAGCAACAGTTGGACTCCGAAAAGATCGCTATTCAACTCAAAGAACAGTTAAACGCAGAAGTAGAGAAAAATAAGAAGCAGGAGGAAACCCTTGCTGCCAGCAAAGAAGAGCACACGCAAGCCCTCACCTCCCTGGAAACAAAGCTCGACAACCAATACCAGGGACAAATAAATCACTGGATCAAAACCGTTGACAGTGAACGCAGGTTAAGAGCTGACATTGAGTCAAAACTGCAAAAGCAAAAAGAATCGGAACTCGCCGTCGAGAAGGCTCACAACGAAATTCAATATCGATTAGAAGCTAAGTCCAAAGCCCACCTGGAAGCTTGTGAGGATCGAAACAACTATAAGGCTGCGGCTAAAGAAGCCGAGCCACAGGTTCAGATCATTAAGGAGCTGGCACTGCTGCTGAATCAACCAACCCAAGCGATCTCCAGTACGGTAAGACAATTACTCGATACAGAACACAGAGCCAGACATGATCAGGATGCAGTCAAGGAATCAAAGAAGGTGCAGACAGCCCTGGAACTCAAAAACCGAGAATTGCAGGAAGAGCTGGATTCCTCAAAAGCTCTGGAGCGTGAAGTAGAGCGGCTAAAAGGTTACAACGATGCTCTGAAGCTCACTATTGAGCAGAAGAAAGAGAACCGGCCATGAGCTTACCTGCTCTCTCCGAGCTACTGCGGCTACCAGACCAACAGTGTCTATCCCCTGCTCTGAGCACCGATATGACAGGGGCAGCCAATGACAGCGAGATTCTTACCCTGTTTTTAAATAAGGCCGCTGCTCGTTCAGGCGAGACCCTTCGACGTTATGAGCGGGAAATCCTACGCTTCAGTGCCTGGTTATATCAGGATATGGGCGTGGGTTATAAAGATGTACGCCTGAAACACCTGCAAATGTATCTTCATCATGTACAAAACCTGCCTGAGCGCTGGTTGAAGAAAGGAGTTCTACCAGGTCAGCCTGAGAGAATTCTGTTTAAGGCGCCGATCAAACCCGGTAAAAGCTCAGACCAGGTAATCGATGTCCTCTCCTCTTTCTTTTCTTTTCTGGAGAAAAATCGCTATACCCTTGGGAATCCTGCCGTTTCATTAATTCGTTCAGGCGAAAAGCTGGCCAGAGGCACCACAACCATTCGATTCTTCCATGAGGAGGAATGGCAACATTTATTGAATTGCCTCGATCTTCAGATGCAGAGTGAGCAAATACCTGAATCCGAGTCGGCCAGAACACGCTATATCATAACGCTTGGCTACAGCCTGGGACTTCGTGAATCGGAACTCACCGGACACAGTTGCAATGACATTCATCCAGATATTGAAGGTGGCTACTTTCTAAGTGTTTTGGGTAAAGGCCGTAAGCGCCGCCAACTTCCGCTTAATCATCAGCTGGTTGAGCAAATCAAGGCGTTCAGACAAAGGTTTCATTATGAAGGACTTTTCGGAGATGACTTCCCCCTCGCCCCACGAACCCGTAGAGTTCAGGGACAATTGAGTGGTCTTTCCTCAAGAGGCTTACGCTTCTGGTGGCAAAACTTCATGGATTTTTGCGCCTTACGTGCACAAAACAGCCAGCAGGCATCAAGATTTACAGCCATGCCTTTCCATGCCTTGCGACATACAGCTCTGACTCATCTTGCCCGACAAATGGACATTGAGGATCTGGCCATCTTTGCCGGGCACGACTCTATTAATACAACCAGCCAGTACTACCACACAGAAGCCAGAAGACTGAAAAAAATGACCGAAGCTCATTATCTATGAGCCTGTCACAGCCAGGGAAGGCTGCAGCATAATCACTCTCGGCTTTTATAATGGAAATACCACAATATAAAACCTGGAAGCGTCCATACAGATGGGCTCCTGCTAAAGTTATTGAGTGAGCAACATGGCCAGGGAAGGACATGAATTTCTGCAAGAGCTGTCGAAAACCAATCCATGGAAATGGCCTGGAAGCATTGGGCAGCCATTGGCACCTGCACTGTTTTAACTGCCGTACCTGTAAGAAACCCCTTCTGAACAAGACTTTTGTTGGGTTTAATGGTCGCCCGTTCCATCCACGCTGCCTGAAATGTCCAGGATGTCGCAAAACCATCAAAGGCAAATTCATAGAAAATGATGGCATGCCCTGGCATCTGGGCTGCTATCAAAAACAGAATCACCCTCTTTGTGCTGTCTGTCGCAGGCCCCTCAGTGAACACTATTTAATGGATTTTTGGGGCAATGCCTTCTGTGATACCCATCAGGACTATACCAACTGTTCAAGCTGTAGCCGGATTGTCTGCAAAAATATAACCGATGGGGGCATGTCTTTTCCTGACGGTCTGGTGATCTGCAACATCTGTAATCTCAGGGGGGTGATCACCCAGGAACAAGGCGACAGTTTGATGGATCAAATGCGCTCAGCCCTGGCATCTGTGGGGCTTAAGCTTCATCAATCCAGCACACCATTAACGCTCTGCGACCGGGATGAACTTCGTGAAGCTAGCCGTCATAACTTTCATAACGAGAGGCCGATACTGGGTTTGGCCCGGTGGAGCACCACCACAGCCGGTAACGGTCAGGTCATTTCAAGAGAGTTCAACGACATTTTGATTCAGAAACATCTACCGGAAGAACACTTTAGAACGGTTGCCATCCATGAACTGACTCATGCCTGGTTCTTTTATAACAACTATCGAGATCTGCCATTGGAAGTCGAAGAAGGCATGTGTGTGATGATGGAGTATATCTGGTTAAAAAATCAGGACACCAAAGACGCGGAGTTTCGAAGAATGGCAATAGAAAGCAGCGATGATCCGGTTTACGGTCATGGTTTTCAGATGGCACGAGCCTCTCTGAAACTAATGCCTCTGAAAACCCTTCTGCAATTCATCAAGGAGCGAAAAAAGTTCCCTACCCGCTGGACCGCTTTTTTTTACCAGTAAACTATTTTCAGTATTGATGCTTAAAAGTTAAGGTCTGGCTCTCAGGCCTTTATCTTTTCTGGTATATTTCGGGGAGAAGAAAACGTAAAAAACTGATCTGTTGGTCCCGAAAGCTGTAGAAACTTTAAAGCCTTAACAGCATCTTCGACAGTGGGTAACTGATTGATGGGTAGCCACCAAAGAGCCTGGGTAGGTCCCTCCATTTTTTCAAACCAGAGTTTTTTGTTTTTTAGCAATTGAAGATGTTCACCGGAATAGACAAACGTCTTTAACGCCTCTACATCTCTCCAAACTGACAGATTGATGATGATATTTTCGTCTTCAAAAGCCTGTATTGATGTTGCGTCATCACCCTCTTCCGTCTGTAAACGCCAGACAAAACCGTCAGAACGATCAGCCAGCTGATTTATCGTGTCCAGCTGGTCGACAAAACCTTTCATAATGGGTGAATCAAGCGAAGCTCTGGCACGAGCAATATTAACTTGGGCTAAGTGAAACTGATCCATCAGATACTCTCATTATTATGATGCTTATAACAGAGATGGAGATAAACCAGAGTATTTCAAGGGAGGGAGTGTCAGGCCTGCGAGAACAACGCAAACCTGACTCATTTGAGAACAGAGTTAGACTATTTTCTGAACGACCTCATGAACGACACTGGCTAGCAGCTTCAGGCAGCGTGGCAGACAACCCTGTTGCCAATGATCCAGTACTTTGAAGCAATCGGTACTCACTGAACATGAGATCATTACTGCCACGAATCAGGGCATTGGAGGCATTAAAAAACTCTCTTTGACTGTCGAGCATATCCAATAGGGTTCGTGTACCCACCTGGAACTGCTTTTTGTAGTAATCCCTTGATTCCTTAGACAGACTCACGTGGCTTTCAAGAGGGTTCAGTCTTTCCTGGCCAAAACTAACGGCTACCCAGGCCAGGCGAACTTCTTCTTCAATTTGGCGGTGCACTCTGTTTTTGACTTCAATGGCTTCGTTCATCAACTGACTGGTTTGCGCCTTTCGGGCAGAGTCAGCACCGCCATTGTAGAGATTGAAATTAAATCTCAACAAGGCTGAATGATCATAAACCGTGCCTTTATCACCATTGACGTCTTTTCCCCAGTTTGCAGCCAGTGCCAATTCGACGGTCGGGCTGAAAGTACTTTTACTGCCTTCGTACTGTGCCTGGGCCGCTTCAACATCGGTACGAGCTATTTGTAATATCGGATGACTGCTGCCCGCTACTTTTAAGGCTGCTTCCAAATCAGTCGGCAGTTGACTGATAGAACCGGGAGCTTCAAAAACATCGGGCAAATTGCCAACCACTCTCCGGTACAATGTTTCCGCATCTCTTAACGCCGCCTGACTGGTAATGTGATTGGCTTTAGCCAGGACCAGACGACCTTCAGCCTGAGCCTGATCAGCGTCGGAGCTTAAACCAATATCTGCTTTTCTACGGATCAATTTGACGATTTCTTCATGCTGGGCAAGGTTGTCTTCTGCACTTTCAACCAGCGCACGATTACGAATAACGCCAATATAAGCCTCAATCGCATTGAGACTGATACTCTCAACGATTGAACAAATTTCCAGATTAGCGGCCTTACTACGGGCCTCCTGCCGCTCAAGATCATAGGATGTAAACTGTCCATCCCACAGCATCTGCGTGGCGGTCAAACTGGCTTGTCGTCTTGTTCGATCAGCGTGCTTTTCTACCGACAAATCTCTGTCTGGATTAGAAGGGTTTATTGCCGTTTGATAGGCCCCGATGGTTGTACCATTGCGGGTTCGTTCATACCCAACATTACCACTCAAATCGACCTTAGGATAAAAGCCGGCTCTGGCCTGTTTCACTTCATGCCCTACTGCCTGAGCCGCGCTGGTCCTCACCATAATTTCCGGATTAGTGGCAAGTGCCTCATTAACGCTGTCCAGTAGGGTATCAGCTGAAACGTACCCGGATGTCAGTAATATGCTTAGCCCTAAATGCTTGACTACTCTCTTGGCCATTAGAATTCTCCCTTTATTGCCATTCTTTTTATTGTTGCTATTCGTTCAATAAGAGTATTTGTGATGTAATTCTGTTTTAAACAATCAGCTGTCCGTTGCTGACAAGCTGTGCGATGACTTCGTCACCGGTAGCATCGACTCCCCATTCAGTACTGACCCCATCCAGGACGATCTGCAAGGTTTGTAAATCAGGATCAGAAATACTGTTAAACTCGATCACAGTACTGTCCTGCCCAACAGACACGGAAAGCCCTTCAGCGGTAATGTCTGCAATAAACTGGGAAACATCGGTTGTGTCTTCTGCAACCAGAAGATCACTGAGGTCGAGATAATCGGCCTCTGTATCAGCACCAGTATTGCCAATTTTGAAATCAAGGATGCGGTCTGTCTGGATAGTGTTATCTGCAAGAAGATCATTCATGGCGAACGCAAAAGTATCCGCCCCACCATTACCTATGAAGACATCATTAGCTGTGGTGCCGGTAATGACATCATCTGCATCGGTTCCTGATATTGCGCCCCCTTTAATATTGACTGTTTGCACTGTACTGGCAGCCTCATCGGCATCCACTGTTTTATAAGAGAATGAATCACTGACACGACTTTCAATGGAGCCAAGCACCCAGTTACTGCCGGTATCGTTAGATGATGCCGAGAAGTCCATTTCCACAATACCCAGGCCTTCTGTATTGATCAGATACTGATTGCCATGCCCTACGGTGATTGAAGCACTGTAATCATCATCACTAATACCCAGCTGAGGCTTATTAAAGGTCCATGTTCCTTCGCTGCCATCTTCAAAAGTGACAGAAATCTTGACCGCCGCATTCTGGTTGGCATCAGCATCAAAGTGCCCACCCAGTCCATCTACACCGATAACAGCAAAAGCAATCGCTGCGGAATACTGCACATTGATGGCATTGCCACGTTTAATTCCGTCGTTCTTGATACCCAGCCCTATGCCTACATGGCCGGGTTGGTTGTATTGTTCAAACTCGCCATTTTCGGTTGACGTTGTGATGACGACCCCGGCCTGCTGACTGGTGAGCACATTCTTCTCAACATTCAGCGCGCCCCAGCCCTGCAGTCCAGGCTGTGATGCGATGCCCAGGTCCAGTTCGGCTACTTCATAATTCAATGAATCGAGGCTGTACGTGGTCAATCCCCGATCCATGTCTGTTACATCGAGTTCAGAACCGTTGTGCTCAAGAAACAGCCGCCCATACTCGGGGAGCTTCTCGATAATGATCTGTAACTGAGCATCGGAGTGATCGGGGTCTGAAACGTACTGACTGAAATCGACAGTCTCTGAAGCCGGATCAATAACAAATCCCTGAGCTACGGGGTCATCATTCATCGCAGTAACAGTCAACGTAGTATTCAGCGCATCACTGTCTAACTCGCCATCATTCGCCCAGACCCGGATCTCACGATCCCCTTCTACAGGATCTTCTGACGTGTTTTCATAACGGATTGAAGTTAACAACGCCTGGTAGTCAGCCACCGAAGCTGTTCCAGAGAAAGTAATGGTCAGTACACCATTTTCATAACTGTCCTGCCGGTTTATGCCTGCAGGTACCTGAGTTTGATATTGATCAGCCTGAGAGTCGTAGTCACCGGTTATCTCAACCACCAAACGCTCCAGTGATCCATCCACATCAGATAGCACCATGCCTTCAAACAACTGGGTAGGTTCTGACTGCCCTTCCTGATAAGTTTGCTCCGAGGTGCTGTTACTGAACAATTGGCTGGCATCGAGTATCTGGCCATCCATACTGACTTCCAGAACAGCGCTGCCTCTATTCTCCCAGTAGACAATCTCTATATCGTAAAGTCCGCTTGAATTCGCTGTAAATTGACCACTGCTGTTGCCCGCACCTCGGTCACGATTAAACTCTGTGACCACTTGATCATTAATCTTCAGGCTGAAGCCATCATCTGAGCGTACGGTGAAGTTATGGTCCCCGGCATCCAGTTTGATCTGACCAGTAAACCGAAGCGCCATGGTTTCGAAGGGCTCATCGCCCAAGCCGGAAAGATCGCTGCCACTGCTGCCAATGAACTGACTCAGTGTATCGGGATTACCATCATCAAAAGACAGTGTATGAGCGAGGAAGGTTGCATCAGGTTGCTCATCATCCATAAAGGTCAGCACTTCTGATAAAGCATTAAAAGCACCGCTAGAAGCCGGACTGGCATCAAAGATTTCAACGTTCAGGCCGGAACGGTTTGCCAGTAGAGGCTGGTCATTAACCGCAGCAACGTTAATGGCGATCTCCGAACGGGTTTCCTGGGTACCACCATGACCATTATTACCACGATCGTTACTGATCATGACCAGAGTATCACTGCCGTTATAGTCGGGAAGTGCCTGGTAGGTCAGTGTTTTCAGGGCCAGATTAATGTCATCCTGACTGCCTTGAACAGTCAGGTTGTCAGTGCCCTGCCCGCTCAAACTTAAGCCTGTAGAAGAGCCTAATGTAAGACGACCCTGTTCTACCTGAAGGGTGACACGAATAGCCTCATCGTTAGCATCAGCATCCAGAACACTGAGCTGATCGATTTGAAGGTCTGTGTCCTCATTGGCCTGTATTGGCGATTGGGCTAGATTCAGCGCATCAGACGACAGTTCAGAATCATTAAAATAGTTTTCAGGGGCATCATTCATGGCACGAATAGAAATTCTTGATACCACAGGCTGCCCGTCTCCATGACCATCATCGACTGTCCAGGTCAACTCCCTCTGAGCGGTTGACGGGTTATCTCCTGAGCTAGTGAAGGTGATGGTTTCCAACACATGTTCAAAAGCTTGCCGTTCCAGACCCGCTGGATCTAATACTGAAATGCTCAGACTACCTGTCGCAGTATCCCAGCTTATGTCGAGACCTGGCTGCTCACTCAGCACACCCAGGGCATCATGATTCGAATCATAATTCTTACTGATAGTAACGGACACAGAATGAATCTTGGCACTGTCCGGATCGACTAATGTCAGTGCATTATCGACAACAACCTGGTCACTGTTCTCTTCATAGGTCCAGTTACGAACATGATCAACCCGGGCCGCATCATTGACAGCAGTGACATTGATGGTGGATTCAACTGGCAGGCTATTATCCTGGCCATCATTTGCAATCCAGGAGACGGTTCTTGGCCCTGCAGAAGGATCTTCACTGTTGTTTCGATACTGGACTTGTCTTAGAAGACTTTCGAATTCGCTGACAGAAACCGGATTATTGACGGGGTCTTTAGCAGTCAGTTTTAAGAAGCCCTGACCACTCCAATTCACAGAGATTTTTGCAGAGTCATAAAGACTGTTATCAAGCTCCAACCAGTCCTGTCCGTTCTCATATCCCTCTGAAATACGAATCGTCACACTGTGGAGATTGTCATTATCAACATCTGTTAATGAAAGACTGCTGTCGATGACCTGATAACCATCGTTTTCTACATAAGCCAGGGCTGAACTTGCCACGGTCATTTCTGGAGCATCATTCACAGCATGCACGTTCAGGGAAGTTGTGACAGGGTCACTCCAGGTATGGCCGTCATTGATTTTAATGGACAGTACCCGTTGGCCAGCCAAAGGATCTTCAGAAGTGTTCTCATAAGTCACATTCGCCAGGGCAGTTTCATAAGCTTCGATACTGACCTTACCCGTCAGCTTTAATGTGCCTGTCTGAGCGTCATAACTCTCGATACTGATGCCATTAGCAGCGGAGAAGTTGAGTACATCCTCGCCTTGCTGGAAATTGAGAATTTTGATTTCAGCACCGGATAACTCTGCATCGTCGCTATCGCTGAGTGTCAGCCCCTGATCCAGAGCGACGGCACCGTCTCCTTCGGTGTATGAAGTGCTGTTTTTCAGTGTGCTGCTCTGGTCGAGAACCTGGTAACCATTCCCGCTGTCCACTTCAACTTTAAGCACTGCAGCCACTGCATTCTCAAAATAAATCAGTTCAAAGGACTGATAACCCCCTTCATCGACATTAACGGTATAGGTGCCTGTACTTGGAGCCGCAGATCGCAGACCCTCATACTTGGCCACTTCCTGGCCATTGATTCGAAGAATAAAACCGTCATCTGATGTAATGCGGAAGCTATGAGCCCCTTCTCCTAACTGGATCTGGCCTGACAGCTTAAACGCCATGGTTTCAACATTGGCGGTGGTATCCCCGGTCAGATCTTCTGCCCCATCACCCAGGAACTCAGACAAAGTTGGGGCAGAGTGATCGGTGTAATCAATGTTCGTGGCAGTAAAAGAGGCGTCTGGCTGATTATTTTCGATCAGATCAAAGGCAGCCTGAAGATTTGGAATGGCACTGTCGGTATTAAAGACTTCGCCGGTCAGTCCGCTGGCAAGCAAGATGACAGGGTCATCATTATCGTAGGCAATGGTTTTTTCAAAGAGTTCATTACCATTCCCGGCATTGTCCAGAACGCTGCCCTTTGCCAACTGAATGCTGATACTTCCCTGATCCACACCCACTTCAAAAGCAGGTTTGATCTTCAGCTCATACTGGCCATTACCCAGATCGGTAATGGATTCAATCATGCCATTTTGTACCTGAAAATCATCCGGCTGAAGATCAGGCCAGTCATTCTCATCGGTATAGCTGGCATCACTAAGACTGAAGACAGTAGTAAATGATTGGCTATCGACCTGACCCGGGTCGGACATTTCAGCAACAGGAGCTTTGGTATCCAAAGTATACAGATAGGCTGGCCCGGTCTTGGAGACATTGCCTGCTGCGTCACTGATTCTGGCGCTGATTTTATAATCGCCGTCAGGTTGGCTTCCTGTAACAGGAATCTCAGCCTGATTTGCTAATAGATCTTCTGCAGTAACGATGTAATCGATGTGTTCAGGCTCACCACCCACCGGTTTCAGAGTCAGACGAACCTTATCTCCTTCTTCCACCCCTTCAGGTAGAGATACCAGAGCCTTGAAGTCAGAGCTTTCCTGGTTATTTATGTAGCCATCAGCAGCCGCTGGAAGGATAACAATGGGCTTGCCCAGATTGTCTGGTTTGTGATCTCCATCTGTGTCACCAGGCACTGTGAAGTCCAAAGTAACGGAGTGCTGCTTATCAGCCTGATTGTCAGAAACGTCGCTGGTTGCTGCTTCAAAGGATACCGAGCTGTCATCGTCGAACTGACGCAGGAAGGCTGGTTCCAGTTCAACTGTAAACCGGCCATTCTCTACCGTGGTCGTAAATGAAGACTCTTTCGCTTCACCGGCAATCAATCCAGTCACTTTGATGCTGACAGACTGACCATTTTCAATGCCTTGAGTTCTGCCATTCACTTTCACCACACTGCCTGCTTCGTTCCAGCTGATATCACCGGATTTATTCAGACTGAGAGAAGTAATGACGGCATGACTATCAAAGGTGACCTGCTGAACGGCATACTCATACTGAGGTGCAACATTACCGGCTTCATCAACCACTCTCAGCCAGTAATTCACTTTTTGACCATCGGTACGAGCGGTGCCTTCAGCCTCAGCAAACGACCAGTCCTGACCCTCTACGGTAACTCCGCTGAGCCAGGTTCTGCCGTTGTCCATGGATATCTGCAGTGATTCATCGTCGGCAAGTGCCTGGTTCAAAGAACCCGTCAGAGTCAGACCATCAAAATCATGAGTTCTGAAATCATCAGCCACTCCGGAATCATCGCTGATCGAATCAAGGGTGACCTCTGTGCCAGACAGCGTTCTATCCAGTTCCGTTGAACTGGTTTCAGTGGGAGAAGTATTACCTGATTTATCAGTAACGCTGGCCTCTACCAAAATAGAGCCGTCTTCAAACTCGTCAAGATCAATGCCACGCCCGCTGGGGTGCTCAGGGGCTTGAGGATAGAGTGTCAGAACAAACGAACCATCGGCTTTGACCGATGCCTCATAGTTATACTCTGTGTCGCCCTGGTAAAGTTTTATCTGGACTTTCTGTCCCTGCTCAGCCCCATCGGTCATTCCCGACACTTTAAATGTTTTGGTAGCTTCAACACCGTTGATGCTCTCGCCTGTTGTAAACATCAGACTACCAGTAACAATTTCCGGTGGATTCACATCGACCAATAAGTCCGCTGTATCAGGGGTTGCAACGTTGCCGGCTCGATCTACTACCGTCGCTTCAACAGTATATTCAGTGCCTTCTTCGTCAGAAGTATCAATCGAATTCTGGTCAGGAATCGAGAACTGCCAGGTTCGATCATCTTCACCGATCGTGAACTCGACAACCTGAACACTCTCATCCTGTTCCGGGAACGAACGATTGGCATAAGTCACACCATCCACGGTGACTTTAAGATATTCATCATCTCCCAGAGGCGCTTTCAGCTTGCCTGAAATCTCAGGGGTAGAATCATTGGTCTTATGGTTATAAACGACTGTACCTTTGGGTGCTTTGGTATCAAAGATCAGTTCGTTCTGGGTAGTGTCCTGAATGAAATTAGGGTCAAGAGTAGGATTGAGAACCGTTGCCACAACTTCATAAACACCGTCGGCAGGCAAAGGGTGGCCTGACAGATCCAGAGTCCACTGGCCTTCACTGTCCACTTGCAAAGGCGCAGAAGACACCCCAGCAGTAAACAGTTGACCATTGACCAAGACCTGCAGGATTTCGTTTTCACCCAAAGCCACTTCACCGGTCAATGTCGGTTCAGGGTTGTTGGTATAGAGTGTTTCAACGGTGGGTTCATCCAACACAGGAATCACATTAACCGTGATGTTCTGTGGCTCCGTCGTCACCTCTGAATCACCATCTCGGGTCACGGCTGTGACCTGAAGTTCAAAGTCACGATCACTGTTTTCGGGTGGACGAATCGTTAACTGAGCCAGATTCCAGCTCAGAATATCAACCTGACTGACAGGCGGGTTGATGGTTACGGTCTGCTGACCGTCTGAAAGCACAGAGCCTTCAGGCATTCCTTTAAGAATCAGGCTGGTTACCTGCTCATCCGCATCACCGTCATCCCCTACAGAAACCATGATTCCGGAGAGATCAATCCCTGCGCGCACTTCTATTGGTGTATCTTCATGACCTGAAACCGAATCGGGTACCACCAGATCGGCAGGCTCTGCAACAGGAAGAATTTCAACTTCGAGCGGCTTCTCAGCGACTTCTGATGAAGTGCTGTTTTGCTCAGTACTGGTCACACTGACTGTGAAAGTGTGTGTGCCTGAATAGTTCAGAGGGGGAAGTACTTTCAGCCCAACTTCAGCACCGGGATTCAAGACCAGAATTCCGCCCGAGACCGCCAGTTCTCCCTGGGCATTAATGAACTGCCAGCCTGGTGGGATATTACTGATTGTGACAGGCGATAATAGCTCACTGCCATCCTGATCACTGATCATTGCCTGAATGTTCAAGGCTACCGCCGTATCTTCAGGGCCACTGGCATTGGAGACATTCAGAACGGGCATATCAGCGACAGGGTCAACGGTCAGGGTAGCCGTTGAGGGGGTTGAATCCGCTCCATCGGACACGTCAAAATTAAAGGTGACGTCTCCACTCCAGTCTTGTGAAGGTTTAAAGGTCCAGCTTTGGTTGGCAGGATTATAAGTAAGAGAGCCACTGCCAGAAGAGACCGATGAAATAGACAGGTTTGTGGCACTTAAATCATCAAGTGCATTGTCAACATCGCCAGATCCTGCCAACAGTTGTTGTTGGGTAATCACAATACTGCGATCTTCATCAGTACTGGTCAGATCAATCGGTGATCCAGTGACTGTTGGAGCATCGTTACTGCCGACAATGGTGATTTTTATCTCGGCTTCGGTACCATCCACGGACTTAACCGTGATGATATCTTCCAAATCCGGGCTGCTGGTGTTGAGAGCATCCACTACCGGATGATCGTTATTCAGCGTGTATTCCCAGGAACCACTGGCTTGCATAACCAGTGTGCCATAAAGACCAGCTATCGTTTTAGCCTGGAAACCATTATTGTGATTATTATCAACGTCAGTGGCTGACAGTTTGCCGGTTGCTATGGAGCCGGGAGCACCGTCTTCTACTACAGTGCCACTGAAGCCATTAAAGACATCTTCAATCACAGCCGGATCGTTCAGTCCTTCGACAGTGATGGTTAGGTTGGCTGAGTCGGTTTCAAGACCATCAGTGACTACATAACTAAAGACCTCATCCGCTCTTTCACCTTCTGCCAACTCCCTGAAAGCCAATCTCTGGGGGTCCAGCTCATAAGTGTAGGAACCCTCTGCCTGCCAGGTCAGATCACCATACAGACCCGTAATTTTTCCGGGTATGGACTGGCCATCAAAGGATTGAACCGATAATTCGTCGGTCAGATCTTCATCTGAATCATTATCAAGAACATTGCCGGAAATAAACTGAATTTCAATCAGTTTATTCTGTAGAAAATCTTCAATCGCAGAGGACTGGACACTGGAATTTTTTGGCGACAGTGTGAAGCCTTCAACCGTTTCCTGATAGCCACCTAAAGTATCAGTGGCAATAATACTTCCTGAAGTTACCTGTAAATGACTGATTGCAAGACTGGGGTCATAGAAAGTGTCTCGATCATTCATTACACCGATTGTTATTAAATAAGTGCCTGCCTCAGAGGCTGCCCAACTAAATTGACCTTGATCATTCTGAACACTGGCCAGCATTTGCTGGTTACCATTGATTGAGACAAAACTGAAATCGTTAAAACCATCATCTGGATCTATATCGGTGTAAAACCAATCAAAACTCAGCTCCCCACCCTGCTCCATCTGAACTTCAAAGAAGATGGCAGAACCATTCTTAGAACCTTGTTCAATGAGATCCATTTCCAGACTCATGGAATGACGGTCATCAACAGCTACCGGTTTGTCATTACTGCCTGCAATGATCAGAGAAACGGTTTTTTGTTCACTGACTGCGGAATCTGTACCAGAGTCATCAGTAGCAATGTATCGGAAAGCAACTGTGACGGTTTCACCATCAGCCAACGCATTAAAGTCTGGATTAATAACGCTGTAGGTACCATCAGCATTGACGGTAACAGAAGTGTTGACAGGATCAACGACATCTAAATCACCATCGTCAGTAGTGACAGACTCAGCCACCAGGCTGAAGGTATGAGCATCAGTGGTATCTTCATCGGTGACAGATAAAGAGCCTTCGAATTGAGCGGCTTCCTGACCATCATCTGCAATCAGACTGCCATCTTCTGTCAAATCAGCGAGTGTGACATTTTGAACAACCGGCTGATCATTGCTGCCAGTGATGGTCAGGGTAACGGTCTTTTCTTCACTGGCGGCGGAATCCGTACCTGAGTCATCAGTAGCGATATATCGGAAAGTAACTGTGACGGTTTCACCATCAGCCAGAGCATTGAAATCTGGATTGATAATACTGTAAGTACCATCAGCATTGATGGTGACAGCAGTGTTAACCGGATCAACGACATCTAACTCACCATCGTCAGTAGTGACAGACTCCGCCACCAAACTAAAGGTATGAGTATCGGTAGTGTCTTCGTCAGTCACTGACAAAGAGCCTTCGAATTGAGCGGCTTCCTGCCCATCGTCTACAACCAGACTGCCATCTTCTGTCAGATCAGCGAGTGTGACATCTTCCACCACTGGCTGATCATTACTGCCGGTAATGGTCAGCGTAACCGTCTTCTCTTCACTGGCGGCGGAATCCGTACCAGAGTCGTCGGTGGCTGTGTAATTGAAGGAAACAGTAACTGTTTCACCTTCGGCTAAAGCATTGAAATCCGGGTTAACAACACTGTAGCTTCCATCAGTGTTTACAGTAACGATGGTGTTTACTGGATCAACGACATCTAGCTCAC
>NZ_JBPCXO010000191.1:0-4174 GCF_051008435.1 Endozoicomonas sp. | reverse complement strand
GAAAACCGTCTTTACCCTGGTTACGAGCCGTGAGGGTCCGTTTGGGAAGGTTCTGAAAAACGGGGTTCTCTGAGCCACGAGCCGACTGTCTCAGATAAGAATTACCATTACGAATCAGGGCATAAGGACGTTCCGTCAGCGGATCAGGGGTTGCATTGCCGTCATCATCCACTGCTGAACCGACAATCTCCAGACGACTCCAGGGGCGGTCCAGACCCATTGACCATTAAACCACTGACGCTCAATGACCAGATCACCGGCCTGAGTCTTAACTCGAAGATCGACAAAAGCATCACGAAATTCGCCGGTATCATAGGAAGGCGACTGCTGTTCGCTAGCTTCCTCACTACTATGAAACTATCTGACTCCCTGCCTGCGTAGATATTCGGCCTTTGCCCTCAGGCTTCACCGAACCCGACCCGCATGGAAAGTACGAATCACAAACAGGGTCTCCCGAGTTCAGCACAAAAGACATCAATACATGCGCCAGATCTAAGACTCCGGAGAACCGACAAAAGCACTTGAACGCACTATCGTCGTATTGCCTTCCCAATCACCCAACGTGGTCGGCGTTCTCGATTTTGATTTCGGAACTCCTCTTCATATTAAGAGCTGAGCCTGCATCTTCCCCTGTCAACGCTTAACCATTGCCATTACTGACAACCGCCCATGACTCGGGGTTCCGGCGCCTTACCGGATGAAAGGCTTTCACCTTCAATCTCTTGCCGACTTATCTCGGCGCACTGGGTGTCCCTTATTTTTCGTCAAAGTGCTCCCGCATGGACTTCCCACCCACTGTGATACCTTCAAGCACTACCTTGGTTTCCTTAAGGGTCAGTGTATTACCTTCAATAGCATTGGAATGATAAGTCCACTCAACAACCAGAGCTTCATGGAGCGATTTGACTGTATTCTCAGGAAGAGGTCTGAGAGCATCCAGCCGAGCCTTCAGGTTGTCAATGGTCTGAAACATTGTGCAGGTTTACCTATGAGTTGCCTTCATTAATGATTATACGGTAAATCAGTCTGAAGTGGATAAAAGGAATTCCGGAAGGGCCCAGAACCACCGCCCAACTCATGAGATAAATGAATGACTACGGAAAGGGTTTGCTGTCAGCTTTTACCTGATTGATATAAACGACTACAAGAAAACAACCCCTGCACCCACTTTTACCCCATCTCACGAGGGTAGCTCTTCATTGACTCCAACCTGTCGACTGCTCGGTAGAAGCGATTATTCCAACTCATGGTTTTCAGCCATTCGGCAGAATCAATCTCTAACCTGACCAGAATAGGCGGAGTATCTGAAGGAATGCCGCATTTTTTATCAACCCTGACTGCACGCCCACTCTAATCAACCAGTTCAAGATAGTCATGAAGTCTATAAGGAAGGGCCACCTCTGGATTCTGACCCTGCAGACGAAAAGGCATCAGATTGCCTGACTGCTTTCCAGTACCAGAACCTGACAACCGCTCAACTCGCTCCTGGAGCGATGGGTATATAGAAAGTAGGAGACCAGCGCTCTCAACCTGTCCACCACCCATTGACGACGATGCTCATAATTCGTGTCTGTCAGATGCTCTTCACCACAGAGGTAAGCCTGCCATACACAGAGAGCCATACAGTGAATAATAGGGTGTGGAACCTGGATCAATCAAAGCACTACGAGCACGGGTCATGCTTTCTCCTGTCTGAAGAAAAATTCAGTGACAGGAGAAAGGTAGATCAGCTGACCGGTTAGTCAAATGTGTGGGTATTCCTTATTTTTCGATCATATCAAACCTACTATTGAAACACATATCATCAGAAACAGACAAAAATAAGCAGCCAATTTCTCAATATTTGTCTCATAATTTTGCATGGTATAATAGCAAATAGTTAATATAAACAATATTGCTAACAACGAAAAATACCAAGGATATTTACCAAAGTGTTCAATATCATCTATCGCCACACTTTTATAAAAAAACACAGCCCATGAAGTAAGTGAAAACAGATAAATCACGAATGGATTTGTTAACATGTAAATACTCCCTCCTTCACTCACATATCTGCTTTTCTTGTGAATTATTTTCACTCATATTATTGAAAGCTTTAGCAGCATTTCCAATATTCTGAGCGTAATTAGGATCAACACCTAAAGCAGTATTTGTTGACATTGCTACTTCTGTGACAATTCCTGCTGTAATCGCTACAAACCCTCCTGAGAAGGCAAAAGCTGTGGCAATAAGGCCCGTTGTAGCACCCGAGATGAATCCATTGACAAAACTTTGCCCAGTAATTGCAGAAGCAATACCTTGAGCTAACCCTCCAACTACTGGTACAACAATAAAAGCTAAAAGTGGAATTTTCCCATCAGGGTCTACCATACTAAGAGGTCTACCGCTCACGTATAAATACCTATTCACTCCTCCTAGTAAACTAATAGGGTCCCCCTCCACATACCGCCCTTTCACCGGGTCATAATCCCTAAAAAAGTTATAATGCAGCCCCGTTTCACTGTCATAGTACTGCCCCGCAAATCGCAAATTATTCCTCAGCTCACTCCCTTCCCAAACCACTGTTTCTCCAAAGGCACTGGCTTCAGCCTTCCAAGTCACCTTGCCGTTTCTCCGGAACGCTTTCTGTGGAGTACCCAGGTGGTCATTAACGTAGTAATGCACCTGATTGTCCTGAGTCCTTGTGAACAGTGGGCCCGTCATCCAGAGTGTATTGGGTTTCCAGCCGTATTCCTGAATCAGGTTACCCTGCTCGTCATACTCCCCTACCAGTCCTTCCTGGCTATACAGGTAATGGATGATCGTATTATTGTCGGCCAGAGTTTTACTGACTCTCTGCCCCAGCGGATTGTACTGGTAGGTTGCAACAGTAAGGTTGTTCTTTTTGACTTCTGTGAGTCGCTCTTCACTGTTGTAGATAAACGCCCAGAAAGGAATGACGTTGTCTGGATCGACAGCGATCTGGCCTTCAGTGTTACGCTTTCCGCTTCTAATCAGATGACCATTTTTACTGTAGTCGTAGCTGATACCATTCTGTTCAGTAAGCTGGTTAAAGGCATTGTATGTCCACTCTTTTGAGCCTTGAGCAGGCGCCAGTTCAGCTTTATTTGCTTTCTCATCCAGACGGTTACCCACCTTATCGTACCGGTAAGCTTCGTTGGTTCTGGGCGTATGGTTCTCTATATTATCGTTTGTGCTGTATTGGGCTTCAGCGAGGCGATAGAGCTTATCGTAGCCATAAACCGCCGTCTCTTCCGTCTGACTGATTTGCGTAATATTGCTTTCATGGTCGTATTCCCAGGCCAGACTGTGCATGGGGTTACTGGCTGGGTCTGTAGTGAGTTTTTTTCGATAGCGCATCAGCCCATCAGGGATCAGGCTGACCTGACTGTTGCCGGGGTAACTGATGTTCTGGGGAATCAGCCAACTGAAGTTGTTGTAGCTGATTCGTCCCTGACCGGGGATGGCCACCCCGCTGAGCTGATTATTGCCGTTGTAGTAGTAAGTGTATGTTTGGCCTTCCGGCGTCGTATAGGTCTTTTTCTGGCCGTTTTTATAATAACTATAGCCGTAGGTTTTCTGAAACTCGTTCGTCTTGCCTTTGTTAAAGGTTGTGACGACCTGGGTCAGACGATTTAAAGCATCGTAGGTGTAGTCGGTTTCTGTGATGCCATCACTGTACCCGGCAAACTGATGGGTGTTGGTGTAGCGATAATTGACCGTTTTTTCTGGCTGGCCATTCTGCTGTTGCTCACTACCGGCATAGAAGTGAGTTTCCACCAAACGGTTGGCAGCATCATAGCTATAAACGGTGATTTCACCGTTAGGAGTGGTGAGTTGAGTCAGGTTACCATTGCTATCGTATTGGTAGCTTCTGCGGGTATCCGTCAGACCGTTTTGGCCCACCTTGATCTCAGCAGTGACCTCATCTCGCAGGTTGTATTCAAAACGGGTTTCCCTACCTTCCGGATCCATCACGCTGGTCAGGTTATCCCGGGCATCATAGCCATAGCGGGTTATGCCTCCAGCAGCATCGGTCATGCTGATTAGACGATTCAAGGCGTCGTATTCGTATTGACTGCTGTTCTGGTTAGCATCAGTGCGTGTCTTCAAGTCACCGTCTATCAGGTAGTCAAAAGTGCGTTTGATCACCTGGTCTTGATCATTAAAACGG
>NZ_JBPCXO010000190.1:0-3546 GCF_051008435.1 Endozoicomonas sp. | reverse complement strand
ACAAACTTCTCACCGCCTACTACAATCTCCATACGATCCCGGAAGGTTTTGGTTGGCCAGACAATGTCTTCTTTCTTCTTGGGTAGCTCCTCATAGGGCTGGCTCATATACTTGGAGAAAGAGCCTGACAGTTTCAGATAACGCTCAAAGCGGGGGATAATATTTTCCTGAGCAATAATCTGGGCATTGGGGCTGTCTTCAACCAGAGGTCGCGTGCCATAGGCATGATCAACATGTCCGTGGGTCAGGATAATCGTATGAATCGGTTTATCGCTAACACTGCGAATGACTTTCAAAATCGCCGGACCGGCGGGAGCCATACCGGTATCCACAACCACCAGCCCCTCATCGGTTTCAAACAGCACAGCGTTCACAATGGGCATGCGAATCAGCCACATCCTGTCGCCTACCGGCTCAATGTCGGTCATCTCCAGCGCGTCATCAATGGCAGGCTGAAAATCTTCACCAAACATGTGCTGGGCAATGTTTTTGGAAAACTTGCCGCCAAAGCTCCCGCCTTCCATGACCCTTTTGATCAACTCAGGGTTTTCAATCAACAGCTGGGTACGGACATCACCATCAGCTGCTTTTTCAGCCACTGTCGTCAGAACACTTTTCTTCGCACTGTCAGCCGCCTGATTGACGGTTTTAGCCGCATCCGTTTCTGACAGCAGCATGCCTGCACCAGTGAACACTACCGCTGTAGCTGTATAGCCCAGCAGAGACTTGAATTTTGCCATATCACTCTAACTTTCGGTTAATTCCTGAGTACGTTTTAACCAGTTCACAACAATGAGTGATTCACTGATGACTGCTGAACCTTCCGGGGTTTGATTGATTCGTTTGAGTTGAACATAAACAGACAGATCAGCCATAGTCAGATGATCTGCTACCAGAAATGATTGACTCCTCAGCATTGACTCCAGGGAACAGACATGTGACCTGAGATCTTTCTGAAGCTGTTCGGTTGTTTTTCGGCCGGTTCCCTGACGACTGAGTATTCCTTTGACGCCCATCACCACCAAGGGTCCGATCAGCCAATGCAGCCAACCGGGGTCATGAGCCAACAGCAGAGGTAACATCTTCCGACTGTTGTCCTTGATGGCAAAACGAAAATACATTTCCATGAAATACAGACTTTCATCAGCCCAGTCTTCCAGTACATGAACCAGAGCAGAGGCATCTGCAGAATCAGGAAACACCGACTTTTCAGGAAATTGCTCTTCAATAAAACGGCAGATATTGCTGGAATCTGCTACTACCTGCTGATCTTGCACCAGCACAGGCACCTTGCCTGCAGGATTTAACTTGCGGATCTTGGTGATGGCAGAAGCACCATACTCAACCAATTCATAAGGTATCTGTTTGTATTGCAGTAAAAGACGGATTTTCTCGCAGAAAGGAGAATCTTCCATCTGGTGCAGGTGCATCATAATTCATAGCTCTTTGAATTTATCGTTATTATTAACAGCCACTTACCTCTCATTACTGCCTTGAAAGGTTGGCAGCTGCCCTTACAGGCAGCTGATTTTTATCTTTATCCCTGGAACATGCTGAGGAATCCCAGTGCCGATGGGATGGACAGACGACCGCCGTCCAATTCAATATCAGCAGTGGCCAATGCTCCCGGCAGACTGCGATCACCCGCCATAATTTCCAGCCACACTTCAGAAGTCGTGGTCATGCTGTTATCTGGATTGGTAATGGCCTGGTCTTTAATGATCGCAACCCCTCTCCTGACATGAATCGTGTAAGACTCATCCGTGTCAGTGAAGTTGATCACCATGGTTTCGTCGGTTTCCAGACTCTTCTCAGGGTTCAGGTTCACGGCCAGAGACTCAATGAAACCACGCACCGGCATAGCCTTGATCAGCTTGTTGGTGGATTTTTCCATCTGCTCAACAGGCATTTCTACCCCTCGCAACTCAGCCGCTTCCGTTAGATAGATATCACGGGCGTTGGAGTTGTGCATGGCATAACCCAGCTGGGTAGCAGATTCAGCACGAAGTTCTTTGACGACTTTATTTTCAGACTGCAAGCGCATCAGATGATCGGTCAGCTGCAGCACCCAGTTGTAATTCTTCTGCTCAAACGCTTCCTGAGCTTTTGCCAGCAGAGCCTCTTCACCACCTGCCAGATCAGCCATCTGTCTGGCGGTGTCATCAGGCGAAATAGGCAGCAGCTTGGAGACATTAGAGTCGTACCAGCCCAGATAACCACTGAAGATGTTACGTACAGCCCACTCGACCTTGCCATAGTATTCAAACAGATAGGGATGGTTGGCCAGGTGCTCAGGCAGTTTCACCTGTTCGACCAACTCATCCGGTGACAGTCCCTGGTTGATCAAACGGATAGTCTGATCATGAACGAACTGAATGCCGTCACGGTAAGCCGTCAGGATCTCCTTAACATTTTCCTTACCTTCCACCGGTAAGGTGTGGCTAGGTGCCAGGAATTCAGGCTCAAACTCCAGCATGGTATCGACCGACTCGTACCACTTTTTGATATCACGGTAGCTGGTGCCACGCAGGGTATAGAGGTTAGGGAATGACTTGTAGACATTGTCACCGGGCATGATGACTTTCTGGTCCGGCAACCAGACAATGATCTGGTCGTTGGTTTCACCGGCAACGTGCACCAGCTCCAGATTAACACCGGCAATATTCAGTTCAGCCTTATCCGAGAAAGTATGGGTAGGCGGAATAACGTCTGCATGATTACCAGGCTCGATGGTTTCCATCTGTGTGGCCAGGCCATAATGCACAAATCCCTTGTCGCCTTTTTCAAGCAGTGCACCAATCATTCGGTTACTGCGAGCACCAATGGCAGGCGCCAGAACATTGACGACACGGTTAATATAATATTGCGTAGTGTCATGGGCCCAGATCTGGATATCTTCAGGGTTTTCTTCGCCTTCCACAAAACCGGGGCCACCAAAGACATGGTCACCATGGTTATGGGTATAAACAATCGCCTTGATCGGCTTATCAGTAATCTCACGGAAGGCAGCTTTTACCCTGCGGGCAGACTCAACAGACGCCATGGCATCGACAATGATGATGCCATCGTCACCTTCCACCATGATGGAGTTGGCGCCACCAAAACCGACGGCCTGATATACACCTTTAGTGACTTCGTAGACTTTTTCCTGCATCTCGGGCAGAACCGCTTTCATTGCCGGATGCACAGTTTCAGAGGATGAAGCTTCCGTAGAAGCAGCTGCAGTGGTGCTTACAGTCTCGGCGGAGTCATTGCAGCCTGCTAACAGGCCCGTTGCCAACAGTGTAGGGATGAGATAACGACGCATATACAAACCCTGTAATACTTATTATTGTGAACACACTCATTGTAACTATTCAGCACCCCTGATGATTTTGCAGGGATAAAAGGTTTTGGTTATAAGCCATGCCACACTTGAGTTTCAGAGGTACAAATATGCTGTACTTTCGTTTATCTCGTGGGTAGTTGCGGCAATATGGTGTGGAAACTCAGCTTTTTAGGTGCATTTTTCGTCAAAAACTCCTTTTTCAGAAAGCTAAACGATCA
>NZ_JBPCXO010000189.1:0-5575 GCF_051008435.1 Endozoicomonas sp. | reverse complement strand
CAAATACTTGAAACATTATCTGGGCTGGCGGCGGCTATTGACAGAAGCTGACAAGTTAACAGGTGAGCGTCTTTCTGAAAAAATTGTAGAACACTGGTTCAAACAACAGATAAAAGCAACTTAGCCTACTCAAAGGGTAATGCCTCTTCTACCAAAATAATTGAGATGCTTTGATTGAAGTGTTGATCAAAGTCTTAAGTGTTCAGTTAGTAATTCATTTCTAAAGTTGATAAATTCCCCTTCTCGCCGTTAATTATATAAATCTATTACTCTGCATGATTTTTGTGATTTTCTCTAAAAAGTGCTTTGTAAAGATCGTTTTTTCACGTTTGATATCTGTGACTTATTGATTTTGTATACGAATTAGATAAAAATTTACCAGTCGTCATTATTTTGAAATGGTTTTTAACATGGGTATGAGGTGATAGGAATCTGTATTGATTTGGAAAGTTGGTATGGATTTTGATTGTTAATAATCTGGATTTTCAAATACTCATTAATGGATTGATGAGTAGGTGGCGTTTTTTCTTTAGGAAATGACTTTCTTTTGAAAGACACCTGGAATTTAAGGTGGATGAAAATTGGTCAATTACTATTTTGATTGACTGTTTTTGAAAGTCTCTTGACAAGCTCAATTAAAAGATAATGAGAGAGAAAGCCTCTTGTTATTACTTTAGATTGTATCGATTGGGTTTTAGAGAGCAACCACAATAAGGTTCTGATTGAGGTGACCTGCCAAACATGGCGGTGTACAGGCAAGGAGCC
Organism: Endozoicomonas sp.; assembly: GCF_051008435.1. Taxonomy (GTDB): domain Bacteria; phylum Pseudomonadota; class Gammaproteobacteria; order Pseudomonadales; family Endozoicomonadaceae; genus Endozoicomonas_A. The sequence continues at coordinate 4,810 of NZ_JBPCXO010000189.1, read as the reverse complement.
ACAAGCTCAAGCTGAGCCAATAATAAACACTATAAGTGGATAGCAAGGAAAATAATAACATGTTCAGAAGAACAGCGCTTAGCACGGCTATTGTCGTAGCTATGGGGGTTTCTGCAGGCTCAAATTTAGCCTTTGCAGCAGAGCAGGAAGTTGAAAAGCTTGAAAAAATTCAAGTGACTGGATCTCGAATCTCAAGAGTCGATGTAGAAGGTTCAAATCCGGTTCAGGTAATTACCCGTGATCAGATTGTTCAATCGGGTCTTTCCAGTGTTGGAGATCTCTTGCAAGAGCTCCCATCTATGGCAGGTGCTGCCACTTCATCCCAGGTAAATAACGGCGGTTCAGGTGCAGCAAGGGTTTCCTTGAGGGGGCTTGGCTCTGCCAGAACACTTGTACTTGTTAATGGGCGTCGTTTTGTGGCCAGTGGCACCGGTGCTGACAGTACTGTTGACCTGCAGATGATTCCTATCGCAATGGTTGAGCGTGTTGAAATTCTTAAAGACGGCGCGTCAGCAGTTTATGGTTCTGATGCTATTGCAGGTGTTGTCAATATCATTACCAAGAAGAATTTTGATGGTGTTGAAACTAACTTTTACTACGGTAAGTCCAGTGAAGGTGATGGTGATGTTGCTCAGGTAGATATCACCGCAGGGAAGGATTTTGAGCGTGGTTCACTGGTGTTCAGCTTCTCTGCTGTACAGCAGAAAAAAATAATGGCGGGTGACCGCAAGTTCTCTGAAAATGATATTCAGTATGATGAATCTGCAAATGAATCCTATGTGAGCGGAAGTAGTGCTACACCATGGGGTTACTACAAGATTCCAGATCGAGATGACAATTTGGGGATCGATCCTAATGATCCTGATGGCAGAGGGATGTATTACACCTACGTAGATACTGATGCTGACGGGAGTGCGGATGAAACCAACGGTGTAAAAAACAGAGTAGCGGTAACGATTGATAATGATGGCAATCCAATTGCCAACATCAATGGGCAGAATGTTAACATAAATGAAGATACTGTTGGCACAGGTGATGATGCTAAGAGCAATTCTGTAACCAGAGTTGTCACAAAGGTGCTGACCTATGGTCCGGAACAGGGCGATAACCTGAGAGACTTCAAGAACCCGGACGATCTATATAATTATCAGCCAGATAACTATATCCAAACCCCCAGTGATCGCTATTATGCCAATTTGTTTGGCGACTATATTTTGGGCAACGCTGGCTTTCTCGGAGAAGTTCGAGCGTCTGCTGAACTTTCTTATGCAAAAAGAAAATCCACTATTCAGTTAGCTCCGGAGCCTCTTTTTGGTGCGTTTTCCGGTGTTGGCGGCATAGGTGCTATTTCCAAAGATAATGTCTATAACCCAACAGGTGAAGATATATCAGACTGGCGTCGTCGTATGGTTGATACGGGGCCCAGGATTCTGGAGTATGACAACGAGACCTACAGATCAGTTCTGGCACTTGATGGGCAGTTTCAAAATGACTGGAACTGGGAGCTGTTCTACAACTATGGCAAAAACACGGGGAACGATAGTCAGAACTCTTTCCTGGTTGACAGACTGGCCAACTCAATCGGCCCTACCAATGCACAAGGTCAATGTCTGGACGGAAATGGTAATGTGATCTCAGGTTGTACTCCATTCAATATGTTTGGTACACCAAGCCAGGCTGCTATTGACTATGTCACCTACGTAAAAGAAGCAGAAGGTGAAAATAAGCAAGAGAACTGGGAAGCCAATGTGAATGGCGATCTCTTTGAACTGCCAGCTGGAACCGTAGGTTTTGCTGCAGGGTATAGCTGGAGAAAAGAGTCAGGTGCTTACACACCCGATCAGCAAGTACAAAACAGTAATGATGTAGCAGGTCTTGAGGCTGCAACGTCTGGCTCATATACAGTCAAAGAGACTTTTGGTGAACTGGCTGTACCGCTGATTGAAGGAAAGCCATTTATACAGTCTCTGGATGCCTCTTTGGCCGTTCGTTACTCAGACTACAATACCTTTGGTGACACAACCAACTGGAGCTATGGACTAACTTATCGTCCAAATGATGAGTTGATGCTGCGAGGCACTCTTTCAGAAGCGTTCCGTGCACCCAGTGTATCCGAACTTTATTCTGGAACGGTTCAGTCTGCAGAGTTTCTGGTTGATCCAACAGGTCAGGATGATCGAACTCAATTTGATACAAACATCGGTGGTAATTCAAGTCTTCAGCCTGAAACAGCTGAGATTAAAACCTTTGGTTTTGTATATTCTCCTGAAGCTTGGTCAGGATTCTCTGCCACTTTTGATATTTGGGACATTGTAGTTGACGATGCCATCATGAATGTAGGTGCTCAATATCGTCTGAATCAGTGTGCGAGTTCAGGACAATACTGCGATTCCATCACCAGGAATAATGAAGGGCAGATATTGTTCATTGAAGACAGTCAGGCAAACGTGGGTAAGATTGAAGCACGAGGTGCAGATATCAACTTGCGTTATAAGGATGATTACAGCTTTGGTCAGTTAGTTTTCAGCTGGGATCTGACGTATCTTGATCAATATGATGTCACTCAGGTTAATGGTGATGTTATTAAATACGCTGGTCGTTACAGAAGAGAAGCGGGTGATGCGGGCGGTAACTTTGCTCGCTGGCGTTCAACATTTGCTACTACCTGGATTGATGGTCCCTGGACTGTGAACTACGGTGTTCGTTATATCCACCATCTTGAAGAAGAAATCGATCCAGCTGAAAACAGATTCAATAAGATCGACTCTATTTTCTATCATGATGTTCGTGCCAGCTATTTGTTCTCTGAATGGAATACTACAGTCTCTGTAGGCATAGAAAACCTGTTTGATGAGCAACCACCACAGCTCCTGACTGGCTTCAATGCTAACACGGACGACAGAACGTATGACACGACAGGCAGATTTGTTTATCTAAACCTCAACAGCAGGTTCTGATTTGGCTGAACTGACACTGCTTAGGCAGTGTCAGTTTCTATAATCTCTCCATTATTGAAAGTAGAGACTTCTGACGCATTTTCCCCTCTTTTCTCTATGCACTTATTTTGGGTGAATATACTTCTTGCTGTCCTACTTTGGTGCGATTAATCCTTTAGAGGCACTCTATGACTTTGAATTACGACCAATCCATCCCAATCTGGGACAACCAATCCATCTATCAGTCTCTAACCGATCCTAAGTTGGATGGGGATTTCAATGATTCCGAGCAACTCATTGAAACCCTTAAAAGTTTGGGTGAAATAATCGCTGTCTCTTCGGATGATGCTTTATTGACCAACATTGTCAAAGCATTAAAGCTTTACGATGAAGTCAGCATAAAGGTTAGAACGATCAGTGTTTATGCTCAGAGCTTCTCCAGTGTGGATGCTAAAAATGAACTGGCCGCACGAATCAAAGTTAAAACAGGTGAGCTTGGTGCTCGTATCGATCAGGCTTTCAAGCCCGTTGATCAATATATAATAGAAGCACCAGAGAGTTTTCTTGAAGTACTGTTTTCCAATAAACAGGCTGCCGCTTTTCGGTTTTATTTCCAGCATGAACGAAAGATGGTGGATCATCGTCTGTCTACCAATGAAGAAGTGACGGTTTCAGCACTGTCGACAAACGGTCTTCATGGTTGGGGCCGCTTATACAGTGAACTGGCTGGCCAGTTGAAGTGTGATGTGGATGGTCAAGAGTTAGGCTTGGCCTCAGCTTTCAATATGACGCTGCAACAGGATACAGAGAAACGACAGTTAGCCTGGGAAGGTATTCAATCTGCCTGGAAAAGCAGAGAAGAAACCGTCGCCGCTATTCTGAATGCCATTAATGGCTGGAGAACTCAGGAGCAATCCCTTCGATCTGTTAAAAAGCCACTGCACTATCTTGATGTATCCTGTCATACCCAATGTATTGAGAAGCAAACACTGGATTCGTTAATGAAAGCAACGGATCAGAAGAAGTCACTGGGGCATCGAGCCCTGGCAGGAATGGCTAAAGGGTTGGGGGTAGAGAAGCTGGGGCCTCAAGATCTTCATGCTCCTTGCCCGGCTGACAGTCAGGACAGTGGTTATATCTCATTTGAAGAGGGTATCAAGCTGGTCTCTGATGCTTTTTCAAACTTTGATGTTGAAATGGGGCAGTTTGCCATTCAAATGTACGAGAATGGTTGGATTGATGCCAGGCCCACGGAGTCCCGTTCAACGGGGGCTTATTGCACAAGGTTTGAGAATGTTAGAGAGCCCAGAGTGTTTATGACCTGGGATGGCGCCATCACTAATGTGATTACACTGGCACATGAATTAGGGCATGCCTGGCATAACTGGGTGATGAGGGATATGTCACTGACTGAGACCTATTACCCCATGACGTTGGCAGAGACTGACAGTATTTTTGCCGAAACGCTGGTAAGGGATGCACTGTTTGAGCAAGCAGAAACCGATGCTGAGCGAATGCAGGTGGCCTGGCAGGATGCTGAAAGAGCCGCAGCTTTTCTGAATAATATTCCAGCCCGTTTTGAGTTTGAAAACGTTTGGCCGAAGGCCGAAAAGAGGGTTATCTCTCCGCCAGTGAGCTGACGTCCATGATGGAGTCCAGCTGGGAGCAATGGTACGGCGACAGTATCAGTGGTTATGACTCCCTGTTCTGGGCGTCCAAACTGCACTTTTCCATCTCAGGGCTCAGTTTTTATGGCCCTTTTACAGGTTGGCTGATCATTTTTGGGCCTCCTGCCTGATTTTTAGATAGAGATAATCAAGATCATTGTAACCACATGCCTTGTATATTATCCGCTTGATGACACCATTGAAGGC
>NZ_JBPCXO010000188.1:0-3919 GCF_051008435.1 Endozoicomonas sp. | reverse complement strand
TTAAAAATCAGGAAGAATAAAAAAACAGATGTATATTCTTAAATCTGCTTTCTCTGTGTCATGACGTATGATTAGTGGTAAACAGGAAACGTTTTTGAAGCCCTGTTTATAGCGATGAAGAATTACGGGAATCAACCTTTGTTGGGGGCTGAATAGTTACCATGAAATTGACCCATATATGATCGTTGGTTCGGCTGGCTGGACAATCAACCTGAAGCCAGGTGTCTTCCTCGTTATTCATGAGATCCGTTCTAAGTTCAAGCAGTTCAAAATGACTATCAAGCCATTTGCATAAACTTTCAGTGGGTAAGTCCAGGAATAGAAAGGGATTGCCTGCTTCTTTGGCCAACTTAATATCCATTACCATGAATTGGGTCAGAAAAATCTGAACTTCATCAAGGTGTTGTTCGCAGAAACTCAGTAATTTGAGCTGAAAAATGAGTGCATCAACGGATAATTCAAAGGACTGGGTTGTTAACGGCGAGAAGGTTTTCAGGGGACTGTCCGCTGTATCTATGCCTGCTAATTCCATTAGCTGATGAAGGATCGATACAATCTCTTGGTAGGTTTTTTCCTGGTCCTCAGGGCTTTCCAGTTTATGAGCATTCAGAAGAGCAGCTTCGAGAGCTGAGAAAGTGTTTTCCATAACCTCAGGATCACATTGTTCTTCTTCCAGAGACAGGCAAAGCAGTTCCTGAACGGCATTGCCCAGTGTCGCGAGCTGTTGCCCCGATGGTGTTGTGGCAAGGGCTGGGTGGTGGGTTAAACATGGCTTTCCAACTCTAGGTATTCTGGGGCAGTGGTTGGTTTCTGTTCCCAGTATTCTTGAGGGAGTAAATTCTTGACGACGTTGCGAGCCTGATCTCTTAATTGATCCTGTTTTTGGCAATAACATTGCGACAGCGCTCTAGTTTGTCTGACTGCTTTTTGGGTGGGAGTCTGCTTATCCGGTAAGGTTTGAGTGATGTTTTTATTCCAGAGAAATCCTGCTGGAGCTGTTTTTTTATGAGAAACTGGCAGTTTACTTTGGCCGGAGTCTGAATTTAGAGCGCAGTGGCTGACGGCTTGCATAAACATCCCTGTAAAATTTGATAACAGAAGGTTGGATGGTTTTCAGAGCAGTGAGTTTCCTGAATACCTGCCTTGTTAGTGATACTGACTAAATGATAATGACGCCACGGGAAGGCCCTTGAGGGAGACTGATTCCAGAATGTTGGTTTTCATTGGTAGTTTGCTTGACTCATGGAGAGATAGATTAAGCGTATAGCCTTGGAATTTCCGATAGAATAGGTTCAATCCTGGAATTAACCCAAAGTGCGCTATTTCAATGACATTACCCTTTTCAGAAGCCTGTGAAAAAAACAAACAACCCATTCTGGCTGTCATTCAACCTTTGTTTGAGAAGACTGCCAGTGTGGTAGAGATCGGTAGTGGTACTGGCCAGCATGTGGAATTTTTTGCTGCTTCCATGCCTGCCACCCAATGGCAGCCAACCGACAGGGCAGATTCTCTGGCAGTGATTGAAGCGAGGCGAGCAGTCAGCGGCTTGAGCAATTATCTACGCCCTCTGGAGCTGGATGTCAGTGCAGCCTGGCCTGTGAATCAGGTTGAGAACATCTTCACGGCTAATACTCTGCATATCATGAGCTGGACGGCGGTTGAACATTGCTTTGACGGGATTGGCAGGGTGCTGGTGGAGGGCGGATTGGTTTGTATCTACGGGCCTTTCAACTACCAGGGACAATACACCAGCGAGAGTAATGCCCGGTTTGATGCATGGTTGAAACAGAGAGATCCGAACAGTGCTATACGGGACTTTGAAGCGATTGAAAGGTTAGCGAACAAGGCAGGCCTGGCTCTGCAGCAGGATGTGGCTATGCCCGCCAATAATCGTTGCCTGGTGTTTAAAAAAACCAGGGGGTAGCCCTTGTCCGTAATCAAAGATAAACGATGGTCCTGAAATTTTTAGCTAAGCACCTGATTTTCTTTTAGATTAATCAGTAATCGGGACTTGCATTTTTCAGCTGCATTGATAATATACGCAGCAACTTCAGGCGGTTAGCTCAGCTGGTTAGAGCGTTACGTTGACATCGTAAAGGTCGCTGGTTCGACTCCAGTACCGCCTACCAAAACTAAAAAAGCCCACTCTTTTGAGTGGGCTTTTTTTTTGCTATTTTCAAAGCCGCTTTATGAATTGTCAGGCTTGGAAGGTATCCACGAAGATCAGCCACTTCGAAGCCTGTGGACCATTTTTGCGGTCAGTGTGGTGAAGTAGAGCAAGGTTGTAGGTGTCAGTGCTGCACTGAGTACCAGTAATCCCGTCGCCAGAACGGCATCTGAAATGTCCTGTGTGGAAAAAGCTGCAAAAGAAGAAGCGGCAAACAACATGCCCCCCAGATTCCCCGTTATGATCTGCCGTCGGTCTATCCATCTCAGTTGAGGGTCGCGCCAGCGTGTAGTGACTGCTTCTGCCAGGAAAAAGATCACCACAGCAACATTACCACCTGCGGTCACCCAGAAATCACCGGATGCCACACCCGTACAGATGATCAGGAGTCCAGCTCCACTCCCTGATGTGGTCAGGGCATGAATATATCGGGCTCCCGGTGTTAACGGGGCTTTGCTGTGCCACCGCTTAAACCCCTGAATAGCCAGAACACCCTGAATTGCGGATAGTTCAGCCAGCGCCGTAGAAGAAAGGACTTTTCCTGACAGGGCTTCAGGCTCGGAAATACTTCTGTTACTGGCCAGCAGAGAAACGATTCTTGCTCCATCGGCAGCAAAGAAGAGGGATGACGATAATTGCAGACTGTTAATGATGACTTCCCAGCAAGGCTGTAACTGACTATCGCTGAAGGCATTCACCAGTGGCAGAAGGTTCTGGGCCTGTACGGGTGTAAAAAGTGGTATCGGGTTTGGAAAACAGTTGACTCTTTGGGCATAGAAGAGTGCCACAAAAAGCAGGATGCCATGGAGGGATGACCGTCGATGACCTGAAGGCAACTCTGGCTTAAACATGCCAGTGGATCACTGTCTTGAAATCGAGCGGGTGGGCGCAGGAATTTTCAATGTGGGTGTCAAACCGTTGGGTGAGATAATAATCGCGGTTGAATAATGCTCAGTGACGGTATAGATGGCATAAACGTTGCCAATTAACAGTCCATCGCAATGTATAACGCCTCCTGGCGCATAAATGGCTTTGCCATAAGGAATGTTAAAAGCCGTGAGATGGTAAGTCTTGTCACCCATCTTTTTACCCAGAAAAACATAACCCCCGCCCTGTTTATCCAGATGGCTCCATAAATGTGGAGTGTCGTGAACTTCCAGATAATAGCCGCCACCGTGGGTGGGCAGAGTCAGGTAACCTTTTTCATAGTTTTTATCAAAACGCACCACATTCACAGGAAGCTCATAGGGCGCTTCGATCCTGATTGCATCTCCGGAGTTCAGCAATATAGCGTTGTAATAGGCCAGCTTTTCAGCAGTAGCTTCATCCTTAGGAATGGTTAATTCGTTATGCGGAATATAAAAGGTACTGAATTTTCCAAGAATATTGGCTTCTTTTCTGGCTTTGGTGATGTCTCTGCTCCATTCCCCCTGGATTTGGGCATGGGCAGGCGTTTCTATTCTGCTGGCGACGTGTGTGGCAAGACGCTGGTCGTCTGTCTCCTTGAGCTGCCCCGGCGAAAACTGGTAAAGCTTACCGGGTTGAACATAGCTCCTGACCTCGGTCGTGATCATATCGGACTCTGGCAGTGTTCCAAAACGGTAGTTAATAATTTGCCCAATGTTTTTCGGGGCTTTTACAGGTTGGCTGATGAAAAGTGAGGGGTTGCAACAGAAATAGCCTTCAGGAGACGATTGATTTGTAAGGATCAAAATTTCTGAAGGATCAGACATGTGTGCAACACCCTCACTA
>NZ_JBPCXO010000187.1:0-2031 GCF_051008435.1 Endozoicomonas sp. | reverse complement strand
CATACAAAGAGTCCGTGCAAGGGCTCGTCCAACAAGGCGTTGCAACTGACCCAAGAGGCATTGAAGTGAGCCACTTCAATCCAGAGTCGCTTCGATTAAGTGCAAGGGCAGTTGAACTAAGCGTTATAGGTAAGTAATGATTGAGATTTCTGAACAATCGCAACAAGGTGAAATGATTTATAGCCACCTTGATCCAGTCGTTGATCACTTGCTTTCTACTGGGTGCGAGTTATCTGGCGCAAGATGGCAATCAAATCGAGAAGGTTATTATTGTAAACTCAGCGGTGATTATGATCTCACCTCTTTGAGCAACGGGTTTAATCTTCCAGAAACAATTTACATCACAAACAAAGGTAAGCTAAGCCATCTGTTTTGTGATAAATCCGGTGCACATATAGAAGTATGGCGCAACCTATAACAAGTAAAGGCAGCACCGCCCTACGGGCTGGACGCGCTAACGCGCGCCGCTGCTTTGGGCATTGGACGCGCCCAGCTACGCTGGGGGAAGTAAAGGCAGGCATTATGTTCTATCTTTGAGAGTTCGAACCCATTAACGAGCACTCTATGAACACAACGGTTCAAAAGGTTTTTAAGCAAGCCTTCCAAGCCTATATCAAAAACAAAAAACTGCCACTCCATCACTATAAAGCAGCCAATGATTTTATGAGCTGCAGAACCGCTGCCATGGGAGGCCACATTCAGGCCTGTCCTGAAGGCCATGTTGAACGGGTCTGTTACAACTCATGCAGACATCGCAACTGCCCCCAATGCAACAAAATACAAATAGAACGCTGGCTCGACTGTAAAAAGAATATCCTTCTGGATACGGCCCATCGTCATCTGGTGTTTACTCTTCCGCATGAGTTGAACGAACTCTGGCTAATGAACACAAGCCTGATGACGGATGTCCTGTTCCAGACTGCCAGCGAGACCCTTAAGCAACTATTAAACGACAAAAAATATCTAGGTGCGGATACAGGCTTTCTGCTTAACCTTCACACCTGGGGACGCAACCTGAGCCTTCACCCACACCTGCACTGTCTGATCAGTAATGGTGGGTTGAATGCTCAGGGAGAATGGGTTCAACCGGTCAAAAAATGTTTCCTGCCTTATCGTGTCATCATGCGTCTCTTCAGAGGGAAATTCTGTGCTGCCTTGAAGAAATACGCAGACTTGATAAGAAAACCGGACAGCCTGCGCCCTGTTCGTTTCAATAACCTGATTAATCAGCTGGGCCGGAAAGACTGGCATGTTGAGATCATGGAGCCCTATGAGCATGGTGAAGGTGTCATCAATTATCTGGCCCGCTACGTAAAAGGTGGACCGATCACGAATCAACAACTGGATGAAACGGATGACAAAATACTGCTGAGGTATCAGAGCCATCAGACAGGACAGCAGGAAGTACACCGTTATTCAAAAACCGGGTTTATCCGACAATTACTGATTCATGTACCGGACAGAGGCAAAAGAACATTGCGCTTCTACGGTCTCTATACCAGTGGCAAACGAGCAGCACTGAACAAAGCTCGAGCAGCGCATCAACAACCACCGGTCAGCAATGATAAAGAACTTCAGGACTGGCAAGATTATCTGATCAGTAAAGGCTACGGCGAACAGGTGTTGTGCCCGGTCTGCCAACAAAAACTGCAACAAAAAGAACGACTGTTCAGAGGCAGAGACCCAACCACTCAATGGCACGTCATACTGAACAACATGAAAACACTGAATCTGACGGCTTGAAGCCAGACAAGGGGATGCTTTATATGACAGCACCAAAATGCATTGAAACAGAATATAAAATAGATGTCTTTATGCCAGGGCGTGACATCCTTTACACTACTCACTGCCTCTCATCTCAGTCCTTGGAACCAGAAGCGACACAAGTCGCACGCTGTTAATTACATACAAAGAGTCCGTGCAAGGGCTCGTCCAACAAGGCGTTGCAACTGACCCAAGAGGCATTGAAGTGAGCCACTTCAATCCAGAGTCGCTTCGATTAAGTGCAAGGGCAGTTGAACTAAGCGTTAT
>NZ_JBPCXO010000186.1:0-4408 GCF_051008435.1 Endozoicomonas sp. | reverse complement strand
AGCGGAACAATTATGAACACAAGCTGATGCTGTAGATTAGACTGCAAAGTGTATGAAAACTGTACTCTCTTACCAAAAGTACAGCCTGCTCGCTCATTACCTCAAAGTTAAGCGGGACTTAAGGAATCAGCAACAGGATGACAAATTGATCGTTTTTAAAAATGGCTGACAAGGCGCTCTTGAGGTTAAAGGAAGAAACCTCATCGTTATCAACCTCAACGGTTTGCTCAGTCCACATACAGGCCACCACAGCACTGATGATTGCTAACACTGCAGCGACTGCTGCAAACAGCATATAACCAAGCCCCTTATCCTCACCCCCCAGAAAGTTCACCGCTACGATACCAATGCCGCTGGCCAGATAACCACCCAGCGAAGCACAGACCCTTGGATAAGGCATCAGCTTTTCCCTTTCCTGCTTGTCCAGGGTAATCGTCGGTATCATTGACCAGAATGGTGCATCGAGCATGGTGTAGGTCATGCCCCAACCGATATAGGTAATGGCAATGAAGACCATTTGTTCGGTGCCGGAAAAGAGATGGGCAGAAAAAAGTGCCACGATAAAAACGGCATTGAGCAGATTACCAACAAAGATCCAGGGTTTGTATCGGCCCCATCGGGTTCTGGTTTTACTAACGATATACCCCAACATGGGATCATTGACCGTATCCCAGATACGGGCAATCAGAAAGACACTGCCAACAAAAACCGCAGAGACTCCCACCACATCGGTGTAATAAAAGAATAGAAATATATTGATTACATTCAGACTAAAGTCTTTTCCGAATCCACCAAAGCCATAAGACAGCTTGGTTTTCATACTCACTTTCTGGGTCTGGGTAACACTCATGACTCCCCCTTGCACAGCAAAAACGGAAGGCCTGCAGCCCAATGACTGCAGGTGTCCTGAATAAGATCTATTTTGTTAAAGTCATATAACCGGATGGTGGAACAAGCACTTCGTTCAGTCCTTTGTTCAGGGTAAATACTTCATCCCTGACGATTTCCCCCAGACAGTTCTTAACCATACATTTGACCGTGCTTTCTTCATCAAGCCTGACAAAAAGACTCTCTTCCATAGCCCCATTCACGAGAATGATGCTCTCTTCCGCTGAGTTAAAAATGTCAGCAACCATTCGCCCATGGGCGGTTATTATTTTGCGGTTACCCAGCTGGCTTTCAATTAAGGGATACTGCATTTCGGGGTAGTGGGAACGAAGTTTTCCTTTCAAAAGTATGTCTTTATGCGCCTTCCAGAAACTCAACCAGTGGCGAGTCATTTGCAGATGTTCTGCTGACAGTTCTTTCATATCCGGAGAGATCTGGGGAACCGAGAACAAGGTATTGATAAAGTGCAGACTGGCACTTTCGGCCGTATCTTCGTTTGACCAGATGAACATGTCGGAATGAATGGCGGTATCTCCGGAAAACATCCTCAAGTCCATAATACTCATGCGATTCATAATCGAGTCATTGGGACAATCGTGAACGCGGAAGATATTGCCGTACTTGCGAATCATCGGACCAATGTAACGCTGGCGGAACTCAATCATGATGTCTGGATTGATGGCAGACAGCGCCTGCCTGGTCCCCATCATCAATTGATCCACCGCATCAGGAAGTGATTCAGTATCACGCTCCGGATCGGCTTCCAGAGCGCTCCCTTCGGCATACGCCATATTGAACTCATCGATGAAGTCCAGCTTCAGACCGTCAAGGTTGTAGTCTTTTACAACACGACAGTAAGTGTTGATCAGATATTCACGGACAGCAGGGTAACGGGGGTCAAGGGTTCCGGTCTGATTCTGCTCACTGTAAAAAAGCAGGTTATCCTTAAACTCGTTCCAGATCTTGCAGCCCTGGCCAATAAAGGGAACACTGAGCCAGAGAAGATACTTCATGCCCATGGCCTGAACCCTGGCAACATGACCTTTCATATCTGGAAAACGGCTTTCTGCTACTTCCCAGTCACCACAAAACTTATAACCCCGGTTGTTATCATCGGTTTGCCAGCCATCATCCAGAATAATTGACCGACAACCCACTTCTGAAGCCAGTCGACATTGGTCTTCTATTTCCTGCTGGGAGAGGTTTTGATGGAAGCTGTACCATGTGGAATAAACAGGTTCCAGAGCAGCTTCGGGAACCGGCATTTGCTGATCCTTCATCAGCCATTCATACCACTGTGCCAAACTTTCAATGGCTTCATAATAAGGAGTAGAGCGCATATCAAGACGCAGGGTTCCTTTATATTCTCTGCGTGCAATCCCTGGCTCACTGAACAGGCACAGGCGAATACGGCCCACACGTTCTTCTTCATAGGCTCCGGCATGGACCTTCACACACTCATTGGCATCAGAAAGAGCAAAGCTGAGTCTGTTCTCTCCTTTCTGGCTGTAAAAACTTCCTACTGGAGCCACCTGACTGATCTGGCTGTCGTAGTGTGGCCACCACTCAGGAATACCTTTGTTACGGAATGATTTGGGATTGCCATGGGGACAAGGCGTCCACAGTGAGTGCATATTTACGAAGGGAAAGTGGACGTCCAGTATCGTTTGGGGAAAGTGAACACATTCTCTGGCCTGAATAGCAAAATCAATATAAAGCAGGCCATCTTCCCGACGCTCTTCCAGCTGAAGACTGAACTGATCGCTTGCTCCTGACATGGATAAGCGAATAGACAACGGATCTGACTTGAGTAGTTGTTCCACTTTTATACAACCTCTGGATAACAACCGCTGAACAACGATCCCCGACCTGAGAGCCAGTCAGAAGACCGCTGTTCATGTAAATAGAAAGTCAGAGCTGTTACAGAGCATTTATCTGTCCGAGTAAAATGCTGCATAACAACACTGCCACCCTTGAAAACCTTTTCAAAAAAATACAGAAATGCCCTGAGATAGTCATTCGCTTTTAGCCAGTGCGGAGACAAAACCGTGCAATGAGTGACATAGATCAACACTTGCAGCCATTGTGACCACAAGTGTTATCAAAACCTGATCAGATCAAAAAGAAGTGTGCCCGAAAGAAAAATGGGCAAAGAAAGAAGAGCTTAAGAGGCCGTTACAGAGTCTCTTTTTATCAGGGAGGGTTCAAATCTCAGTTCACCAGGTGAAGACACCGGGAGTCCACCCAGCTTCAAAGCGAGCTGTGCCGCTCTCTCTCCCATTAGCTCAATGGGATAATGTATCGTAGTCAATTTGGGGGTCATAAAGCGGGCAAAATGCACATCATCAAAACCGATCAATGAAATATCATCAGGCACTTTTAAGCGCCGATCACTGAGCGCACTCAAACAGCCTGCGGCCATGGCGTCATTATAGGCAAAGACGGCAGTGAACTGAGTGTCTCGATCCAACAGATCCATTGTTGCCCTGTAGCCCCCTTGTTCATCGGGTGTCCCCGTACCGATCAGTTGAGAATCAGGAATAATTCCAGCTTGCATAAGGGCATTCTGATAACCCTGATAACGATCTTTCAGATCATCTATATCGGTATCTCTGGACAAAAATGCTACACGACGATGACCGTTTTCAAGCAGATGTTTCACCGCCAGCTCTCCCGCCTCTATGTTATCAAGATAGATACACCGCCCTTCTGCCCCCTGGATTTTCCGGTTGATCACAACAGAAGCGGCATGAGGCGACAGCAAATCCATCAGCTGATAATCATGGAGCGCTTTGGAGTGTACTATTAACGCGTCACAACCTCTTTCCATCAGCGATGAGATGGCTCTGGCTTCCATGTCCGGCTCGTGGTGCCCGGAGCTGATCAAAAGCTGCAGGCTCCGGGACTGCGCAACGCTTTCCACACCACGCGCCAAAAGACCAAAGAAAGGATCACCAAGGTCACCCACAACCAGTCCCAGTGTATCGGACTTTTTGCTGACCAGAGCCTTGGCAAAACTGTTGGGTCTGTAGCCCAGAGACTCCATAGCCTTGTGAACGGCTTCCTGCTTGTAGTCAGCCACTTTCGCAGTCTGATTGACAACACGGGAAACCGTCGAGATGGAGACTCCGGCCAGTTTGGCAACATCTTTTATATTGGCCACTTCAAAAATCTCAAAACCAACGAATTTAAAAAAGGTATTTTGCCAGATTCTTGCCGCATCTTCTTGTCCCGCAATCCTCTCCAGCAAAGCTGCATCACACCGGCATCAAAATTGAACTTCTATCCTGTTTACTCTCAATACTTTCCAATCATTTAAAAATAGTTCTTGAAAACGTTTTCAAAATTGATTCAAATCAACAAGGTAAAAAGACAAACTGTTTTACTATCGCCTCCTAGGAGCCTGTCGGACTTAAGACTATTTCGGCCTGAATTCCAGAAAGAACGGCCCAATTATTCGATGAATTCGATTAAATAGGTCAACTATTCTCACGAATCCATCGAATAATTCGACTCGTTC
>NZ_JBPCXO010000185.1:0-2939 GCF_051008435.1 Endozoicomonas sp. | reverse complement strand
GGTGGCGCTCCTATAGAAGTCATCAAACAGTACGTTCAGCAGCAGAGAACACCGCATTAGTCGGCTATCGCCGACGAGCTTACATCCCCGCACTCAAAGTACGGGGTTTTACGCTCAACCGATAATCACCCAGTTTCGTATGTCGAATATCCCCAAGCGAATACAGCACATTAAACTGTCTTCTGGCGACATCTATGGGTGGAAGCATAGTCAGCCAATCTTCCTGACTGTTGACCTGTTCAGTATTATTACCCCAGACTGCGCCACTGGTTGATGGTGCATACGTCATGTGGTCCTTCTGGGGAAAATTAACCGCTGCATGCTGGGCAGATGACGTAAAGATAATCATAGTCAGAAACGCCCCCAACTCTTCCCGGGTAGAAACTGTGGGAAGGTTTCTCAGTTGGCCATTCAGCTCAAGTGCTTCCAGTAGGCTTGTAAGTTCCTTATCAGTGGATACATCGACATCAGAGAAGTAGTAGATCTTAATGTATTCATTCACCCATTCTTGTATGGCATTCCAAACTAACAAACCATCATCACGGTATGGATAATCTGGCAAAATGGAAAGGGTGTCTACACCTCTAAGCTTCAGATTTTCAGGCAGCATGTTGGCAGTAAAATCGAACTTATGTCGATCCTCGGCTACCAGATGCTGGGCCCACTCTATTTTGGCGCCAAACATTTTATCAATGATGCCATCCTTGTTGATCAGGGTGGCAGCGGCTAGCGCATTGATCGTGTGAGTGCCTTCGAAGTGAGTAATCAACAGTTTATAGAGAGGGTGTATCGGGGCCAGGTCTCGATGGACTGCCACAGATATAGCTTCTGCTATCAGGTGCGTGCGACCCAGGTGAACAATAAGCTCATGGTGGTTGGTGTCAGCGACCTGAACAATGGTTTTGGCTGCTTGCCATGGCCAGTAGCCCGGTGCTCCTCGTAGATTTTCTGCGTAAACCACTTTGGAGTTTTTAGGGTCTTGTCCATATTGGATGGCGACCGGCAGCAACTCAGTTCGATCAGGCGTCAGACAAAAAAGGGCAATGGGAGCAAAGACTTGTTTGACTGCATCATTAGGGTGTTTGGCCAGTGGCAATAACTCATGATAATCGACAATAAATACCCGTTTTTCAGACAGGGCAGTGGATAGAGAGTCAGCATTTTTCAATGCCAGTTGAAAACCAGTATCAGTCACAGCAAGTTTGGTGGGTAACTCATGTACCAACGTGATCAGCATTGGGTTAGGGCCCGCTAGTCTGAGCTGTGCGAAGTATGGGTCAGAATGGAATATTTTGTGGCTTGTCGGTTTGGAGATTAAGCTGAAGAGCTGGTCATAATCATCCAGTTTTCTTGAGGGCTGAACAGGTTCTTCGTCACTTAATACCCCTGTTAGAAAATCGGCGATATCCATGAGAATTTCTTCACGAAAGGAAGTAGGAACTCCTTCTTCATCCAGCTCTTCTTCCTCATCCTTGCCGGAAAAATAGGATGTGATGCCATTAGCTGCTGCATTGGCGCCTACTTTGGCAACTGTTTTAGCGACTTCTTTATGCCAGCGGCTATTAGGTTGCACCTCATAAGGAGTGACCTTTAAAGCCGGAATGCCTTTCAGAGACTCCAGATCATAACTCCACTGGTACTGTTTCCTTTCACGCTTCAACATCCTTTGGCGCATTTCCTTTGTTTTCGGATCGTCATAATGAGGCAAAGTGGGTATCGACATTGAACGACGAGAGACGGGTGGGCTGCAATAAGGTGGGTCGCTTTCCTTTCTGGTCTCGGGAGGTTGGATGCAGTGTTTTTCCAGCTCGCTGGTATCGACGATTTTAGCTACTTTGGGCTCAGCCTAACTGGGATTGGAGAGAAAATACAGCAGGACAATGGCTGAACTACAAACAACTCTGAAGAAAGAGTGCATAGATTCGACCCACTTGGTAAAAAGCAAAAGATTGCTCCGGCCTGTATCGCCAATGCGGAGAGTATTACGACTGAAAAGAATAGAGTGTGAATTATGAAGGGGTAGTCACATATCAGATAAGGTGAATAATCAGATAAGTGTCTACGATTGGATGAAGTGATTTTATATTCTAGTTTCGTATTCCTAACGAAGGAGCGTATTACTTCTCCTATATTTCATATAAGAGTTCTGTGGAAGGTACAACATTCGGCGTTTAAAAATTAGGCTTTTTCAGCAGTTTGCTGAAACTGACTGATCGCTTTTTCTCTTTGTTGTATCGCTTCCTCCGAAAGCTCCACATGAACGTTCTCCATGAATGCCTTGACTGTTTTCTCACATTCTTGGGGGACATTGTGTTCATCACTGTAGAATTCACCATAACTGGTGGCCCTCATAGATATCATCAACATATGTCGGTCCCCTATGGGGAGGTGGTAATCTCGGGTCCAGCTACTTCTTTCTCCAGTAGATTCTTGGCTCATCATCCAGTGATGGTCGTTTATATTTAGAAGACTGATATCCTCGGGCTGCTTTGGATAAATCCAAAGCGACGGTGGAGAGGTGAATGGCGTTTCAATCTTCTGATTCTCGTATTTCTTTAATAATTTTTTGTTTCGTGCCCCACAAAAATCCTCGGCGCTGTAGAAAATGAGTTTCATTGCGTCGCTTTTGTTGAATAAAGAACGTATTTCAGCATATTGAGGGGAAAGCCTTTGAACAATAATCTGAAGGGCTATACCTCCAATATCTCCAAAGCCCCAAGGTTGGTCGAAGTATGACCAACCGTTCTCGAATAAAGTTGTAGTGGAGCTCTTTCCATCAGGCCATTCGTTGAATCTATTGGGTGTATAGATATCTAGGAGCCTGTCGGACTTACCACTGACCTACTGCGAAAAAGCCTGATTTGGCCATTTTTTATGATTCTTTTCGTTGAATAGCTCGCTATTCGCCTCAAATAATCATAAAAACTGTCTCAAACCGG
>NZ_JBPCXO010000184.1:0-16436 GCF_051008435.1 Endozoicomonas sp. | reverse complement strand
TGGCCTGACATGGATCCCTGAAAAGCCCCCTGAAATAGGTGTTGAAGGTTACCCCGATGACCCGGATGCCCAACAAGTCATTATTTACACAACCCCCATTAGTGAGGCTTCAGGCCCGATATCCCTTCAGCTTCCTGCTACGGAGGGCGAACTCGTTATTCTTTGGAGTCCAGAGGCGCATCGTGGGGTTCCGGTGTATTATTCTCAGGGCCATGCAGATGGGCTTATCGGTAAGGATTTTGAGGACCACCTTGTTGAGTATTTAGAGGGGAAAGGCAGCTTCAAGGCAGGAGGACGGGAGTTTGATGGTACTATAGGCTCTCGCTGGTACGAAGCCAAATCAGGCAACTATTGGAAAGATCAATGCCAAGAAGGCCCACAGTTCGAAAAATTCAAATCGGATATGGGACGTAGAAAGTCTATAGCTGAACAAAATGGAACTACCTATGAACTTTATACGAATTCTAAAATACCTGAATATGTGAAAAAATACTTAGATAGGAAAGGGATTCCATACACTGAATTGATAGGAGAAGGATAAATGTCAGTTTCAGCCAGTATCGATGTGCAATTTTCCAAAAGCTTTAATATTCCCACTCTGATCCAGATGTTTCTTGATGCTGGGTGGACTCTTAACGATTCAGGTAAAGTCAGCTTTTTGCCTATTGGTGATAATGATGACTTCGACTGGCAGAGTAAACAATTGACTGAACATGCCTTGATGGAACTTGTAGCCGTGAAAGTTAAGCGTGGAGAATTAGTAGGCGTTGTATTCACTTGGAAAGATACGATGAGCGGTGGCGAAGTTCTTTTTCATACTGACAGTTCATTCTCGATGACCCTATCAATGGATCGAAAGGTGATTGGCAAATCTCGAAGGACTGACGTTACATGGTTTCTTGAACGATTAGACAGAATTTTTTCTGATAAGAATATTGATATAGAACAAATTGTATTTTCAGAACACGTTTAAACCGAGAAGAGCTAATATGCAGATGACTCGTATTATTCTGAAAAGTGCGACTAATCAGGCATCAAACTATGAGTGATTCAGCAATTTACGAACTTACCGACCTTCAATCCAGACTGGAAAGCTCAGACCTGAATAGCGGCCTTATAGAAAGACTCAGGAAAAAAAGTACCAAAAAGGTTGAAGAATTTACCTCTGAAGACTCTTTAGGTAACCAATAGGTGTACCAAGCGTTGTTGGAACTTAAAGGTTACCAGAGTCTCTGAGGTATTTTGATCACAGCAATCACCCGTTCCAACTCAACTCTCCAAAGTATTCCTCGGCCCGGCTGGCCGCCAGGCCGGTGAGATCACATTGGGCATTTCCGAGCGGTTCAGCAAGGGTGCCTTGCACAGGGCGAACTCTCCATAGCGATGGTTGACCTCATCAATAGTGGCCAGTAGTTTTTCCTTTTTAACATCTTCTTCCGTGAACAGTTCTCCCTGCCCATGTTTGGGTTGAGGATCCAGAGCTCCGACATGCACCTGATGCACTCCGTGGTTTCTATCCCCTTCATCCCAGTAAACATTCAGGAAAAAGTCTGCCAGTGCCATGATCAAATCGCCATCGGATGTCGGGGTGGTTGTCTTCAGCTTTTTGCTGACCCAGCCTCTGGGCGTATTCACCCCGACAGAAAATAACTGTGCTTCAAAGTCATAACGCCTGAGACGAGCGGCCACCTTTTCACTCATATGCAGCAGATAGGTTCTCAGGATGGTTTTGTCCCGGGTATCCGGTGGAATCACCTTGCCATGCCCGATGGTCTGGGGCGCTCCCACTTCTTTATGCAATGGCTCTGGATCCATGCCCTGTGCCATCAGCCAGATGCGTTTACCCAAATTCCCAAAACGCGTGCCCAGCACACTGATCGGCACCTTCTGCATATCTCCACAACGATGCACACCATACTGAGCCAGGTAGCGACCAATGCCAGAACCCACACCGCAAAGATCCGTCACCAGTACACCAGAAAGCGTTTCACGAGCCTGATAAGGATGAACAATGGTGAGCCCATCCGGCTTCTGCTTTTTAGCGGCCCATTTGGCTGTAGTTTTGTCACCACTGATACCCGCTGAGCATAAGAGGCCAGACGCTTCAAAGACACAATCTTTGATCTTGCGGCCAATCTCTTCAACAGGGCAATCATAAAGTGACTGGCAGCCGGTCAGGTCCAGAAAAGCCTCATCCACCGAGAAGATTTCCACCTCCGGAGTGATGTTTTCCAGGGCTGACATAATGCTGGAAGATACCTGGGCATAGCGATAAGGCCGCGAGGCCGCCTGGATCAGGTCAGGAGCCAGAGCTCTGGCTTCACGCAACCTCATCCCGGTTTTGATGCCCCGGGAGCGGGCCTCGTAAGAGGCGGTGATGATGCAAGTCCCTGTTCGGCCATTGGTGACACAAACCGGCTTACCCTGCCATTGAGGCCGATCAAGCTGCTCAATGGAAGCAAAGAAAGCGTTCATATCCACCAGCGCAATCATTCTGGGCCAGGGCTTGTCTTTTACAGAAATACTGTTCATGTATACAGTATTATTCACCAAGAGCCTTCACACAAGTCCTTCTTTGATTGATTTTTTTTATCAACCCGAAGATCTCATAAAATTTCAAGCTTCCAGCAGTGAGTCAGCTAACCCGGATATTTCATAAACTGCCCCGAATCTCGCGCAGGCATTTGTCGCTCTAAGGGATTTTGCGAAGGAGTGACGTACCGGGGAGTACGGTCGACTGAGTAAAACTCCCTTAGAGCGGCAAAGGGCAAGTGAGAACGGGAGCATGTTTATGAAATATCCGGGCTAAGCACTCAAACAGCCATGAGCCGGAAATAGCAGCATTCTCATAGTCAATAGAGCCATCTACTGATGATTTGGGCTCAATAAGAGCCGATTTATGGAATCTTCGGATTTCGTCAGCGCTTCTGACAGGCGTGTTATGCAATCCCTTGTCCAAATTTCGTACGATCGGCTCTATATTGGTTCACACAGGGAAGTAGCCATGTTCAAGCGCACAAGGATCACCTTTCAGATTGTGTTGACACTGTTCAGCTTTTTCGGCTTTAACGAAGCCGTTCTGGCAGTCAGATACCGCACCACAATCTACATAAGCAATTTCGACGCCCGAATGGCTGTTGCCCATACGGGTATGGAAACGCCTGCTTTTGCAGGCTATGCGTCTTCAGGAAAAGAGGCCGATCTGGCCGGTGACCCCGGCAATATGAAATTTAACGAATCCCCCCTGAAACTACTGGAAGGGGCATTACAGGACCTGCTGAAGCACTCAAAACTGGAGGCTAACAGCAGCACAGATCTGGTTATCGGAATAGCCGGTTATGACTTTTATCGTCGCAAGCCGGCTCCGGCCTCCGACAAACTCTCGGACTATCAGTATCTGATGACTCAAAGCTGCCCAACCAGCCATAATCGGGAAGCTTATTTTACCTGTATGGTGAAGGCCCTGTTCAAGAAACACGGTATTGTGGTGGAAAGCGTAAAAGTGGTAGGCGACCATACCCTGATGGCCGCCAGCGCCCAGAGCTGGTTACAGAGGAACTGTAAAGCAGCCAGACATTTTGACATGATCCAGGCCACTACTACCGCCGTGCCTTACCAGGTCAAAAATGGCCGGATCACACCCTGGTCTGCCAGATTACCGGAATGGTTACGCATGGCCGGCGGTTACTGGGATATTGGTCAGGCCAGCCAGGATGCCTGGTTCAGCCCTGTTCCCTACAGCAAGAACAGTTACCCCCCTTTTATTGAATCACAACCCGTTCGCCAGACTCTGTTCGCCAGCAACTATGTACAGGCGTATGGAGAGCAAAAGGGGAACCCCTACGCCATGATGAAACGCTGGAGCAGCACCGGTATCAATTCTCTGGGCTACCAGGTCAGTCAGATCTACAACGATCACAACCGCCAGGATTATCTCAGCGGTCAGAACGCAGTCAATCAGAGCACCTATGACAAAGCTCGAGCTCAACTGAAAGCGCTTTTCCATGAGGTCATTGAGCAAGTAGCCACCATCATCAACATCAAACAGAGTGAATATTATCCGGGTCAGACCCCGGAACACCCTATTGTCATCCTGGGAGAATTCTCTGCCGACGTTCTGGAGAAAGAAGAAAACCGAGACCTGCTATTGCAAAGCCTGCCAGAGGAAGCTCGCTGTCGGGTGAATATTATTCCTGGAGACACCTTCTTCCATAACCTTTCAGGCGGTGGATTGAGAATTATGGAAAAAGGCCGTTAAGTTAGGCCTGCTAACCGGACTGTCATTAAGAAGCCGGTGAAAGCAGGATAAGCTGGTCACAGATAACAGGAAAAGCATTTAAGGATAGAAAGGGAAAGAGCCATTTGTGATGTTACTCAGAAAGAGTTTGCCAGCCACGCTTTTCCCAATCTGTATCTGAGGCAGGACTTTGAAAAGGGGCGCCCTCTGGAAAGCCAGAGCAGACAGAAAACAAAAGCCCGGACCGTCTTCGTGAAATGATTAAGAACACTCCTTGTTGCCAGGACTCGCTCCTGGCTTTTTTTTGCCCCATCGCCACACACCTCACTTTAACAACCCAATAACCATTGGGCATTTTGTCCGTTCCGGATAAACTACATGGCTTTAATCATGAGAGCAGAGCGCAGTCCATGGAAAAGAATTTCTGCAGTGACAACTGTTCAGGTGTCAGTCCTGAAATCATGCAAGCACTGGCTGAAGCCAACCAGGCCCATGCGCCTTCCTATGGCGGGGATTCCTTGACCCAGGAAGCCGACATCCTGATCAAAGCAGCCCTGGGTCGTGAGTGTGACATCTATTACGTCTACAACGGCACTGCTGCCAATACCCTGGCCTGCAAATCAGTACTGCGCAGTATCGATAGCATTATCTGTCCTGACAGCGCTCATATTTTTACTCATGAAGTGGGTGCACCGGCGAATGCCACTGGCAGTAAAATCATTACGCTCCCTGCAGTGCATGGCAAGATCACACCGGAACAAATCCGCACCGCCTACGAGCAGGAGACCTACTGGGGAGCCCATGCTACCCGTCCCAGACTGGTCTCAATTACTCAGTCGACAGAATGGGGGACCTTTTATTCTCTTGAAGAACTGGCTGCAATCAAGGCTGTTTGCGAAGAAACCGGTATGCTGCTGCATGTAGACGGCTGTCGTGTTTACAATGCCGTTATGGCCATGGGCTGCTCTCTGGCAGACCTGTGTCAGCACATCGATATCCTGTCACTGGGTGGCACCAAAAATGGCCTGATGTTCGGAGAAGCCCTGGTATTCTTCCATCGCGAAGCGGCCGATGGTTTTCTGCACCTGCGTAAGCAGGGGCTGCAACTGCACTCCAAAATGCGTTTTATTTCTGCCCAGATGAAAGCCCTGTTTACCAACGATCTATGGCAAAAAAATGCCCGACAGGCTAACCAGATGACCGCAAGACTCGCAGAAGGCCTGCTGAAACACCCTGATATCAACCTTTACTGCCCGGTGCAAACCAACCAGCTGTTTGTCACCATGCCCAAAGCACTGGCAGAAAAACTGATGGCAGTGAGAGCCTTTTTCCCCAATGGGCCTGAGTGTTATCGAATGGTGGCGTCGTTTGACAGTACAGAAGAAGAAGTAGACAGTTTTGTAGCGGCAGCTTTGGAAGAGTTGTAAAACATTACAGGACTATGAACGACAACGATCTTATGGTCGTTGTCAGCCTACGGCTATTGAACAGGGACAATCTGACGCAACATCAGCTCAATTCGACCCAAGCTCTCCTTAACCTCAACCATATCGGACTCGAGCTTTGTGAGCCTTTTATGGTGATCATCCAGACAGCGCTCAATGGCTTCAAAACGAATAATCATGTTTTTGAAATTTTTGCTGCATTGGTCTGCCAGAGAACTGACTTCGTTTTCTACCTTTTCAAAGCGTTGATCCACCCTTTCAAAACGGGCATCAATGGCATTAAAACGCTGATCTACTATTCCAAAACGAGCATCGATGGCATCAAAACGCTTATCGTGTTCATCAAAACGCGAGTCCTGCTGATCAAACCTCAGGTTGATTTCAATAAAACGCTCATGGAGCTCATACCGAAGCACCCCCAGGTCGCTGTCCAGCCGTTTAACATCAGCATCCACTTTGACCAGCTCAAGCTTATTGTCATTACTCATTGCGCTACCTCATGTCTCCGCAGATCAGTATAGGAAGCTTTCTGACAACCCGGTAATTCAAAGTGTTGTTTTCGTGTGAAAATTCTTCCCTGCTAATGGCTGTTTAATGCAACTTCATGCAATACTTTGAGAGAGAACAAAAACAATACACATAAGAACAGGATGTTCAGGAGAAGCCTGCCGTGAGCAGCTCGAAAAAAATACTGATTATTGGTGGTGGTATTGCCGGCCTGTCTGCTGCGCTCTGGTGCCGTCGACTGGGGCTGTCCCCACTGATCATTGAACAAGCACCGCAGCTGGGTGGCCAGCTGCATCAGATATACCTGCCCTTAGTCGACTACCCGGGTTTCAAGGGTACAGCCTCAGAGCTGTTGCAGGCTTTACTGTCGCAAATGAGTGAACAGGAAATCGATTATCAGCTGGAACAAAAAATCGAGCGAATCGATTACAAAAACAATGTTGCCTTTACCGAAAAAGAAACCCTGACCTACTCAGCTCTCATCATGGCTACCGGCAATCGCAAACGGGAACTGCCACAATTCAAACCGTTTTTAGGAAGCCATGTTCATATGACCGCTACGGGTGTTATGGAACAACTTAAAGACCAACATGTAGCCATTATCGGTGGTGGGGATGGTGCCTTTGAAAACGCCTTACTGCTTGCACCTTCGGCTCGCAAGGTATCTATCCTCATGCGCTCAGAGCAGCCCAGGGCAAGGCAGCATTTTGTCGAGCAGGCTCAACAAGTAAAAAACATAAACCTTCACTGCCAGCAACAGGTTCAGTTTTTCAGGGATGAGCCAGAATTTATGGGCCTGCAGCTGGCGCATAGCGTTACGGGAGAACAGCAGAAGTTTGCATGCGAGCAGGTGATCATCAAATGTGGCTATACACCAGCACAGGAACTGTTGCCAGACCCTCTATTACTGGCCCTATTACTCCCGAAGGGCTGTTGACAGTTAGGTGGCCAGAATATCTGGGTCATTGGCGATGTCAGAAACCCGGTCGACCCCTGCCTGAGTGTTTCTATCGGTGAAGCGGCAAGAGCCTCCAGAGAAATCAGTCGATACCTGGAACAAGCCGGCCCAGCCCATCATTCCGGAAACTCTCATCTACCCTTGTAAGAAGAACAAGGAAAAAGTTTCCCGGAAACACCATGAACCGCAAAAAAGCTTCCAGCCACTCACAGATCCTGCCGGCCATGGCCGCCATTTTTGTCGATGTACTTTCTTACGGGCTGATCACACCACTGCTGGTAGCAGCCTTTACCGAGAATCTGTTCCTGGCTGCCAGTCCTCAATGGCAACCGATTGTTCTGGCCCTGGCTTTTGCCCTGTTCCCTCTGGGAATGTTTTTCGGAGCCGCCACCCTTGGAGATCTGAGCGATCGCTGGGGCAGAAGAAAAACCCTGATACTGTGCATGGCCGGACTGACCGGTGCTTTTGCCCTATTGGCACTGTCTGTCGCCACCAGCAGCGTGACATTGCTTTTGCTGGGCCGTCTGATCAGTGGACTTCTGGGCGGCAGCATGGCCATTGGGCAAGCTGCAATCATCGACCTGTCGACTCCGGAGAACAAACCACAAAATCTCAGCCGAATCACCATTGCCAATGCCGCAGCTCATTTTCTGGGGCCCGGCATCGGCGCCCTGTTGGCCGATAACGGCCTGTACCTGCCCTTTATCTCTATCAGCCTTCTGGCGATTGCCACGTTGATCTGGATTGCCTTAAAAATGGAAGAGACCCGGACCGTGGAGTCCGTGGCAGAGAAGATCAACTGGCAACGTCCTTTCCAGATATTTGCCGAGGCCTTTGCCAACCCGGATATTCGCAGGCTTTCATGGGTTTACCTGCTGTTTCACGCCGGCAACAGCATGAGTTACCAGTTTTTCTATGTATTGCTTGCTGAACGTTTTGATTACACGCCCGGTGAGCTGAGCTTATTCAGTGCACTGGCCATGGGGGGAGGCGGACTGCTGGCCACATTCTGGTTATTACCGCTGCTACAAAAACATTTCTCTCCCCTGACCCTGTCCATTTACCCTCTGCTGCTTACGGGTTTTCTCAGCCAGCTGTTTCAGGTAGCCCTGCCCATGGAGCTGCGCTGGCTGATCGGCGTTATATGGGCCATCGCTTTGATCTCTGCTTACGTCAGCACCATTACCCTCTACAGCAACTGTGTGGATGAAGCCCGGCAAGGCTGGGTTATGGGTATCGCCAATTCTGTCTTCGCTTTTTCTTTTGTCATCGGAGGATTGTCAGCATCCCTATTGAGCTGGTTCCAGGTTGAAACCCTGCTGACTTTTGCCGGTTTGCTATTGATCTGCTCCGGAGCACTGCTATACATAAACGCTAAACGTTTTTCCTAGCCTACTTTCAACTCCAGTCAGCCTGTGATTCTGTTTCAGGCACCAGACTGCCCGGAACACCATGCGCCTGAAACACTGTCATAACACCAGAGACTTTCGGGAGCTCGCCCGACGGCGACTGCCCTCCCCTATCTTTCATTACATCGACGGCGCTGCGGATGACGAGTCCACGTTGCGAAGGAATACCGAGGCCTATTCCAGCTGTGATCTGGTGCCCAATGTGCTGCGAGGTGTAGAACATGTAGACCTCTCTACCCGGGTGATGGGACTGGAACTGGATATGCCTCTTTTTTTATCTCCCACCGCATTACAGTGTCTTTTTCATCATGAAGGCGAGATGGCTGTAGGCAAAGCTGCCGAACAGTTCGGGACACTTTTTGGTCTGTCTTCACTGGGCACTACCGGCATAGAAGACATTGGCACAATGATTAATACACCAAAACTGTTCCAGCTCTATGTGCATAAGGATAAAGGCCTGACACGTAATATGATTGACCGCTGCAAGGCTGCAAACTTTGATGCCATGGCCCTGACGGTTGATACGGCAGTAGGAGGCAAC
This sequence comes from Endozoicomonas sp., assembly GCF_051008435.1. GTDB lineage: Bacteria > Pseudomonadota > Gammaproteobacteria > Pseudomonadales > Endozoicomonadaceae > Endozoicomonas_A. The sequence goes on along the minus strand of NZ_JBPCXO010000184.1, from coordinate 7,339 downwards.
AGGGAAAGAGATCGGGTGACCGGTTTTACCGTCCCTCCCAAACTGACCGTGAGAAGCCTGTTGAGTTTTGCCAGCCACCCGGCATGGGCTCTGAATTACTTTTTGCATGGAGGTTTTCAGCTCCCCCAGCTTCAGGACTATGTCAGTGAAGGTTCCAGTACTTCCCTTTCCATCGCCAGCTACTTCAATACCATGCTGGATCAGAGTATGGACTGGCAGGCAGCAGAAGAAATTGCCCGCTACTGGGAAAAGCCCTTTGTCATCAAAGGCATCATGTCAGTTGAAGATGCACGAAAAGCTGCAGATATTGGCGCTGCGGCCATCATGATTTCCAACCATGGCGGTCGTCAGTTGGACGGTTCCCGTGCTCCCTTTGATCAACTGGCAGAAATTGTTGATGCTGTAGGGGATCGGATCGATGTGATATGCGACGGAGGTATACAGCGGGGAACCCATGTTCTTAAAGCCCTGTCACTGGGAGCAAAGGCCTGTTCTGGAGGACGACTGTATCTTTATGCTTTGGCCGCCGCAGGCAGGGCCGGTGTTGAACAGGCACTGGGTAATCTGCGCAGTGAGATGGAACGGGATATGAAACTGATGGGCTGTAAAACTATTTCAGAGTTGAACCGGAGTAACCTCCGGTTCCGTTGATGCCATTCAGCAGAATTTACAGATAATTCTCGGTGAGTTCTGTGACTTTACCCTCACGCTTCATCAAATCCAATGTCGACTGCATGAGTGTCACCACGTCATCAGACACATTGCGGTTCAGCGCTAAATAAAAGTCGACCGATGTGTAAGTGTAGACAGGAACAGCCTGAGGCAGGCCAGCCGCCTCGGAAATAAAAGGCGCTGAAAAACGACTGGATGCCCAAAGGTCGATTCTTCCGGCTTCCAGTTTCTCGGCATTATGCTTGTCCAGTGCTGCTTCAATGACCGGAATGCCTCTTGATTTCAGATACTCTGAAGAAATATCGCCCTTGTAACCTCCAACGCGGTATTTTTTCAAATCTTCCAGTGAATCAACCTGAAGAGTGCTCCCTGCTTTTTTCAGAACAATCAGGTCATTGGCTACCAAGGGGCCAACCCATTTAAACAGGGGCTTACGCTCATCGGTTAAAGCGGTAGAAAACAGACCATAGTTGTTTTTTTCCAGGGCCATCTTGTAGATACGGCTCCAGGGAGAACGTAAAGTCATGGAATACTGGATGTTTGAGCGTTTCATGATTTCTTTCACGATTTCAACCGAAACACCGTCGATTCCGCTTTCTCTGGCAAAGTTCTTGTCTTCAATACTCATATTGAAGGGAGGGTAGTTTTCGGTCAGAAGGTACAGTTTTTCAACCGCCTGACTCACGGAAGAGAAGAGAGACATCATCAAGAACACGCCGAACAGCCTGGACAAATAGCGCATACAATCTCCTGTACTGCATTTATTGTTATTCTTTAGGCTTGCCAAGCGTACCATAGAAAAAACCAAAGAAAACACTTACAGCCATACTGGATGCCAGCTTTACCTTTTCCATTAGGTTTCTGAGAAGTAATTCTTCACACCCGCCTTTTTCAGCACGACACAGGCGAGCATTCCACTGAGTCCACCAAAGATCAGAAAGACAGCCGGAGAGGACATACTCCCCGTCACCCGGATCAGTTCCATGGCCAGAATGGGCGTAATACCACTGAACAGGGCAAAGCTGAGGTTATAACAGAAGGCAATGCCTGAATAACGGACATGAACCGGAAAGATAGAAGCCAGGGCCAGAGGCGCAATCCCTGCAATTCCGCCGCGCAGAATTGAACCCAGACACATGATCAGAATCACGTGTACCGCACCATGGGCCAGCCAGCCAAACAACGGCCAGGCCGACAATATCAACATCCAGGATGCCAGCAACAGCAGTGTTCGGGTCTGGACTCGTTCTGACAACAACCCCATGACCAGAAACACCAAGCTGGAACAGATTCCACCCAAAGCACTGGCAAGCGCTACATCGGCCGGGTCATAGTGCAAAAGATGAGATAAATAACCCGGAGTAAACAGTAATAACAGAGGCACGCTGGTAGCAAGCGGCACAATCATCAGAAACCCGCACAATAAGGGCATTTTGAAATGTTTAAATAATGTTTTTATTGGCACTCGCGAGCGCTGTTGGCTTTCATAGATCTGAACGAATAGCTTTGACTCCTGGAATCGTCTGCGAAACAAATAACTGAATATTCCGAACAAGCCTCCCAACCAGAAAGGAAAGCGCCAGCCCCACTGGTTCATCGCCTCTTTTGAAAGCGTATCCAGCAACAACGCATGCAGAATCGAACCAAACACAGCCCCCAACACCAGAGACATAAACAGAAGCGCCATCACCATTCCACGGCGGTCTTCCAGTGTTTCACACAGGAATGTCATGGCTCCGGGAATCTCTCCACCAATAGAAAACCCCTGAATCACCCGAAGTGTTATCAGCAAAACCGGAGCCCAAAAACCTATTTGTTCATAAACCGGCAGACAGCCTATCAATGCCGTCGGTATGGCCATCATCAAAATCGTTACGACAAAAACCGGCTTTCGGCCCTGCCGGTCTCCCAGATGCCCAAAGATGATGCCACCAATGGGGCGAGCCAGATACCCGGCTGAAAATGTCGCAAAAGAAGATAAAAGAGAGAGGTAAGGATCCTGATTGGGAAAAAACTGATCAGCGATATAACCCGCCATTAAGGCATAAATGACAAAGTCATAAAGCTCAAGAAAGCCCCCCAGAGAGGTAACAAGGACTAACTGCCGGTGCTCAGGTTTAAGAGTGAAAGCAATCATATCTCAACAGCTCACGCCATACCCGGAGGTGGACGACAATATTTATTCATAACCAAAGCGGCTCCTGCCAGTCCACAAAACCCACTAAAAGTCAGATACCAGGCAGGCGATGAGAGAGAGCCGCTCATCTGAATCAGACTCATGGCCACCAATGGGGCCAACCCGCCAAACAGGGCAAAACTCAGGTTGTAACAGAAGGCAATGCCTGAATACCGAACCGCTACAGGAAACAATGTCGAAAGCAATAACGGAGCAGCACCTACAACACTCCCCATGGCCAGTCCACTCAGCAATATAACAGCCAGAAGCGATGCATGCCCTGAAGCATAGGCCGGGAATATTATCCACCCTGCTATCAGGATAATCATGGAACCCACAGCCATCAGCCTGACTCTGGACACCTTCTCACTCCAGCTTCCTACCAGCAGAAAGATCAGAGTGGAGGCAAAAATACCTATCCTCCCGTTATGGCAACTTGTGATGCATCGTATGCCAGCAGCTTGGTCAGGTAACCGGGCGTAAAAAGAAAAAGCAGCGGCATGCTCACTGCCACAGGAATAATCAGAAGTGTTCCGCACAGTATGGAGAGTTTGTGTTTTGAGAAAAGCTGAGCCAATGGCACTCGGGCTTGTTCTTTTCTTTCACCCAATTCAAGAAAAAGACGAGACTCATTAAATCTTTTTCGTACAACGTAACTGCATATTCCCAATGTCCCACCCAACCAGAAAGGCACTCGCCAGCCCCAGTCAGACATTTGCGCGGGGGTCAGCCACCAGAGCATGAACGCTTCTACCAAAGAGCCAAAGACGACGCCATTTACCAAAGCGAGAAACAACAGCCCCATAACCAACCCGGGCCGCTGGTCAACCGTTTCACTAAGATAGGTCATGGCTCCAGGTATTTCACCCCCTATGGAAAATCCCTGAAAGACTCTTAATAAAGTCAGCAGCAAAGGCGCAGCCAGACCAATCTGATCATAGGTAGGCAGACATCCGATCAATGCGGTGGACAGGGCCATCATCAGAACGGTAATGACAAAAGTCGGCTTGCGACCGAAACGATCACCAAAATGCCCAAAAATCACCCCGCCCAATGGCCTGGCAAGATAGCCTACTGAAAAAGAGGCAAATGTCGTCAGCAGTGAGGTGTAAGGATAATGACTGGGGAAAAACAGGTCAGAGAGATAACGTGCCATCAAGGCATAAATCACGAAGTCGTAAAACTCGAGAAAACCTCCCAGCGAAGTCACCCAGCGAAGTCACCCAGCGAAGTCACCCAGACCAGTTGTCGATGCTCTTTTGAGATAAAGCGCTGTGACACTATAGCGTCCCATGTTTTTGGTATTTGACGCTCCAGTGTAGACCAGTCATTTACAACCAGTCGGTCAGCATCACACCTATACTGAGTCGATTCACACTGGCATTGTAATCAATCAGGCTTTCGCCATAACCATTGAAGTACTGAACATACCCGCGAAAGCGATCGCTGAGAGGGAAGGACCAGTCCAGTTGAACGGCGCCTTTATTATCCGAAGAACGCAGGTTGTTTCTGAACATCATGGAAATCTGGTGTTCATCCAGTTTATAACCGAAGTGAAGTTCCCCATTACCCATGTACTTTTCAATATCCGGATTATCATCCCCATCCGTATCGTTAGGATTATTTGGATCTTTTTCTGACTCCGGAATCCGGTACCAGGGTTTGAAACTCATGTAAAAGTTGCCTTTTTCCAGCAGGAAATTCAGGTAGACCCGATTCCAGCTGCGCGAAAGACTGCCTGTCCGGCCATTGGATTGATGAGCCATACCGGCTACCACAGCCCTCAAATCCATACCTAAGACCGAGTACTTGACCGGAAACACCGCAAAGACTTCCGGTTCATGATTGGTTTCCCTGAACGGTGCCGAGTTGCTGTTGTATGCCTGCCACCAGGAGGTATTGGTATAGGCAACATAAACATTGCCATAATCATTCCACAGACCTTCCCAGACCGGTGCTTTCAAACTCAATTGAAACTTGATTTCAGTCGACGTCAGTTCCTCACCCACCGCCTTATAGGGTTCTTTATTAACATTACTGTTCCAGGAAACCGGGAGCACGTAATTGGGACGATGGGGTGTAATCACAAAGCGATTATCTGTGGCCTGCTTTTCCCCTCGAACTCTCTCATCAAAAGCACTTTCCTCAATCTCCCGGGCCATATCAGAGTCATCAGCAACGACTGCTGTCGACTCAGTCTCTGTAGACACGCCACAAAGCGCCCTGATTTCACCCATGGTGGTTTGACCATCAGCTTCCATAGCCTGCTTCAGGAGGCACTGTTCATAAGGAGTAGATGCAAAAGCCAGGAGTGGTGACAGACTCAGACTCAGAACCAGAACCAGACCTGCCATTCTCAAAGATCCTTCTTTGAGTACGACAGGCGTCATATTGTTATTCATAGCCGAAAATCTTTTTCTTTCTATTGAAGCCATGAGTTGAAATGCCACTGAGAGTCTGAAAACACAAGCTATTCATCACAGGGCAACCGGAAAGTTAAACTGCATGAATGAACATAAATCCATGACAGTACAATCTCAACTTTTTTCTGCTACTACGTTATCAACAATTGATTCAGTGCGCATGGGATAGTTCGGCCAGGCAATAAATAAAGCGATCAGACCGACAATTCCAACCCCTGAAACATAAAATGCCGGGCCCATATTGGTTCCCGTGAATTGAACCAGAAAGGTTGAGCTGAAAGGGGCAAGGCCGCCAAATAAAGCAAAACCAAAGTTATAGGAGGTGGCAACCCCGGTATAACGCACTTCTGTTGGAAAAAGCCGGATGATCATGGGCGGTAACAAGCCGGATGCAATGGCCGCAAAAAGCCCACAGATCATCATCATTCGGCGGATATGAGTATCGTCACTGATAAAATACTGGAAAGCAGGCACGGTGAGAAATATCACCGCTAATGCCAGACAGGCAGCCAGCAGCTTTTTGTTGATCAGATCGGTGCACAAACCGGCCAATAACGAGAAAGGTGACAGAATTAAAAAAGCCACTGCTGTGTGCCAGGCAACGTCCCCCTTGGGCAGCCCCAGCATCGTAGTGAGATAGCTGGGCATATAGACGCCAAATACCGTGACCGTGGAACCACAGAGCGCCATAAGCAGCAAGCCACAGAGCAACCCTCTCCGATGTTGCTTCAGCAATATCAGCAACGGAATGCTTGACCTCTGACGAACCTGATCCAATGCCATAAAGAGACCAGACTCCTCAAATCGCTTGCGAATCTGATAACTGAGCAGTCCGAGAAGACCGCCAATCCAGAAAGGAACTCGCCACCCCCAACTGGCCATCGTCTCCGGGCCTAATGCCTGATTCAGCAGTCCATGAACAAATGTGCCTAATGAGATACCCACCATCAGAGCCAGAAACAGAATACCAATCATCATACCCTGTCGTTGTGGTGCACTCTCTCCCAGATATGTGATGGCACCTGGCAGTTCTCCTCCCAGGGAAAAGCCCTGAAATAGTCTGCACAGGATCAGAAGAATCGGCGCCAGGATTCCAACCTGATGATAAGTAGGCAGGCACCCCATCAGAGCAGTCGTCAGCGCCATCATCGAAATGGTGAGGGTAAAGGTTTTCTTGCGACCCAGACGATCCCCAAGATGCCCGAAGAATAGCCCCCCCAATGGCCTGGAAAGATACCCTACTGCAAAGGTGGCAAACGTAACCAGAAGCGAAGTCACCTGGTCAGAAGCCGGGAAGAAGTTATCGGCAAGATAACTCGCCATCAGGGCATAGATAAGGAAGTCATAAAGCTCCAGCATACCTCCCATGGAGACAGCCAGAGCCAGTTTGTACTGTTCACTGGGTGCAGTAATGCAGCGCGGCATAAGTCACTCTTAATAATGACAGGCAGAGCTTGTTACCAGCCCTACCGATCAGTGTTATTAGAACATCAAGTGACTCAAGACTAGACCAAAAATGAAGGGGGTTTACTGGATTCAGTCTTTCTTGGTTCTCCCCAGCGTTTCAGCCGTCAGGCTGCCTATATAGAGGTAGCTTTCTGTCTCAAAAACCGAAGTGGCCGTTGGGTAATGTCCCTCTGGGTCCTGAAGATTTTGGGTAATCTTTCCCTGATCATCAAAAGCAATAACATGGGTATAAAAAGTCGCTTTGGGCCGAAGGCTGGCCGGCAATCGCTGAACAATCTTACGTAGGAAAGGCTGCTCAGAAATAGCATCCAGCAGTTTGTTTCGGGGCGATACCAACCCTACCCAGTACTGACCATTCAAGCCTCGGTTCAGGTTGTCAGGAAAGGCAGGTAATTCACTGATCACCTCTTCAGACTGACCTTTTCGAGATCCCTCCAGCCAGTACCGCAAGACTCTATAGTTGCCTGTTTCATTAATAACTCATGTTACGCACCCTTCATCGACTGAAGTTCTTGGAACGATGATGTCAGCGCTGAAAGATAAAGCTTCGCTCGCAACTCAAAGTGGTTCAAATTGAGCTTGTTAGACAAAACCTCAAGAC
>NZ_JBPCXO010000183.1:0-49971 GCF_051008435.1 Endozoicomonas sp. | reverse complement strand
GGTGGCGCTCCTATAGAAGTCATCAAACAGTACGTTCAGCAGCAGAGAACACCGCATTAGTCGGCTATCGCCGACGAGCTTACATCCCCGCACTCAAAGTACGGGGTTTTACGCTCAACCGATAATTAAATTCATGGTTACCAATATTACCAACATCATAATCCATCAGGTTCATAGCTTTGTAGACCGGATGGACATCGCCTTTTTTCAGTCCTTTATCCGCCATAAAGTCCCCCATGGGAGAACCCTGAATCAGATCACCGTTATCCACGAGAACACTGTTTTCTACTTCATTGCGAGCTTCACGGATCAAAGTGGCAACACGGGCATAGCCGAATTGGTTGGTAGGTTGTCCCTTGTAGTAATCGAAGTCCATGATATTGGTATGAATATCAGTGGTTTCGAGCACTCTAAGCTCAATGGTGGCTGCCTGTGAAAGACCGCTCAGAGAGGCCAGACCAGCAGATGCCAATAGCCCATAAAGAGCCGCTGCGGAAAGAGTCGTCCTGTTCAAACGCATGAAAGATCCTGATGCTGTGGATGATATCTGGCGTTGAAGTTTATAGTCGTTCTGCTCCCCTTAATATCAGGGTCTCTTGCAAAGCCATGGAATATTTTCCCGATAATCCCCTTCTTTCATGGCAGTATACGCCGGACTGACGGTAATCATTCAATCTGAGGGGATGATCACCCCCTTTGCAAAAACTTTTTATCCTGAGAGAGCTGAAACCATGGGGAAAGACGAATCAAGCCCCTGGAAAATCGAATTTGTTTGTTGGCTGGACATTGAAGGATCAAAAACCAGAACCGCTTATTGAGCAGAGTCCCACTTCAGGGGACTTAGACTGATTACCAAAGTGGAGACAGCCCTGAAGCTCCAACTCTTATTCAGCTTCTGTAGGAAGGAGTTCTCTCTTCTCACACGACGCTGAACTCGAATGATTTATTCAGTTAATGACAACCATTCCAGTTGCTGATTAGCCAGCATACTATTCAATTCTTTGATCAGTGAGTCTTCATCATCAAATACAGTCAGACCTTTATTGATTTGCAGTAAATGCAAAGCGACTGCCTTTGAGGCACTTTCAATATCAACATTGTAAGAACTATTGATACCTGCAAGGTAGGACCTCACCAGATTGAACACACTGTCTTCTACTCTAAAGAATGCTACTTGTGGCTTATAAAAATTCGCAATCAATCCCAGCGCTTGAATAGCGTCGGATAAGCACTTGGGCTTTACAAACCAGCTCAACAACTGATCGGGATCTTCATTAAACAGTGTCTGGTAAAATACGTAGTCTGCGGTCACTATGTGGGAAAAAACTCTTGCCCGTCTTGGGCTACCTTCGAACAGCAGGTTGGCTAACCGACTGTGGTTCTGTGCATGGCTCTGAATCTTGCTGGAAAAGAATCGCTTGAAGTCCATCTTTCTGCCCCTGCCTGGTATACCCAGATCTCATTATTATGGATTTTTATTCAAGGCCGTTTAACAGCATACGCCAAAGTTTACTCAAAATAGAAGAGGTTATTTAAAATAAATATTCACTAAATCAAATAACTGTTATCTATCTCTTCATCCATGACTTTGAAGACTGAATCTACGGTTCGTCATTTCACTTTTATGAATATCAATAAAGACTTTCATTATTTGAATAGTTTGCTTCTTTCAAAGAGCAAAATAACTGCATGGGGTTATCTTCTCGTCTCAATACTATTCTACTTCTGACTTATGACTCGGATATAAGCCAGCAGAGACAGGTCTTAGGCAGGGTAAAGCGATCGAAGCCTGACCACCCTTTTGTTGATCATCAGGGCAGTCAGTCTTAATAATCAGGGATTTATTGAATATGGGCCAGAACACCATCCAGCTCATCAAGGCTGTTATAGGAAATGACCAGTTTTCCTTTTCCTTTCGCGTTGTGGGAAATAGCCACTTTGGCTCCAACACGATCGGACAAGTCCTCTTCAAGGCGCTTGATATCAGGATCAATTTTTTTCTGGGTTTTCTTCTTGCCCTGCTCTTTCTCCTGAACCATTCGACGGACCAGAGCTTCTGTCTGGCGAACCGATAAGCCTTTGGCAACAATGGTTCTGGCAGCTTCGAGCTGCTCCATATCAGAGAGAGGCAACAAAGCGCGGGCGTGACCCATTTCCAGATCACCGTATTCCAGCATCTTTTTCACGTCAGGGCTCAAAGACATCAGACGCAAAGTATTGGCAACCGCCGTTCTGGATTTACCGACCGCTTCCGCCACTTCCTGCTGGGTCAGTTCAAATTCTTTTTGCAAACGGGACAAAGCGATCGCTTCTTCAATGGGATTAAGATCTTCCCGCTGAATATTCTCGATCAGAGCCATGGCAATGGCTGCTTCATCAGGCACGTCCCGAATCAGGGCAGGTACTTCGGCCAGTCCGGCGATCTGCGCTGCTCTCCAGCGCCGCTCTCCGGCAATAATCTCATAACGATTCTGAGACAAAGGACGAACAATAATAGGCTGCATGATGCCCTGGGCTTTAATACTTTCAGCCAGCTCTTCCAGTGCATCCGGATGCATGTCCCGACGCGGTTGATATTTGCCACGCACAACAAATTCAACAGGAATTTCTTTTAGCTCTCTATCATGAGCTGCTGCGCCTTCAGGTGTATCTGTCGGATTGGTCAGTTCATCGGAAACCGAGGAAGAGAGGTTTGCGCCTCCCATCAACGCACTTAAATTGGTGCCAAGACGTTTTTTAGCCATCAGGTCCCTGTCTTCCTTTCAGTCTTGAGCTCTTGAACACTTTTTTCGTGTCTGCGAACCAACTCACCTGCCAGTGCCAGATAAGCTACCGCTCCTCTGGAGGTTCGATCATAAGCCAGTACGGGCTTACCATGGCTTGGAGCCTCTGCCAGGCGCACATTGCGTGGGATAACAGTACGATAAACCTGATCACCAAAATGACCAATCAACTGTCTGGAAACTTCATTCGTCAAACCGATACGAGGGTCGTACATGGTTCTGAGCAGACCCTCAATATGAAGTCTTGGATTAATCGTCTGTCGGATGCCAGTAATGGTTTCCATCAGCGCGGTTAAGCCTTCCAGTGCATAATATTCACACTGCATGGGAATAATCACACCTTCTGCTGCAGCCAGAGCATTCAGTGTCAGCATATTAAGCGACGGTGGACAATCGATTAAAATAAAGTCATACCGATCGCTGACAGAGGCCAGTGCGTTTCGCAGTCGGGTTTCCTTTGCGTCCATTGACATGAGCTCAACTTCAGCTGCAGTCAGGTCGGCATTGGTCGGAATTACATCATAACCCGCTTCTTCAGAACTCTGAATAGCCTGGTCAATGGAGCATCGCCCAGTCAAAACATGATACGACGAATACTCCAGGTCATGCTTATTAACACCACTGCCCGTTGTGGCATTCCCCTGAGGATCCATATCGACCAGTAGCACCTTTCGTTTGGTGGCTACCAGGGAGGCGGACAGGTTGATGCAGGAAGTGGTCTTCCCTACTCCACCTTTTTGGTTCGTTACCGCAAGAATTTTTCCCACTGCCAATTGCTACCGTATCGTCGTTGTGTTTGTTAAAAGCTGTCTGTTTAAATTACACGTCTGCCTTCAGGATAACCAGATGCCTCTGTGCTTCACAACCCGGGACATCCAATGCATGACTCTCCAACATGGATATTTCCGGTCTTACCTGCTTCAAATCAACCAGCTCTTGCTCAGGGTACAGACCCTTCATTGCCAGGAACCTGCCATCGGCTTTAATCAGGTGACTTGTACCTTCAATCATATCCACCAGTGAGCTGAAAGCTCTGGACATGATAACGTCAAACGGCTGCTTTGCCTCAAATGATTCTACCCGGCAATTGGCCACTATAACATTTTCAAGACCCAGCTCTGTTTTGGCCTGAGTCATAAATCGAGTTTTCTTACCGTTACTGTCCAGCAGTGTGAACTGTTTTTCCGGATTCAGAATAGCCATGGGAATTCCAGGCAAACCCGGCCCTGAACCTACGTCCATCAGATAGTCGCCTGACATGAAGGGCGCAATACTCAGACTGTCAAGTATATGCCGGGACACCATCTCTACCGGATCGCGAACTGCTGTCAGATTATAGGCTTTATTCCACTTGGCAAGCAGCTCTACATAACGCGTTAGCAAGTCTGCCTGGCTATCCGCCAAAGACAGGGATTGCGCAGCTGCGCCCTCGCAGATGCGTTCACGTAAGGACAGAAATGACATCAAGAAACAGTCCGGATAGGGTACATGGATTAAGAGCCTTGCGGCTTGGTGGATAGTGTATTGCAAATAGCGGGTTCAGTCGAATTCAGAACTTTCGAATCCAGGGGTATTTTTCATAGCCACATTGATAAAAAAACAGTATCAATTAGACTTATGAAAAAAATAATCAAACGACTTTTTCAGAGTATTCTCAACCGGCTTGAAGCAGGGGTTAATCTTTTTTTTGGAGATGCATCAGAACCTGAACTTGCGATAAGAGAACAAGCCCAGCTCATCACCGATTTCTCAGCACCCGTTACAAATATCTGGAAGCCCGCTTTAACCGCTAGACGAGTAAATTCGCATTCTGCTAGAAAAGGTCGGATAACGCTCCGTACCCTTTTAAAAACGAAGCGCCAATCGTTACGTGACAAGGCCTTACACAAGAAAAGCGATCGCCCGACTCGAGGCAGACTTCACTTCCCGGCATAGAAAGCAAAGTCTGTAGGCAATACTCTGGATCAGGCAACCATTGAACGTTTTTTAAGATGGATCAGCAACAGTGAAACCGCCGCCGGGGTCATTCCCTGGATTCGAGAAGCCCGCCCAAGTGTTTCCGGCCTGTACTCAATAAGCTTCTGTTTCAGCTCATTGGATAAACCTTCGATAACGCTGTAATCAAGCGCTTCAGGAATCCTTGTTCCTTCATAACGGCGCATGCGATCAATCTCTTCAGTCTGTCGATTGATATACCCTTCGTACTTAGTGGCAATTTCAACCTGCTCACACACCTGAGGATTTTCTTCCGGATCGCCAGAAAGCGCAGCTACATCATCATAAGTCAGCTCGGGACGACGCAGCAGTTCCTGCAAGCTGTATTCACGGCTGATGGGGTTGGAAAGCTTACCGTCAATTTTGGCCGAGGCTTCTGTCTTCGGATGAATGTAAGTTGTCCGAAGGCGCTCATTTTCCTTTTCGATCAGCTCTTTTTTATTACAGAACGCTGCCCAGCGCACATCATCCACCAAACCCAGCTCACGCCCCTTTTCTGTCAGACGCAAATCAGCATTGTCTTCACGCAGAATGAGGCGGTACTCAGCCCGGCTGGTAAACATTCGATAGGGCTCGCTGGTACCGTTGGTAATCAGGTCATCCACCAGAACACCAATGTAAGCTTCATCTCTGCGAGGACACCAGCTCTCTTTTTCCTGAGCCTTCAGACCCGCATTCAAGCCCGCCAGCAACCCTTGTGCTGCAGCTTCTTCATAGCCCGTTGTGCCATTAATCTGTCCGGCAAAGAACAAACCGTCAATGGCTTTGGTTTCCAGAGAGTACTTCAGCCCTCTTGGGTCGAAGTAATCGTATTCAATGGCATAACCCGGACGGGTAATGTGAGCATTTTCCAAACCGCGAATAGAGCGAACCATAGCCACTTGAACATCAAATGGCAGACTGGTGGAAATACCATTGGGGTAGAGTTCATTGGTATTCAAACCTTCTGGTTCGAGGAATACCTGATGAGAGTTCTTGTCGGCAAAGCGGGTGATTTTGTCTTCAATGGAAGGACAGTATCTTGGACCAATCCCTTCAATCACACCGGTGAACATAGGTGAACGATCAAGACCCCCACGAATGATTTCATGGGTTTGCTCATTGGTATGGGTAATGTAGCAAGATACCTGGCGTGGGTGTTGATCCACAGAACCCAGATAAGACATAACCGGAATTGGAGTGTCACCCGGTTGCTCATCCAAAACCGAGAAATCAACTGAACGGGCATCAATACGGGCAGGTGTTCCGGTCTTAAGACGCTCAACTGCAAGATCCAGGTCTCTCAGTCGATTTGCCAGAGCAATGGATGGAGGATCTCCGGCTCGGCCACCACTGTGATTTTCCAGGCCAATATGAATTCTGCCACCCAGAAAAGTGCCCGCTGTCAGGACAACATTGGAGGACAGGAATCTAACCCCCATATTGGTGACAACACCAGCCACCTGACCCTGTTCGACAATCAGGTCATCAGCGGATTGCTGAAATATCCACACATTGTCCTGTTTTTCCAGAATGTTCTTGATGGCTTCTTTATAAAGCGCACGGTCAGCCTGAGCACGAGTGGCTCTGACTGCAGGTCCTTTACGAGCATTTAATACCCGAAACTGAATACCGGCTAAATCAGTGGCCAGTCCCATAGCACCACCCAGAGCATCTACTTCTTTTACCAGGTGACTCTTGCCTATCCCACCAATGGCTGGATTACAGGACATCATCCCCAGAGTATCGATGTTATGGGTCAACAAGAGTGTATTAACACCCATGCGTGCAGAAGCCAGGGCAGCCTCTGTACCTGCATGGCCACCACCTATCACTATCACATCAAACCGGGTTGGAAAGTCCACTGCCAAGGTCACATTACCTGTATTTGTTCATGGGTAGCCGTAAGGCCCAAACAGCTATGAGCTAAACATTCAGCTCACTTCAAACCATAACTATCCACAGCAACGATTCGAGCTGGAATATTTACGATCAATAAAAAAGAGCGTGGATTATACATCAGCTCTCTTGTTCACAACATGCATCCTTTTCATCACAGAGGTTTTTCAGCCTCTCAATCAACTGCCGCGTAGCTTAATGCGGCTTGGACTATGGGTTCAGTCGTAAAGCCCGAAATTTTCTATGTTGGCTTCCCATAGTCTTTAGAGGTCCTTACTTGTGAATAACAGTAAATACAATTGCCATCGCTAATGTAGTGTTTATTAGATGTTTTTGTTATTAATGGTGTGAGTACTTTCTGTGGATAAGTAAAAAAACCTCATATACATCATAAATTTAGAAAATGAATAAGTCTGTCAGTGTGCTGTTAGAATCCTCCGGTTAAGGTGTTCTTTATCTGTGGATAAATAGCCTTTTATCCACAGTAGAAATTCATCAAGATCTTATCCCTCTACCTATGAATAGCTTCTCAATGTAGCTTTCCACAGCTCAGATTTTGCTGAATCTTCTCACTGAAAGCGTGATAGAACCTGTGCTCGAAGAATATTTAGACTTATAAGAAGTCATTTTTTATCCACAGACGGATATAAGAGACTTTTTATTGAAATAGAAATGAAATGTCAGGATTTGGTATGAGCGGAGTGAAGATGAATAGAACTAAATAGTTAGTACTTATGTACTTAAATAACTGGCGATCAGAGGGAATTTCTGTAGAATCCGCGAATGATAATGTTTCTTGTTTAGATTGATGTTATAAAAATCAACGGTTGTCGCTCATGTTAAAGAAAGCCCTCATCGCACTTTCCGCCACTGGTATTATGGCTGTATCAGCTATTTCTCAGGCCTCGGAAGCTATTAATGTTTACTCCTACCGCCAGCCGTTTCTGGTGGAACCACTGTTTGCTCAATTCACCAAAGACACAGGCATTGAAGTCAATGTTGTGTTTGCCAAAAAAGGTTTGAGTGAACGACTGGAGCGAGAAGGCAAGCTGAGTCCTGCTGACCTTGTATTAACGACCGATATCAGTCGACTGATGAATCTGGTGGAAAAAGATCTGAGCCAGCCCGTCAACAGCAAGTCCATTAATGCAGACATTCCGGCTCAGTACCGAGATCCGGATGGTGAATGGTTTGCCTTGACCAAGCGTGTCAGAAATATTTACACCACCAAGCGCTCAGATAAGCCAGAAGGTATTACCTACGATGATCTGGCTGATCCAAAATACAAAGGCAAGATCTGCACCCGAAGCGGCAAGAATGCTTATAACGTTGGACTGGTAGCCTCTTATGTGGCTCACAATGGTGAAAAAGCTACCCGTGAATGGCTGGAAGGTTTCAAGGAAAATCTGGCCCGTCGTCCTCAGGGGAATGACCGTGCTCAGGTGAAAGCGATCAAAGAAGGTGTTTGCGACCTGTCTATCGGCAATAGCTACTACTATGGCGCCATGATGGCAAACGAAGAGCAACGCCCATGGGCTGAGTCTGTTTTCATCAACTTCCCTGACCAGAAAGGCAACGGCTCTCACGTAAACGTTAGTGGTATGGTTCTGACCAAGTACGCTCCTAATAAGGATAACGCCGTTAAGCTGATGGAATTCCTGGCCGGGGACAAAGCTCAGGCCACCTACGCTGAAGTCAACATGGAATACCCTGTAAACCCAGAGGTTCCAGTATCCGAGATAGTCGCTTCCTGGGGTGAGTTCAAATCCGACGATCTGCCGGTTTACAAACTGGCTGAGAACTACGCTACAGCTCAAAAACTGTTAGACGAAGTACGTTTTGATCTGTAATTAAATAGAGCTCTGTCATGATCAGCCCAAGCCGTTTGAAAAAGACATGCAAATTCTACTGATATTCATTCCGGTTTCTGTAGAATTCGCAGCTTGGCAGAGCTCAGACAGATATTTAACAGACTTTCATGAAACATGTGCCTACAGCTTTAGAAGCACCGGAAAATGACTCGACACCACTCTCTATGCAGCGTGGCAGTGTTCAGTCACTTTCAAGGCAAGGCCTTTCAATCTATTGGAGAGCTGGCAGCTGGTTGCTGGCTTTTCTGCTTTTTACGCCGGTACTGGCTCTGGTCTATGAGGCCTCAGCGCCCACCGGCGAGATTTTTGCTCATCTGCGCAATACCGTTCTCGGCACCTACATTCTCAATACCGTATTACTGATTTCCGGTGTAGGCATTCTGGGTTTGATACTGGCCCTGCCTGCCGCCTGGATAATGGCAAATTGTGATATTCCCGGTAAGCGTTACCTTCAGTGGCTTCTGGTTCTACCTTTGGCCATGCCGTCCTATATTGTTGCCTATATCTATACCGATCTTCTTGAATACGCAGGCCCGGTCCAAAGGCTGTTAAGAGATCTAATGGGTTGGGAAAGTGCTGCTGATTATTTCTTCCCTGATATTCGCAGTTTGGGTGGCGCAATCATTATTCTGGCTCTAGTGCTGTATCCCTATCTTTATCTGCTGGCCAGAACGGCTTTTCTTGAACACTCTCAGAGCCAGATTCTGGCCAGTCGGTTATTAGGCTGCTCTCCTGTTTCCAGTTTTCTCAGAGTATCGGTTCCCATGGCCAGGCCAGCCATTATTACCGGGCTTGCGTTAATGGGCATAGAAACACTGGGTGATTTTGCCACCGTCGATTACTTTGCCGTCCCTACATTAACGACAGCCGTCTATGATACCTGGCTGGGTTATGGCAGTTTGAATGCCGCAGCAAAACTGTCTGCCATTATGCTGGTTGTGGTTATGCTGCTGATCTCCATGGAAAAGTACAGCCGCAGAAGACAACAGCTTTATCAGAAAAATACCGGGCAGGATCATAAGAAACCCACTCCTCTTAAGGGATGGAAAAAGGGTTTGGCTATGGTCTGGTGCTGGATGCTGGTGACGCTTGGATTCCTTCTGCCTTCCTTGATTTTGCTGGATTATGTCTTCAGATATTTCGGTGACTCCTGGAATATAGAACTGCTGACATACAGCCTGAACAGTTTAAAAGTCTCTCTGGGTGCCGCTACATTTGCGACACTGGTCGCCCTGTTTCTTGGACTGTATCAACGCCTGCAGAAAAGTCGCTTTGCCAGTGTTCCCTCTCGTTTGGTATCAACGGGTTATGCCTTGCCCGGTAATGTTTTGGCCATTGGTGTTCTTACCCCATTAACCCTGTCGGATCACGGACTGAATGGTATTATCATGGCCTTCGAATACCCCTCTGTTGGTCTGATCTTCAGTGGTTCCATTTTTGCGATTATTTTCGCTTACACTGTGCGCTTTTCAGCCGTGGCCGTTGGCAGTGTGGAATCGAGCCTGGGCAGGGTATCTCCTTCTCTCGACATGGCCAGCCGAACTTTGGGATGCAAGCCTGTGGAGATGGTCAGGCGAGTGCATGTGCCCATGATCCGAAAAGGCTTGTTAACGGGCTTTCTACTGGTTTTCATTGAGTCCATGAAAGAGCTGCCTGCAGCCCTTCTATTAAGGCCTTTTGGCTTTGAATCACTGGCAACTTGGGTTTTCCAGTTTGTTTCCGATGAAAGACTGGAACAGGCAGCATTGGCTGCCCTGATACTGGTACTGGCCGGACTGGTACCGCTGATACTTCTGAACCGATCACTGGAGGCAGAACAAAAATGACAGCCCTGAATATTGCTGGCCTGAGCTGCCGCTATGCACAAACCAATGTGCTCTCTGACTTGAATCTTCAGGTGGAAGAGGGAGAAATTGTTTGCCTGTTGGGTCGAAGTGGCTGTGGTAAAACAACGCTATTAAAAGCTATTTCAGGACTGATAGAACCTTCAGCAGGAAGCATTTCCCTGCACGGTCAGAAAGTCAGTTCTGCCCATGGAATCCTTCCGCCCGAACAACGGGGAATTGGTATGATTTTTCAGGATTATGCCCTCTTTCCTCATCTGACCGTGTTTCACAACATTGCTTTTGGTTTGAAAGATCTGTCTCGCAGAGACACTCGCAAGCGAGTTGATGAAATGCTGGAGCTGGTCAATCTGTCAGGTCTTGATAAGCGTTATCCTCATGAACTTTCCGGTGGACAGCAGCAGCGAGTAGCCATTGCCAGAGCTTTAGCCAACAACCCTTCCCTGCTGTTGCTGGATGAACCTTTTTCCAATATCGATAGCCAGGTGAGACAAAGACTGGTGAGGGAGATCAGGGATATTCTCAAACAGCAAAAAGTGGCTGGCCTGTTTGTTACTCACAGCCGTGACGAAGGGTTTGCCTTTGCTGATTCTGTGGCCATCATGCATGAAGGAGAAATTCTGCAAAGAGGCCACTCTTTTGATGTCTACAATCGCCCTGCGAATCGGTTTGTGGCTGAGTTTATGGGTTCAGGCAATCTGTTGCCCTGTGAAATTATCAACAGTCGCAGTGTTTCCACCCCGGTGGGTATTGTTGAATCATCCAGTGAAATTTCAGCCCATCCTGGCCAGGCTGCAGAACTGTTTATCAGGCCGCAAATGTTCTCAATTGAAAAGTGTCAGTGCGAGAACCCAGTGGATCCAGCCCAGATCAAGAGCCAGCAGTTTATGGGTACCAGTCTGAGGACAGAGGTTAAGCTCAAAGAAAGTATTCTGGTTGTGGAGAACTCAACCCCATTCCCGGAAAGCACGCCTGTGGATATCTCAATACAGCCTCATGGACTGGTGCTGTTCGATCAGAAAGGGCATTCACTCTGACCCCTTCAGAGTTCATCCCTCTCTGGTTTGATCGATGCTCCCAGCGTTGGGTCATGATCTTTGCTGTCTTCACGAGCTTTGCTTAGCGGGTAATTGGCCGGATTACAGTAAAGTCCTTTCTCAGACATCATTTCGCAAGCCATCTTGGCAATGGCATAGTGAGCTTCTGCACTGGGGTGAACACTGTCAGCAAAGAAGGCCACTTTTTTATCCACAACCTTTATGGAGGTGGCTTCTGCTTTGGAGCGCCCTTTCAACTTCCAGTTATCATCAAAAGCTCGATTTTCAACCAGTTCTTGAGTGACAAAGTTTTGGGTTGCCTTAGCTTCTTTTCTGACGTCCTCTTTATCCACACCCGGCACTTCTACATCCAGTAAAGGGTTTACGGTATCCCAGCGATCCTGAGCCAGTAAAACATCGAAAATATGATCGCCATGAATGGTAGTGACCTGATAACCCCCTTCACCATTAAAGCGCTCCCTCAGCAGCTGTAACCTTTGCTCCATACTGTCATTGTATTTTTCTATCAGGCCGCTCACTTTAAGACCTTCTTCGGTCCCTATGAATCTCGGTGTTTTACCAATATCGGGCAAGAGAACCACAACGACTCTCCGCGCTCCAGACGAGAGAATGTTGAAGATATCGTTAATGTGTTCCTGGGCGACATCATCAGGGTCTGCCCACATATTCAGGAAGTCATTGGCACCATTAAAAAATACGACCAGAGTATTATCAGGAATCAGATCATCCTTTAGTGTTGCTTTTCTCTTCTCTCGTTTTCTGAACAATTCTCTTTGTTGGTTCAGATAAGATTGAACAATCAGACCTTCACAGGGAGGAATCAGACTGCCCTGAAACAACATCACAAAACCATTGAAGAGTCCGGCAGCTGTTTTCTTCAGGACATCTATATTGACCATTTTCGCAGCAGCGCAAAGCGTCCAACTGCCAGCCATTGCACGATTATCCAGCTCTACCTTCTGCTCATCAGTAGACATCATGCGAATGACATACTCAGCCCATACCCTGTCCAGCTCAACTCCGGCAGTCCATTTACCGGTTATGTAGTACTCAGGATCGGGGACCAGAGGAATCATATCTTTCAGTTGACCGGTGATCTCCAGCAACTGATCTTCTGAGAAATCCAGCATTAAATCCTCCAGATCATCCTCCACCAGATCTATCAGAAAGTTTGTTTGATGCTTGAGTGATTTCAGTACGGTCCAGGTCGTGCCATCTCTCTTAACCTTTCTCATCCAGGAATCGAGTTTTCCAGAAACCTGTTCCAGGGTACTCAACATGATTTTATCGAGCTTGCCTTCAGCCTTATCAATTAAAACGACAATTTTCGTCAGCAGATCCCCTAAACCTTCCAACAGGTGAGCTTGAATTTCTTTGAAAAACCGCCCAAGCGGCCCTTCTTCCTGACTCTCTCTATAAATCTCTCTGCTCATCAGTTCCAGATTAATCTGAAGATTATTAATACTGGCTCTTCTACCGATGATCCCACTGAGATCCATGGGGCGAACTTCATCACCTTCCTTGTTTGTCACCATCTCCCCGTTGAGCGTTCTGAGCAGGTTATAAGTCGAATAGGCTCTGTCGGGGTTTAGAAAACTGTCACCGTGACTGTCACTTAAACTGTCGCTGAATAAGACAACCACTTTAGGGTGCCAGACTTCAGGCTCAAATGTTTGAGGCGGACTGATATCAATCTTATCAATGGCGGAGGCAAAAAGTGGCAAAATAATGAATGGAAGAATCAGGAATAGACGTGAATGAATAAACATCTGGCAACCCTGTGTGGCACTAAAACAGGTTTAGCACAGCTTCCGTAAAATACCAATAAATTGTCGTATTTAAAGAAACTTCAGCCTAAACTTGTTTATCATTTGATTTTTACTGATCATTGCAAACAAACAAATTCCATTACAATCCAAGCTTTAACTTTTGATAATGAAAAACTCTGACAATAAAGGTGGGACAATTACTGTTCTGCCACTGATATTTATAACTGCAGCTCTGTTCATGACCCTAAGAAATATGCCAGCCATGGCGGAAACCGGGTTACATATGGTGATTTTTAATGCGATAACCGTATTTGCATTCCTCATTCCCGTAGCGCTTGTTTCCGCAGAACTGGCGACCGGATGGCCTGAACGAGGTGTATATCAGTGGATAGACGCAGCATTTGGTTCATCTGCGGGTTTTCTGGCAGCCTGGCTGCAGTGGATTCAAAGCGTCTTTGGTATCACCAGCATACTAGCCTACGTGGGAGGTTCCCTTGCTTATGTGTTTGCTCCCGACCTTGGCTCTAATCCTTATTTCATTACTTGCGTTATCATTGGTGTTTACTGGTTTGCTACTCTGATTAACTTTAAAGGAACTCACCTTTCCGGTCTAATTTCCAGCGTTGCCTTACTTGCCGGTGTTCTATTGCCAACAATCCTGCTTATTCTTGGAGCAGGGTTTTATATTGTGTCGGGTCAGACTATTCACATCGACCTGAGCCTGACACGAGACAACATAATTCCATCTCTCACTGATACGACAGGCTTGCTGTTTTTCTTGAGCTTTGTATTTGGCTTTGTGGGTATAGAGGTATCTGCCAATCATGCGGTGGAAGTGAAAGACCCTCAGCGTAACTTTCCCCTGGCGCTATTTACTGCGGCAATCCTCGGGTTTATCCTCACCCTGCTTGGTGGGCTGGCCGTCGGCGTGCTGATTCCAGCTGAACAGATCAATCCGGTTAATGGCGCAACCCAGGCATTCTTCATACTTCTTGATCAGTTTCATGCTGGAGAGTGGATTTCCTTGATCGCATTTCTGATTGCCATGGGGGCCGCAGGGCAAGTCAGTACCTGGGTTGTAGGACCTGTCAAGGGGCTTTGGGCTGCTGGCGTATGCGGTAACCTGCCTCCTTATTTCCAAAAGACCAATAATTATGACGTGCCTGTACGACTGTTGATTGCACAGGCTCTCAGTATATCTATGATTGGCTTACTATTTCTTTTGGTGAACGACGTTAATAGTGTGTTCTTGTTACTAACGTCTATTGCTATCATCCTCTATGCGATCATGTACATCATGATGTTTTCGGCAGCGATACGTTTACGGTATACCCATCCAGAAGTACCCAGAGCCTATAAAATTCCTGGAGGGAATCTGGGTATGTGGATAATCAGCAGTATCGGGGCACTCTGTGCCACAGCCTGTCTTATTATTGGTTTTATTCCCCCAACACCTGATCCGCTAGGCTTTTTTGGCTTTGAAGTTTTGATTCTACTGACCTGTCTGGCTTCTCTTGGCGGAGCAATTATTATTCTCAGGCTTCGCAAGCCTGAATGGCTTTTAGTAAAATCAGGTCAATAATACAAATCTGCGAACAAATAAGTAGGAACCCATGGTTTTAGTCAGAAAAAGCACCAAACACGGTAGCAATGTATCACCGTCGTATAGCTCTAGAGCTATGTCGGAATCTATCCCAAAGTTTCAAATGCCTGAAGAGGAAATCTCCCCTACAACAGCTTATCGTCTTATTCATGATGAATTGATGCTTGATGGTAATTCCCGTCTTAATTTGGCAACGTTCGTGACAACATGGATGGAGCCTGAAGCAGAAGCACTCATGGGGGAAAACTTTGATAAAAACATGATTGACAAGGATGAATATCCCCAAACGGCAAAGATTGAAGAACGATGCGTAAATATACTCTCCCATTTGTATCACGCACCTCAGTCCGGAGCGGGAACATCAACATTGGGCTCTAGTGAAGCAGTCATGCTGGCAGGACTGGCATTCAAGTGGAAGTGGCGAGAAAAGATGAAATCAAGAGGGTTACCTCAGGATAATCCTAACCTGGTTTTAGGTAGCAATGTTCAGGTTGTCTGGGAAAAGTTCTGCCGTTACTGGGATGTAGAACCTCGTTATGTGACCATGACCAAAGACCGTTACGTTATTGATCCTGAAGGAGTCCTTGCCCAGGTTGATGAAAATACGATTGGCGTTGTCGCAATTCTTGGAACAACCTTTACAGGAGAATATGAGCCAATAGAGGCGATTCATGATGCACTAGTAAAGCACAATGAATCATCCGGTTGGGAAATTCCTCTACATATTGATGCGGCCAGTGGTGGCTTTGTGGCACCTTTTCTGCACCCTGATTTAAAGTGGGATTTCCAGTTACCCCAGGTAAAGTCCATTAACGTTTCAGGGCATAAATATGGCTTGGTTTATCCTGGTGTCGGATGGGTTCTCTGGCGTGATTATGACGAGTTACCAGAAGACCTGATTTTTCATGTGAACTACCTTGGCGGCGATATGCCAACGTTTACATTAAACTTCTCCCGCCCAGGAAATCAGGTGCTCGCACAATACTATAACTTTATACGCCTTGGGTTTAATGGTTATAAGCGGATCATGGAAAGCCTGCAACAAACTGCCATAAATCTTGCGAAGCAACTTGAGTCGACTGGTCACTTTGCCATCATCAACAATGGTGCAACCATTCCTGTTATTTCTTTTAGAGTCAAGGATAATGTAGGATTTGATGCCTATGAACTGTCTGACGCATTGCGTCGCTTTGGCTGGCAGGTTCCGGCTTATACAATGCCAGCCAATATTCAGGATATATCTATCCTGCGCATAGTGGTTAGGGAAGGATTTTCAAGGGATATGGCTGACTCTCTGGTGGAAGATATTAATCGCTCTATCTCCCGGTTCCAGGGAGAAGAAACAGTCGTTCAATCCATGTTTTCTCACTGACCTGATAAATTTTGATCCAAAGCGTACCCTGTAAGAAAACCATGTACTAGTTTGGTATATCTGCTCAGGGTGCACTCAAGTAATGGGTACATACCTTAAATTTTCTAATTCGAATGATTACTGCGTCAGCCCCAGGAGTTTCAAAAACCCACTTTTTTAAACTGCCCCAGTTTAGTTACTTACCAATGCAGAAAGAAGAGAAAATACGGCCCAGTAAATCATCGCTGGAAAACTCGCCGGTGATCTCGCCTAATGCTTTTTGAGCATGACGAAGGTCTTCAGCCAGAAGCTCTCCTGCTCCCCTATATTCAAGCTGCTTCTGACCATTATCCAGAAACTCTTCCGCTCTGCGTAATGCATCAAGATGCCTTCGACGAGCCGAGAAGCCACCTTCCATAGCGCCTTCATAACCCATACAGGTCTTCAGGTGCTCTCTAAGCGCGTCCAGGCCATGTTCTCTCATTGCACACGCCATGATCAGGGGAACGCCTGAAACGTCCTCTACGCCCGCTTGTTCGCCTGTGAGATCAATCTTGTTACGAATGACCGTCAGCTTTTCTCTGGATGGCAGACGATCAACAAACTCAGGCCAGATATCATGAGGATCTTTTGCGTCGGTGGTTGATCCATCCACCATCAAGAGAACCCGGTCCGCATCCTCAATTTCCTTGAAGGCTCTTTCTACTCCAATCTGCTCGACTTTATCTTCAGTCTCACGCAGACCGGCAGTATCGATAACATGCAAGGGCATTCCATCAATATTGATATGCTCTCTGAGTACATCACGGGTGGTGCCGGCTATATCCGTTACGATGGCTGATTCCCGTCCTGACAGAGCATTCAACAGACTGGATTTACCTGCGTTGGGACGACCGGCGATCACAACGGTCATTCCCTCACGCTGAATCGCACCCTGACCCGCTTCTTTCATAACCTGTGAGAGGTGACTGATAATGGTTTTGAGATCCCCTGCCACTTTTCCATCGGCCAGGAAATCAATCTCTTCTTCCGGGAAATCTATGGCCGCTTCGACATAAATTCTCAGTTCGATCAGACACTCTACCAGCTCATTCACTCTTCTCGAGAAAGCGCCCTGTAATGATCTCAGAGCCGACCTGGCTGCCTGCTCTGAAGTACTGTCAATCAGATCCGCTATGGCCTCAGCCTGTGCCAGATCCATTTTGTCATTAAGAAAAGCCCTTTCGGAAAACTCTCCCGGGCTGGCCAGTCTGATCCCCAGAGCATTAATTCTCTTCAGCAACATGTCCAGAATGACCGGTCCACCATGCCCCTGGAACTCTATAACATCCTCTCCAGTAAATGAGTTTGGATTAGGGAAGAAGAGTGCCAGGCCTTCATCCAATACCTCGTCCTGCTCATCATAGAAAGGGCCGTAATGAGCGTATCGAGGTCGGGGTTCCATTTTCAGAACATCTCTGGCTACTCGCAAAGCCTCAGGACCGGAAACTCTGATGATACCCACCCCACCTCTACCGGGAGCGGTAGCTTGAGCTGCAATAGTGTCTTTATGGAGATTACTGAGATCGGACATAAGCCAGGTCGGAGATAGAAAATTGAGGCGTAGTCTAATCCAAGGAGGATGCTGGCGCCATGGCCGTCAAGAACATGGGACGTCAGTACTGCCAACAGATTGGTCAGTCAAGGTTTTAGAATAGAAAGATAAAGTCTTCAACTCAAGACAATTAACGGGGGGACTTATCTATGAGCTTGAATATCAGTATGCCGAGCCTTGCTAGCGTCGGATCAAGCATCGCAGCCTTGCCAGGAAACATTGCTAAAGGTATTTGTAGCTTTGGACGACTGGTTAGAAAGTATACAACAGGAAAGCTGCTCGAAAGCACAGTAAATAGAGCTATCCGTGATGGCTCTCATGACAAGGTCAGCACACCTACTCTGAAAACCGTAGGTGAAAGAGGCACTTCGGTGATCAAAGGAAAGACTCATTACAACCTTAAGACTTCCGATGGAGATGTCGTTCGTTCTCGAGGGTTTGGTGAATACTGCCTGGACATGGCCTTGAAGCCAGTAATGAAGGTTCTGATGAACAGTGACAGCCCTGCAACCTCTGTGTGATGAATACCCAGCAATAAAAAACGGACCTTTACGGTCCGTTTTTTATTGAGAGATGTCAGGCTCAGGAGCCTTCGTTCTCGATCTTCTTGGTAATGAAGTACTGCTGAATGATCGACAATGTGTTGTTGGTCACCCAGTACAGAACCAGACCTGCGGGGAACCACAGGAAGAATACCGTAAAGATGAGTGGCATCAGCTTCATCACCTTGGCCTGTATAGGATCAGGTGGAGTCGGATTCAGCATCTGCTGAATAAACATGGAAGCGCCCATGATCAAAGGCAGGATGAAGTAAGGGTCCATCTGAGACAGATCCTGAATCCAGCCCAGCCATGGAGCCTGTCGCAGATCAACAGATTCCTGCAATACCCAGTACAGAGCAATGAATACTGGCATCTGTACAAGAATCGGCAGGCAGCCACCCATAGGGTTAACCTTCTCCTTCTTGTACATCTCCATCATGGACTGAGACATCTTCTGACGGTCGTCACCGTACTTCTCTTTCAGCTCCTGCATCTTCGGCCCCAGCTTGCGCATCTTAGCCATAGAGCGGAAGCTAGCCTGGTTCAGAGGATAGAAGACAGCTTTCACACAAACAGTCAGCAGAATGATCGACCAACCCCAGTTACCCACCAGAGAGTGAATAAACTGCAGCAGAATGAACAACGGCTGAGCCAGGAACCACAGAATACCGAAATCCATGGTCAGCTGCAGGCCATCGGCCAGATTCTTGAGTGCTGTCTGCTCTTTAGGACCAGAGTACAGTGTGGCGCCCGTGGAAACCTTCTCACCAGGATTGGCCACGATAGGATCGTTATAGAATCCCACCATGTAGTACTCATTGTTACGTGACACTTGCGTGTAGTAAGTATGAGGCTGATTCTGACTTGGCACCCAGGCGCTAACAAAATAGTGCTGAAGAATTGCAGCGTAGCCACCATCAACTCTTTCCTTGAAAGCCTCTTTCTGGAAATCGTCAAAAGACAGCTTTTTGTAAGGTTCGTCAACAGAACGAACAGCGGCACCCAGATAGGTATTCATGGGGGCACTGGAGTTCACAGAGCTTGGATCTTCAGAACCATCACGCTTCAGCTGAGCGTAGAAGGTATCACGCCATACCTTGTCACTGTTGTTGGCAATCTCATAGGCCATTTCGACCTCATAGGTGCCACGCTCAAAGGTATAACTTTTCGTTACCTGCACATCACCCGTAGATCGTGTCAGCTTAACGGTCAGCTGATCCTGCCCGGTGGGTAATGTATAGCTGGTTTGTTCTGAGCTGTAGAGTGGTCTCTGATTCTGGTCGTTTGTAGGACCATCAGTAGAAATCAGACCACTTTGTGCGGTGTAGACACAGGTAACATCGCCAGGTGTGCAATCGGGTCTGTTAACCAGAAGCTGGAAAGGAGTGGCTTTTTCGCCTTCTTCAGGCAGCCAGGCAGGATATTTGGGCAGGCTGAGCCCAATAATGTCACCACCGGCCGGGTCAATCTGAACGTCCAGGGTATCTGTTTTAACGCTGATCAGTTGAGCAGATGACTGAACCTTGGCATCCAGAATTTCTGGAGAGGAAGATGATGACGTAATCGTGGGTAAATCAGAACCACTTTGAGAAGTGGAGACATTAGCCACTACAGCATCGCTGGCCGGCCGGGTCTGATTGTAGTCTTCATTCCATTGCTGAAGTGTCAGTACACCAACAACGGCTATAGCACCTATCAAGAGTGTTCTTTGCAGATCCATGATGTCCGAGCCAAAGAGTCTTGGTGATGAATATGATCGTCTGATGACCGGTTTTGCCTGTCTGAGGGAGCGGGCACCGGATCAAAACCTCCTGGATGCCAGGGATGGCAACGCAGCAGTCGTTTCAAGGTCAGAAAACTGCCTTTCAGAAAACCATGATGTTCGAGAGCTTCCTGAGCATAGCTGGAACAGCTTGGGTAAAAGCGACAATGCCTGGCCATAATCGGGCTCAAGCAATAACGGTATACCTTGATCAACCCCATGGCAGTGCGTCTGGGCAAAAGCATGAGAAAGTTCATCACAGGTTTGGTCATGTCAGCTTTACTCTGTCTGTGCCGATTCGACAGGAAACACGTCGGCTGATTTGTGTGAGACAGTATGACTGGCTCTTCTGAAGAGTGACTGGAGGTAGTCTCTACCTCCTCTGTCACGCAGCTCCATAGAGTGCCTGCTTCAGGCTGTGGCTTCCATTTCGGAAACCTTCCGCTCATTCCGACGTCTGGCCAGTTTAAACCATTGGTTAGCGAGCAGTTTATTGATATCGCAGCTATCTAGCTCACCCAGACCTCTTCTGGCCAGAACAACAATATCCAGGTTTCCCAGTTCCTCCTGATGGAGGCGAAAAGTTTCCCGGATATGCCGCTTGACTCGATTACGGTCGGTGGCTTTACGGATATTTTTCTTGGCTATCACCAACCCCAGCCGGGGTTGATCCAGATCATTCTTACAAGCCAGTATCAGCAAATTGCGACTGCTGACCTTGATATCCGTATGGTCGAAAACCTGCTTAAAATCAGCTGCTGAGCAAAGTCGCAGATCGCGACCAAAAGCGAAGCCCACCTGTCAATCCAAATCAGGCGGCCAGACGCTTACGACCTTTGGCACGACGACGGTTAATAACCGCACGACCGTTCTTAGTTGCCATGCGAGCACGGAATCCATGGCTACGTTTACGCTTCAGATTGCTTGGCTGAAATGTTCTTTTCATGACGTTTCTCGTTTTATCAATTTACAAAAAGACGGGCATTCTAAGTAATTGAGGGATTAGCGTCAATTTGCATTTGTCAAGAGTTTGCCACTGGGGCTAAAGGTCTAATCCTTAGGGCTCTGGTAACTCTCGGCAGATATTCAAAAAGGCTAGTAAAAAAAAGCATTTTTATAAGGGTAATTACTTCCCTATATCTTTATAGAAAAAATCCTGTCCGAGAGAAATTTAAATCAAGAATCAAATCACGAATACTTATTCTGAGTAACCCATGAATACGAAATATATATAGTACATATGTACTTGAGTAATGTTGTTTTGTTTATGTAATAAATATTAAGCAGCCCTTTTTCTGTGGATAAGTCCTATCAGCCCTGTTGTGCTCTGGGCTTGTCCTTGTGTGTGATCGTGTAGAAAAAGAGCGATTATGCTGTTCTCTTCTTGCTGACAGTTTGTGTATAACTTGGCACCTTATACACAGTACGAAAATGCAGTCTACTTATGCACAGCTCACCCAGCCTTCATTACCCCTCCTCAACACAGCCTTTTCCACATTATTTTTTCAAAGGATTTTGCTTCCTGTTTTAGCTCTTTTTGTTCATAACATGCTGAAATATATGGTTTATTTGACTTTAATGTACTTACCTTTGAGAAATTTAAGGTGTGGATAACTTTTCCCTGAAAGGATACAATTGAAGCTGTTTTTTGCTTATTCTTCCCTCGTTTCTGCAGTATCCGCTGTGGAAGAGTACGTATTCCTGGACAGGTTCTGTTTCCTGCCTTTAGTGAAGTCGACCAGCAGGCTGACTGACTTCCATTTCACCCATTTTCAGGAGAGCCGCCTGTGCCTCTAGAGCTCTGGCAAAAGTGTGTGGACTTGCTTCAAGATGAACTGTCCTCACAGCAGTTCAACACCTGGATTCGCCCGTTGAAAGTGATGGGTGATGAGCACGATCTTTGCTTGCTGGCTCCTAATCGTTTTGTTGCAGACTGGGTGAAAGAGAAGTTTTTGCCCCGTGTAGAAGAGATTCTTGATGAACTGACTGACGGGCAGTCCCCGGCAGTTGCTTTGGCTGTTTCGAATCGTCGTCCCCAGTCCCTTAGTCGAAGGGTATCTGCACCTGTAAGCAAACCTGTGCATACAGAGGCATCACAGTCGGCCGTAGAAGAAAAGAAGGTAGTGACTCGGGAGCTGGTTTCGAGCCTGAGTGAAGCTCCAGGGCCATCTTCCAGCCAGCATACACCTGCTGATATAATTGAGACGCCAGTTCTTCAGAAGAAAGTGAATCCTCTTAAAGTAAAAGAGGACGCAGTTAGCCGTCTACCTGTTGAAAAGGAAAAGCCTTCATCTGGCCGACAGATAGAAGTCGAAGGATCAATAAAGCACAACAGTTCTCTCAATGCTCACTTCACCTTTGATACTTTTGTAGAAGGTAAATCTAACCAGCTGGCACTTGCTGCTGCTCGACAAGTAGCTGAAAACCCGGGCGCTGCTTACAATCCGCTTTTTTTATACGGCGGTGTTGGTTTAGGTAAAACTCACCTTATGCATGCTGTTGGTAATTCTCTGGTTCGTCAAAATCGCAATGCCAGAGTCGTGTATTTACATTCTGAACGCTTTGTTGCAGATATGGTTAAAGCACTGCAATTAAACGCTATCAATGATTTCAAACGTTATTATCGATCTGTAGATGCTTTGCTGATTGATGATATCCAGTTCTTCGCCGGTAAAGAACGATCCCAGGAAGAATTCTTCCATACCTTCAATGCTCTGCTTGAGGGAGGTCAGCAAATGATTTTGACCTGCGACCGTTACCCTAAGGAAATCAATGGGGTTGAAGAGCGATTAAAATCCCGCTTTGGCTGGGGTCTTACGGTAGCTGTGGAGCCTCCTGAGCTTGAAACCCGGGTGGCTATCTTAATGAAGAAGGCAGAGCAACAAAAAGTGGATTTACCCCATGAAGCCGCTTTCTTTATTGCTCAGCGTATTCGATCCAATGTTCGTGAGCTTGAGGGGGCTCTGAAAAGAGTCATCGCCAGTGCTCACTTTATGGGTCGCAAGATTGATATTGATCTGATCCGGGAATCTTTGAAGGATCTACTGGCCTTGCAAGATAAACAGGTCAGTATTGATAATATTCAAAGAACAGTGGCAGAGTACTACAAGATCAAGGTTGCGGATATTCTTTCCAAGCGTCGTAGTCGTTCTGTGGCTAGGCCCAGGCAGATAGCCATGGCTCTTTCCAAAGAACTGACCAGCCACAGTTTGCCTGAAATAGGTGATGCTTATGGTGGCCGTGATCATACCACTGTGCTTCATGCCTGCCGTAAAGTGAAAGAGCTGGTGGGTGAAGATGGTGAAATCCGTGACGACTACAAAAATCTTTTGAGATCCCTGACCAGCTGATCGAGACTCAGTTGGCAGACATTTATGAATTCAGGAAGAAAGTCGCAGGGACTTCCTTCCAGGTAGCCAAGAGAAAGGAAAGCGATGAAATTTACCATTAATCGGGAAGCATTGCTCAAGCCACTGCAACTGGTGGCAGGCGTTGTTGAGCGCAGACAGACACTACCTGTATTGTCCAACGTCCTGATGGTGGTGGACGGTGATCAGCTCTCTTTGACAGGAACAGACCTGGAGGTGGAGCTGGTCGGTAAAGTGACCCTGGATGCGGTTTCTGAGGGAGGAGAAATTACTGTTCCTGCCCGGAAGCTGATGGATATCTGTAAATCTTTGCCAGAAAACTCACTGATTGAGTTTTCTCAGGATGAACAGAGGGTCAAACTGAAAGCAGGTCGTTCCCGCTTTACTCTGTCGACATTACCCGCCAATGAGTTCCCTAGCATTGAAGAAGAAGCGGGTTCTATGACCTTCACTATTGGTCAGACTCGTCTGCGTCGACTCATTGATCGCAGTGGCTTTGCTATGGCGCAGCAGGATGTCCGCTACTACCTTAATGGCATGTTGATTGAAGTCAGTCAGAATACTTTACGCTCAGTGGCTACCGACGGTCATCGTCTGGCTATGTGTACTGTAGATGCTGATATTAACCAGCAGGATCGACACCAGGTGATCGTTCCTCGTAAGGGTATTCTTGAAATGGCTCGTCTTTTGATTGAAGGCGACGAGATGGTTCATATCTCTCTTGGAGCCAATCACATCAGGGCTAAAACGGGCGATTTCATGTTCACCTCTAAATTGGTGGACGGTAAGTTTCCTGACTATGACCGTGTTGTTCCCCGTGGTGGCGATAAGATCATTATTGGTGATCGTCAGGAGCTTCGTCAGGCGTTCCAGCGTGCTTCCATTCTCTCTAATGAAAAGTACCGTGGTATTCGTCTAATACTCTCTGATGGCATGCTGAAGGTTATGGCTAACAACCCGGAGCAGGAAGAAGCAGAAGAAGAAATCAATCTGGCTTACCATGGTGAAACCATGGAGATTGGTTTTAATGTGAGCTATCTGCTGGATGTTCTGTCTGTAATTTCTGGAGAATCCGTCAAGATTACTCTTTCAGACACAAATAGCAGTGCTTTGCTGGAAGAATCTGACACCAGTGATTCCACTTATGTTGTTATGCCTATGAGACTTTAATGAAGGTTTTTTTACCATCATTGAATGTTTCTCTATTATTCAGGGCCTTCTCAGCGCAGAAGGCTCTTTTATTGCTGAAGTCTCCCTCCTCATTAAGAGCTGTAGTGAAGAGCGTCATTCCTGAGAGTTGTATAGGCAAATGACCATTCACAAGCTGATGATCAAGGATGTCAGGAACCTGGCTTCCGCTACTTTCTCCCCTTCTGCGGATATCAATATTCTCTACGGTCTTAATGGCAGTGGAAAAACCAGTATTCTTGAGTCTATACATCTGCTGGGTTTGGCAAGATCTTTCCGAAGTGCCAGACTCAAACCGGTGATTCGGCATAAGCAGGGAAAATGTACGGTCTTTGCACAAATCCAGTCTAATAACGATCGCCTGATACCCGTGGGTGTTTCCCGGGATATAGAAGAAGAAAACTTTCAAATCCGGGTGGCAGGAGAAAGTCTTAAGTCCACTTCCGAGCTTGCCAGGCTCTTGCCTTTGCAGATTATTAATCCGGATACGTTCAAGCTTTTGGAAGGGTCTCCCAAGCAAAGAAGACAGTTTCTGGATTGGGGAGTGTTTCACGTGAAACACAATGAATTCTTACCACTTTGGAAGCGAACTCAAAAAGCACTTAAACAGCGGAACAGTTTGCTTCGGCATGGTAAAATAACGGGTTCGTCTTTGTCATCCCAATTATCAGTCTGGGATGTGGAGCTGGTTAGAGCCGCTGAGGCCGTAGATCAACTCAGGCAACAGTATTTTGAACAACTGACACCCGTTTTTCAGAATGTTCTGAGCCAACTAACCTCTCTTGCTGATATCAAGATCAGCTATTACAGAGGTTGGGATAAAGAGCGGTCTCTGGCTGAAGTGCTAAAAGAAAATGCAGTTCGAGATCTTCAGACAGGATACACACAATCAGGACCACAACGTGCAGATATCAGAGTTCGGCTTGAAGGAAGTAATGCCGTCGATATTTTGTCTCGTGGTCAACTAAAGTTAGTAGTTTGTGCATTAAAGCTGGCGCAAGGTTATCTCTTTTCAGAAGCTAATAATAGCCAGTGTGTTTTTCTTGTGGATGACCTGCCTTCAGAGTTGGATGCACCCCACAGAAGAGCTATGTGCAGAATATTGCAGAATATGCAAAGTCAGGTATTTATTACCTGTGTTGAGCCGGGTGCACTGGTGGATTGCTGGGAGCCTGAAATTGATCTTAAAGTGTTTCACGTGAAACAGGGATCTGTGAACTTGGAATCTGGGCGTGAGATTCGCCAGACTGAATCGCTGGAGAAAGAGTATGAGTGAACAAAATTACGATGCGTCCAATATTAAAGTGCTGAAAGGCCTGGATGCAGTTCGTAAGCGCCCAGGGATGTACATAGGCGATACGGATGACGGTACAGGTCTTCACCACATGGTGTTTGAGGTTGTAGATAACTCGATCGATGAGGCTCTGGCTGACTTTTGTGATGAAATAGCTGTCATTATTCATCCCGATGAGTCTATAACCGTTCGTGATAATGGACGGGGTATTCCTGTAGATATTCACGAAGAAGAAGGCGTCTCTGCCGCTGAAGTTATCATGACCGTACTGCATGCAGGCGGTAAGTTCGATGACAACACTTACAAGGTCTCAGGTGGTCTGCACGGTGTAGGTGTCTCCGTGGTTAATGCTCTGTCCAAAGAGCTTAAACTGACGATTCGCAGGAATGGTCAGGTTCACCAGCAGATCTATTCTCACGGTGTTCCCCAGGAACCCATGAAAGTTATCGGCGAAACTGAGAGGAGCGGTACAGAGGTCCATTTCGTGCCATCAGAGGATACATTCTCCAATATTCAGTTCAGCTATGACATTCTGGCAAAAAGACTCAGAGAGCTCTCCTTTTTGAACTCTGGCGTGTTTATTCGTCTCTTTGATGAGCGCACCGGTAAAGAAGACGAATTCCGCTATGATGGTGGCCTAAGTGCATTTGTTGAATACCTGAATACCAATAAAACTAATATTAACAAGGTCTTTCACTTCACCAAAGTTAGAGAAGACGGTATTGGTGTTGAAGTGGCCATGCAGTGGAATGATGGCTTTCAGGAAAACATTTACTGCTTTACCAATAACATTCCCCAGCGCGATGGCGGAACTCACCTGGCAGGATTCAGAGCCGCTCTCACCCGAAATCTGAACAACTACATTGAGCGGGAAGGTTTTGCCAAGAACCAGAAGGTTTCCACTTCCGGTGATGACGCGCGTGAAGGTCTGACTGCAATTATTTCGGTTAAAGTCCCTGACCCTAAATTCTCATCCCAGACCAAAGACAAGCTGGTTTCTTCTGAAGTAAAGACGGCTGTTGAGCAGGAGATGAGTAGTTACCTTGCTGATTATCTGATGGAAAATCCTCAGGAAGCACGGGCTGTGGTCAATAAGATGCTGGATGCAGCAAGAGCGCGTGAAGCTGCCCGTAAAGCTCGTGAGATGACCCGGAGAAAAGGTGCTCTGGATATTGCCGGTCTCCCAGGTAAACTGGCTGATTGTCAGGAAAAAGATCCAGCCCTATCTGAACTGTATATAGTGGAGGGTGACTCTGCGGGTGGTTCTGCCAAGCAAGGCCGAAACCGGAAAACCCAGGCTATTCTGCCACTGAAAGGTAAGATTCTGAATGTTGAGAAAGCTCGCTTTGACAAGATGCTTTCCTCTCAGGAAGTAGGAACTCTGATCACCGCTATGGGTTGTGGGATTGGTCGTACTGAATTCAATATTGAGAAGCTGCGCTATCACAACATCATTATCATGACTGATGCGGATGTCGATGGCTCTCATATCCGAACCCTTCTCCTGACGTTCTTCTTCCGTCAGATGCCTGAGCTGATCGAAAACGGCTACATCTACATTGCCCAGCCACCGCTTTATAAAGTGAAAAAAGGCAAGCAGGAACAATATCTGAAAGACGATATTGCACTGGATGAGTATTTGACCCAGTCGGCTCTGGAAAGCGCCACTCTTCACGTCAATGAGAATGCACCAGGTATCGGTGATGAATCTTTGGAATCTTTGGTAAAAGAGTACAGAAAGGTCATTGCTACTATCGAGCGATTGTCTCGTGTTTACCCGTCCGAAATCATGAGAGAGATGATTTATATGGATGGGGTCGCTGAAGAAGATCTTAAAGATCAAACAAAAATGCAGGCGTGGCTGGATGTTCTGAATGCCCGTATTCAGGACTTGAAGTTAGCGGGCCGTAGTATGAGTTTTGAACTGTTCGAAGATCGTGAACATCAGGTATGGATACCTAAGGTCACTATCATTTCTCACGGAGTACCTACCGACTACACATGGAATGTCGACTTCTTTGGTTCTGGTGACTATGGCTCTATAAAACGCCTTGGTTCCAAGTTGCAGGGTTTGCTGGAAGAGTCTGCATTTATCCAGAAGGGTGAACGTAAGAAAGCAGTAACAACCTTTGAAGAAGGTCTTGAATGGCTCATGACCGAATCAACCAAGCGCCATAACATTCAGCGCTATAAGGGTCTGGGCGAGATGAACCCTGAGCAGCTTTGGGAAACAACAATGGATCCTGATGTGCGAAGAATGCTGAAGGTTACCATTGAGGATGCTATTGGTGCTGATCAGATCTTCAACACCTTAATGGGGGATCAGGTTGAACCACGCAGAGACTTTATTGAATCTAATGCATTGAATGTAGCCAACCTCGACGTCTAATCCTCTGTTGAGCTCTTACTAAACTCAGAGCCGCCAGATATGAGCGGCTCTGAGCTTATCTCACTATTCCTCTTTAGGGCAAGAGAATGTATGGTGCACTGTTAAAGCATCAGCAGAACATTTGTAAGTACCTTGCCAGCTGTCCCCGTCCCTGACTTCCACTGTAATTGTATCCTGGCCACTTTCATCTTCTGTGATAGAAACATTTCTGACATAGAGCTTAATAGGTTTTCTGATGTCGTCAGGAACCATATAGTCATTGAGCATCAGGATGTAACTGGCTTTGATAGCTTGGTTAGAGCGACTGAAGAGCTTGGTTGCAGAGGCTCCTTTGAGACTGAATGAGTAAGTCCAGTCGTCTTCATTATCGGATGAAGGCTGGTCACTACGTTTCTCTAACTGACACTTATTGGCATTAATTACTGCCTTATATTCACTGCCATGGGTGTAGGCATTCTCGACCCATTTAAAGACTTCTCCTGCTTCTACAGAGAAAGCGGTAAGAGATCCAAGAGCA
Source organism: Endozoicomonas sp. (assembly GCF_051008435.1). Lineage (GTDB taxonomy): Bacteria > Pseudomonadota > Gammaproteobacteria > Pseudomonadales > Endozoicomonadaceae > Endozoicomonas_A. Next base: position 21,165 of record NZ_JBPCXO010000183.1, on the reverse strand, counting down.
AGAATAAAGCTGGAAAGTATGGTGGAAAGAGAGCTTCGTAAAAACATGATGTTGAACCTGAGGGTTGGGATTGAATGAAGAGTGAGAGCTAAGCTCTCGGAGAGGGACGGGTTATTGAAAGGGTGAAGTGATGATAGCGTTCAGTATAGTTCTTGCTCTTATAAAAGCATAAAAAAAATCAGCAAATTCGTTATAACCTGAAAGCGAAGTTTTAATCATTTAGCATTACGCGGGATGGTATCTATGGCGGTATGCCGTCATGCAGTATACTTGAGGCTTCAGATTTGACAGTTGATAGCCATGTACCATTCAGTAATTCGAGCAGAACTCGAAGAAGCCCAGCAGGTTCTGGAGCGCTTTCTTAATGATGAAACCTGTATTGATGCCATAGATAGGGCTGCGAGCCTTCTGGCTGAATCATTTAAGCAGGGTGGAAAGGTTATTTCCTGTGGTAATGGTGGCTCTCATTGCGATGCCATGCACTTTGCTGAAGAGCTGACGGGTCGTTATCGTGATAACCGTCCAGCCTACCCCGCTATTGCTATCTCTGATGTCAGTCACCTTTCCTGTGTTTCCAATGATTATGGCTATGAGTATGTGTTCTCGCGCTATCTGGAAGGTGTTGGCTTTGAGGGAGACGTACTGTTCGGTCTTAGTACCAGTGGTAACTCAGGCAACATTTTGAAAGCGATAGAAGCTGCTAGAAAGAAAGGGATGAAAGTGATTCTGCTGACAGGTAAAGATGGCGGAAAAATGGACGGTCTGGCCGATGTAGAGATCCGGGTCCCACACTTTGGTTATGCAGATCGGATTCAGGAAATTCACATCAAAGCCATTCATATCATGATCCAACTGATTGAGAAGCATATGGCTGCTTGATGATCTTGAAAAGTCATTCATCACCTTTCTGAAGGTGATGAATGATAGGTTATATTAAGCCTGCCCTGAACTGTTCATCTCGTCCAAAGCGTTTGAAATCCAGCCCCGGATTTCGTTATTGATATCCAGTGCAGTTCTGTCTTTGGAGTCTACAGCGGGTCCTATATGAAGCTGGATCGTACCGGGCTTTTTCAGAAAGCTGCCCATCGGCCAGCAAACCGCTGCATTATGAGCAATGGGCAGTACATTAGCCTCAGCCTTGCGAGCCAGATTCACACCACCTCTTGAGAACTTACCCAGCTTACCATTGGGGTTACGAGTCCCTTCCGGGAAAATTAATACCCACCTTTTTTCATGCAGAGCCATCGTGCCCTGCTCTACTACATCGTTTAATGCTGCTCTGGGATCATCTCGATTAATTGCGATGGGCTTGATGAGTCTGAATGCCCAGCCAAAGAACGGGATCATCAACAGCTCTTTTTTGATGACCTGAGCCTGGGGACTGAAGAGTGTTTGAAGGAAAAAGGTTTCCCAGGTGCTCTGGTGATTACTGATTATTACACAAGGTGTATCCGGTATATTTTCCTTGCCATGAATCTCATAGCGAATACCACAGATAAATCTTGCCAGCCCCACGGCAATAACCGCCCAGTATTTTACCAATACTTTATGGCGTGTATTCATGGGAACAAAGGGAACAACAAAAACCAGTACAGTGGACCAGAGAACAGTAAATGTAGCCAGCAGAAAATAAAATAACGCTGTTCTTATGGATTGTACGACGAGTGACATTTATAACCTATCTTGTTTATCTTTGGATACCCAACTGATCGCTGAGAGGGTTGATCAGTGGGTATTACAGTTGCTTCTACCTGTTTCGGGTAACTAAAACTGTTTGTCGAGAATAAAGTTAGTAAATGTTGAGAGGTCTTCAAATACAGGGATACCCTCAATACCTACACCTTTATCCAGGGTTCTGATGCCTTTCCCTGTTTTCACCAGTGCTATCTTACATTCCATGGCTTGTCCTGCTTGAAGATCTCTCAGAGAATCTCCAACTACCCAGGCAGATGCTGCAGGGATGTTCAGAGTTTCTTCGATCTGTTCAATCATACCTGGCAGAGGCTTTCTACAGCGGCATTGATCGTCAGGGCCATGAGGGCAGTACTTGATACAGTCTATTTTTCCACCTTCAGCGGTCACCAGATCCCGCATTTTCTGATGCATCGCATCAAGGGTTTCTTCACTAAAGTAGCCCCTTGCAAGACCAGACTGGTTCGTTGCGATAGCAATCCTATAACCTGCTCTGCTGAGTTTGGCTATAGCCTCAATACTGCCAGGCAGAGGAATCCATTCATCTACCGTACGAATGTAATTATCGGAGTCTTCATTGATGACTCCGTCGCGGTCAAGAATGATCAGTTTGCTCATAATCTCAGAAAGCAGGTTTCGTATCTAAAGTACTGGAAAAGTATTTTTCTGCTCGAATCTAATAAAGAAGGAGAAGCAAATTACTTTTCTGACAGATAAAAAAGTGCGGCATAAAAGCCGCACTCACTGTATCAAGCTTTGCTCAGGATTTCTGTAACAAAGACAGCCCTGTGCGCAATCTACAGTAATGAAATGTCTGCAACGTGCAGGAACAGGCTGCGTAATTGTTTCAGAAGCGCGTAGCGGTTCAAACGAACCTGCATATCTTCAGCGTTTACCAAGACTTCATCAAAAAAGCGGTCAACAGAGTCTTTCAGTGGCGTCAGGCTTTCCATGGCTACAGAGTACTGTCTTTGTTCCAGAATGGGCGCTACTTTCTCTTTGCTGTCTGCCAGAGCTGAAGCCAGAGCTTTCTCTGCGGCTTCTGTCATCAGTGCGGGATCAACGGAATCAGGAATAACCAGATCTCCGGCTTTAGCCAGAATGTTAGAAACACGCTTGTTGGCTGCAGACAGGGTTTCGGCTTCAGCCATTTGGCTAAAGCTGTGCACCGCCTTGACGCGCTGATCAAAATCGAACGGACGAGAAGGTTTTAGTGCCTTAACAGACAGGAAGACCTCGACAGGAATCTGTTCATCCTGGTACCAGGAGCGGAAGCGCTCCAGCATGAACTCCAGAATGGTTTCAGTGAGCGCTTTCTGATTGGCTGAGGGCTCTTCGGCTGGAAGATCAACCCCCTGTGATTTATAACCTCCAATGGATTGGTTTATGAGATCACGCAGATCCAGATCCAGTTTCTTCTCAACAATAATTCGCAGTACACCCAAGGTAGCTCTTCGCAGAGCAAAGGGATCCTTGTTGCCTGATGGAGGCTGGTTGATACCAAAGATACCGGTAATGGTATCGATCTTATCGGCTATCGCTACTGCACACCCTGTCAGGTTTGAAGGGAGTTCATCGCCGGCAAAACGTGGCATGTATTGTTCATTCAGAGCTAGGCAGACGTCTTCAGGCTCATTATCGTTTGCTCCGTAGTACTGGCCCATGATGCCCTGCAGTTCCGGGAATTCCAGAACCATTTCAGAGGTCAGGTCTGATTTACAAAGTTCACCAGCACGGACAGCCAGCTGTTCTTGTCCACCTTCCTGGTGTGCGATGAAACCGGCCAGTTTTGCAATGCGATCCGTTTTATCAAACAGCGATCCCAATTGAGCCTGGAAGACAATGGGCTTCAGGGTTTCCCTGCGTGCTTCAAGGGTGGTTTTTTTGTCCGTATCAAAGAAAAACTTGGCATCTGCGAGACGAGGCCTTATTACCCGTTCATTACCGGATACCACTTGTTCAGACTGCAAGCTCTCAATATTGGAAATGGTTATAAAATGGGGAAGAAGCTTTCCTTCCTTTGAAACCACATGGAAATATTTCTGATGCTCTTTCATGGATGAGATCAGAGCTTCGGCAGGTACTTCCAGAAATTCGTCATCAAAACGGCCGGATAAGGCTACTGGCCATTCGTTCAGAGCAGTGACTTCATCCAACAGGTCTTCATCAATAACGGCTTCGCCACCCAATCCGGTAGCTACTTCTGTCACCTGTTTTTTGATGAGGCTGCGTCGCTCTTCAAAAAGAGCCATAACCTTACCCTGCTCTTTCAGAAGACTCTGATAATCTGCAGGTTGGTTAACGGTCAGAGACTGATTAGCATGGAAGCGATGGCCTCTGGTTTGGTTACCTGATTTCAGCCCCAGAATTTCGCAATCAACCACTTCTTCTCCCATCAGCATGACAAGCCAATGGACGGGGCGAACAAATTCTGTACGGCTAGCTCCCCAGCGCATACGTTTGGGAATAGGCAGCTCATTCAGAGACTGGCTGATCATTTCAGGCAGCAGTTGAGATGTCTCGGAACCCTGCTGAACGGCACGGTATACCAGCCAGGCGCCTTTATCGGTTTCCAGTGTTTCCAGTTGATCCACTGAAACACCATTGGAGCGGGCAAAACCTTCGGCCGCTTTCGTGGCCTTGCCTTCAGCGTCGTAAGCGGCTTTTACAGCAGGGCCCCGGCGCTCAAGTTGCTGATCAGGTTGAGCGGTTTCCAGTCCTTTTATCAGCAGAGCCAGGCGACGTGGAGCTGCAAATGCTTCAAAGCTGTCAAAAGACAGTTGAGCACTCTTCAGACGATCAACAATACCCTGGGTGAAAGCATTGGAAAGGGTTTTCAGAGCTTTTGGAGGGAGTTCCTCAGTACCCAGCTCGACCAGGAAATCTTTCTGACTCATCACTTCTTCTCCTGTGTCTTGCTTTCTTCCAGGCTGGCCAGCACTTCTGTGCGGATATCATCGCTTGCCAGCGGGAAGCCCAGATTATGGCGCTTATCAAAGTAGGCTTTGGCAACGGCTCTGGCCAGAGTTCTGACTCTTAGAATGAAGCGCTGACGCTCTGTGACAGAGATGGCATGACGGGCATCCAGCAAGTTGAAAGTATGAGAAGCTTTCAATACATATTCATAGGCAGGCAGAGGCAGGCCGGCTTCAACCAGGCGTTTGGATTCACCTTCGTAAAAATTGAACTGATGGAACAATTCTTTGGTATCAGCATGTTCAAAGTTGAAAGTAGACATCTCTACTTCCTGCTGATGGAAAACATCGCCATAAGAAACGGCGCCCTGTGGCCCTTCAGTCCAAACCAGGTCATACACGTTATCAACATTCTGAATGTACATGGCCAGACGCTCGAGACCATAGGTGATCTCGCCTGTTACCGGATAACATTCAATACCGCCTACCTGCTGGAAGTAGGTGAACTGACTGACTTCCATACCATTCATCCAGACTTCCCAGCCCAGACCCCAGGCACCCAGTGTTGGGGATTCCCAGTTATCTTCTACAAAGCGAAGGTCATGAACCAGAGGGTCTATACCCAGCTCTTTTAGAGAGTCGAGGTAAAGTTCCTGAATGTTGTCAGGAGACGGCTTCATTACTACCTGAAACTGGTAGTAATGCTGAAGACGGTTTGGGTTCTCTCCATAACGGCCATCAGTTGGACGGCGACTGGGCTGTACGTATGCAGCGTTCCAGTTTTCCGGACCTATGGAACGAAGGAATGTAGCTGGATGGAAGGTGCCTGCACCTACTTCCATGTCCAGCGGCTGCATAATGACACAGCCCTGGCGAGCCCAGAACTGCTGAAGGGCCAAAATCAGGCCCTGGAATGTCTTGATATCAGGCGTGCTTTGAGAAGTCACAGTACTACCTCATGGAGGCTCAAAATTAGGCTTTATTCCTCTATCCCGGCTGCCAATAGCTTCGACAATTTGAGTCCGGGCGCTTGCAATACCACTGACAGCATGAGCATTTAACAGCCCTCTGTGCATTAAGAACGATGGCATCTTCTAGAAACAGCAGCGGATTATACCGTTTTGGCTTTGGGGCGGATACTGTTGTAACCCTCTGGAGAAGAGGCTGTTGTGCATAAAGTTATCAGAATATCAGAAATATCTTTACTTGATAGAGTTCAGAGGGTTTTAAGGGGTTGTGGATAAGGTGTTAGTAATTGTGAATAACTTTCTTCACTCTGCTTTAACTCAATAGAAAGAATCTAAATTACAAATCAAAACAATATAACCATTCAAAAAAGAAGCCTCGGTTGAAAAACCTGAACTACTTTGCTTGGAGTGACATAAATCTGAATTTAATATTGAGACTGCAACAGAAATTTAGATATGACTCTAAGAAATTTATGGATACAGCTGAGCTTGCTGGGATGCTCTACTCTGCCAGCCTCTCTCATGTGCAATGTAAATAGCACTGACCCCAATTACTTTGAAGTTAGTATCGGAGAAGGCGAGATTGAAAGCAGCTATGCCTGTGATCTTGTTTTCGACAGAGAGGCTGTAGCCGTAAAGGAAGAAGCTAAAAAAACTATTGATGATGATGAAGATGATGATGAAGATGATGATGAAGATATTGAAGATTCAAACACTTTATTGATTCCCGTCTCAAACTCTTACATTGCTGAGTGCCGGCCTGGTGTCGTTCACCAAAAATCAGGTTATCAGTTTTATTTCAAAGGCACTTTATCCGTTTCAATCGTTGATCCACAAAGTAACGTCCAATGGCTGGCAGAAGCGTTTAAATATGCGATGGTGATCTGGCTGATTAAACCCTTAAGTCAGTGGTTGGGAGAAAGCACACTGGCCCGACCAGAAAGCTACAGACAGTATGATCCGAAGAAGTGGAGGAATAGAGAGGTTCCTGAAAATCTGGAATCTATCCCGGATAAGAAAAACCTCCTGAAAACGATTTTACCCAATCAAAGAATGTTCTTTCCTGGTTTACCCGGCCTTTCTGGCGCTTCTTTGCAGGGAGGCGATTTTCTGGTTCAGGAAGAGCTTTATCAACCTTCGGCTCCCATAGTAGAGAATCTGCCCGCCGAACTGGCGGTCATTGATTTCACTCACAATACCCAGATTCAAGCTGTTTTGATTGAAGTGCTGAATCTTCTTTCTGTGATAGGTGATTCCGCTATGACGGAAGTTGGGCTCGACCTCTCCGATTTTGAAAATATGAATCTGGGAGAGCTCATGCACTATCGAAATCTGCTTAGAGATTATCTGGAAAGACTTGAGCAAAATGAATTACTTGAAGACGTTGCGAATACGCCTTCTGCAGTTGCCTTCAGAGAATTTGTACTGTTGATTCTTTCAGATCTGGATAGGTTACAAAGAATACAGTCAGAAAGATTGAATGATCCCAACCCTCATGTAACCAGTCGACCTCAATCTCTGGCTGGTGAAATTTTTGACAGACTCAGAGATTTGAAACCAGGGTTTTCAGGTAAAAGGCTGAAGTTTGCGATTATGCAGACTTATATGACTGAGGTAGAGAAATACCAACCCGTATTAGAAGCAGAGCTTCAACAGAGCGTTTCAGAATTGTTGGAGAGCAGACACTTCCAGAGAATGACTCCTCAGGAGAAAAAGCGTCACATAGAAAAGAAAAAGCAGGAAGTATTAAAGCGCTTGACTGCATTAGAACAAGGCTCTTCCTATTGGGAGAGAACCATGAAACAGATTCTTTCCAACAGGCTGGATATTCTGACGGCGGATCTTGCTGATATAGACGAAGAGCCGGTTGATATGGATGGAAAAGACAGTGTAACCCCATCACCTCCTGCGAGTAATGATGAAGATGAAGAAGACAGAGAAGAAGAGCAGCCTGATCCCCCTCATTCCGGAAGCTCTGAACATTCTTCTGGTGGTGGTAATCGAAACCCGGATGGCAATGAAGTCACGGAGCAACCTTCCGCTTCAGCTCATGCTGGCTTTCTGATTCAGAATCCTTCCTACACTGCCTTTCTTGCCGACCTCTTTGCCAGTTACCACCAGTCTGAAGAGAGCACTCAAGATGAATTTATATCCAACCTGATGACAATTCTGAATGCTGTTACAGAGGAATATCAGCAAAAGACCGTCACTCTTCAACAGCGACTGATTAAGTTGCTGAAAGAGGAAAAAGCATACAGTCATCTCCAAAAAGAATGGGACATTATGAGGCTTGATGAACTCATCAAGCTGACTCTGGATTATGGTCGTTATGCTTATTTGACCCGGGAGGTCATGAAGGTATTCACAGAGCAGGATGCTCAGCAGATGCGGACTATGGCTAATGAGCTAAATATGGGCCGACAATCCACCCAGTTTGAGGTACCTGGTCCTCAAAGTTCATCAGGTCTGGTGGTTAGCTTTTCTCACGATAGTATGGACTACACAGAGCCGTCACCTTTCATGCAATTGCTAAGAGACCGTCTTGAACACCTTGAGTTACATAGACGTATGCTTTCTCTGACCCAATCTGACAGGCTATCTTTTTCCGAAAATGAAATCCGTAGATGGCGAGAACAATGTGCAAGAGATGGTCAGCGATTACCGATCATTTTCAGGTATTTTGTAGAGGGAGAAGAGTCTGAAAGTTATATCCTTGGGGACACTGCTAACCTGATTCGTCATTTCAAAAGCCGTTTCCCCCAAGTGGATATTACCGCTCTGGAGGCTGAAAGAAATAAGGCATCAGGCGAAAGAAGACGGCAGCTTGAGCAAAAGATTGCCCGTCTGCGCTCCGAATCAGCAGTAAATGCTGGTATTGAGACTTCTGCCAGAATGGCAACTGTTTGCGAATTACCCGAGATTCTGGATCCACAGTTGCCAGGTTTGGAAGTCCTTCTTTATAGGGTCTTGAATCAGGATTCTCCCAATACACTCAGGGGAGCTGTGTTCGGAACGGACCGACTGCTGGGAAGGGATAATCTTTTAGGTTTTTTAGTCACGAATGGCGGGATGATCAGCCCGTCTAACCGTGATGATACTCTGGATTCGGCCACCCCTGTGATTGTTGAGCTCACCTCTACGGGGCGATTAAAACTGAAATTTCATAAAGAGTTTGATATCTGGACAGTTCCCGACAGCAAGCAGCAAATGGATGGAATGTTCACGGTCAGTATGGAATACGAATTTCAGATTACAGGTCAGAAGTTAATACTCGAATACAGTGGCTTTAGTTATAGAGGCAATATTCGTGATAAGGTTCTAGACAAAGGCCGTAAAGAGCTTGAAAGCAGACAGAAAGAACGGTCAGCAGACTTCAAGGAGAGAATGAAGGGCCGGGTAGGTGAAAAAGGGAACAAAAAACCAGGAGGGTTACAAAAGAGATTTAGTCAGGAGTTAGGTGCTGTAACTGCTTCTGTTGAATGGTCTCAGGAACGAGCTCAGGCTGTGGGCAGGCTTCTTAGTGATATTAATACTCAAATGCTTGAAATTGAGCAGGCTAATTTAAGGAACTGGCCAAAATTAGATGAGTACTATAAGCGGCTTGAAACCATGATGGCCAAAGTTGAGAAGGAGTATCAAAAGCTTCTTAAGGCAGAAGCTGAGTATTACAGGAAGCAAGTTAACAGCTTTACACCCTCTTCTTCTGCCGCTGGAAAATATGCAGAGATCCATCGTCATGCTGAACACTATAGAGATCGATTGAAAGTGTTGGAAAAGACGTTAGTCAGGATGAAATCTGTATCCAGACAATCGGTTACTGATCTTGAACTGGAACGTGTTCGCTATCTTCAGGCATCAGAAGAACTGGAAACCATTCTCTACGACATTGATTTCAGAGGGGCGCTGTATAAATCAGCTAGGGCCTTACCAGAGACAGAAAAGGAAAACCTTCATCATTTGTTTGAGTCCGTCAAGCTAATGGTGAGCCATGCCACTTTAACGGTGACTGAAAAGCTCAATCAAATAACACAAGAGACTACGAGCCGTTTAAATACTCCGTCTGAACCTTCGGCTTTGAATCGAGAAGGATCTCAGAGTCAGGAAGATCTTCTGGATTCTTCCCATAGAAGAGTTTCTGAAGGGCATAGAGAGTATGGTCTGAGAAGAAACGCGAGATACGGCTCTGAAGGCGCTATTAATAAGCTGGGGGTTAAAACGTCGCAAGATTCGTCTCCGTCTTCCAGCCCCGGTAGAAGAGTTACCAATTATTTACGACCTCCAGCATGGCTTGGAAAAGTGTGGAAAGCGATTAGCCGACCTGATCTGGATCTTAACATGAGTGGGCTCAGAGAGTTCAGCCGGGATGGTACGATGAGGAGTTATTCAAGGGGTTATTCAAGGGGTCGTGGAAATGACAGATTAACTGACTATCCAGTCAGTGCGGTTTATATACACGTTTCTTCACCGGAATCTGATCAGAGCACGGGTGAAAATGGCCGCAGTAGAGAGCTTATGAGCTTCCTGGAATCCGATAACTCCCCAGGAAATGTATTACCTTTTCCTCATCCTGAGTTCCATACACAACGCTCTTTACCTGAACAGAGACTTGCTGCCAGAGAGAGTCATACGCACACACTCAGTGCGCCTGAAAGCACAAGGTATAGAATGGGTCATAGAAGGAGTGATCGTCAGCCAGAGGTTCAGCTGCATAGAGTGCCAAGCGTACCGGACCAGACTGAGAATCAGAGAATGAGCAGTTATCTCTCTGCTTATTCCCAAGATCAACGATTCATCGGCCTGATCAATCACTATGTTCAGACCAGTTTTGATGGAGACATTAGAGACTTTGGAGAAGATCTGAAACAATTTTATCGTACTCTCTCATCTACAGAAAGTTCGGCATTGGAGCCCATTGCTCTTGAACAACGAGTGGCCAGTTTATTGACTCGCTTCATTGATGCGATGGGAATAGAAAGTCTGGCTAATGCTTTGATCAGGATTTTCGGAGAACAGATTTTGATAGATTTACAGAGAATATTTCCGACAGCTACTGATGTTTGATAGTGGGTGCAGCCTGGGTTTGAAATCCAGACTGCATCCCTCTCAGTACTTCCAGAATGTTGGTGTAAACAACACCAACAGGGTGAATATTTCCAGACGACCCAGAAGCATGGCAAAGCAGAGAATCCATTTTGCTGTATTAGGCAGAGAGTCGTAGTTTTCAGCGGCTTCACCCAATGCGGGCCCCAGATTATTCATACTGGAAGCTACGGTAGAAAATGCGGTAGTCAGATCAACCCCTGTTGCCATCACGGCCAGAATCATCACGGCAAACAGGAATACATAGGTAGCAAAAAATCCCCAGACTGCTTCACCGACTCGACTATGAACGGCTTTGCCACCCAGCTTGATTGAGAAAATAGCGTTGGGATGAACCAGACGACGAAGTTCTCTCATTCCCTGTTTAAAGATCAGCAGGACACGAATCACTTTCATACCTCCCGCCGTTGATCCTGCACATCCCCCTGCAAAGCTGGTCATAAACAACAGCAGTGGCAAAAATGTCGGCCAGGCTGAGAAGCCGCTGGTGGCATAACCTGTCGTGGTGGCAACGGATACCACTTCAAAAACACCGTGATTCAGTGAGTCCTCCAGATCATAAGTGCCAGAGAAGTAGAGACCAGAAACTGTGATGAATGAGACAACCAAAAGGATCAGCAGGTAAGCTCGAACTTCAGGATCTTTCCAATAATGATGCGTCGATTTATTGCGCCAGGCGAAAAAGTGCAGAGCAAAGTTAATACCTGCAACCAACATGAAGAAGGTGGCGGTGGCGTTAATCAAGGGTGACTCAAAATAGCCAATACTGGCATCGTGGGTTGAGAAACCGCCAATGGCTATTGTGGAAAAGCTGTGGCTTATGGCATCAAAAAGATTCATACCGGCTAACCAGTAGCCCAGGGCACAAACCGCAGTCAATGCGAGATAAAGAAACCAGAGTGCTTTGGCTGTTTCTTTGATACGGGGAGTCAGTTTGTTGTCTTTAATCGGCCCGGGCGTTTCTGTCCGGTAAAGCTGCATCCCACCGACCCCTAACATGGGCATGATAGCCACAGCGAGGACGATGATTCCCATTCCACCCAGCCATTGGAGTTGCTGGCGATAAAAGAGAATGGATTTGGGCAGCTCGTCAATCCCCGTGAGTATTGTCGCCCCGGTGGTGGTCAGGCCTGACATGGACTCAAAAACAGCGTCAGTTACGCTAAGAGCCGGATCTGTCATAAACAGCAGAGGCAGAGAACCCATTCCCCCAAGAACTACCCAGAAAAGAACCGTGATGATAAAGCCGTCTCGGGTGCGCAGGTCAGCTTTGATCTTCCTGAGGGGAAACCAGAAAAAGAAACCAATCAGGAATGTCAGGAAAAAAGTATATAAAAACAGTGAAACCTCTGTTTCTCCATAGATCAGCGCTACCACCAGTGGCGGTAAGCTGGAGAAACTGAACAACATCAAGAGAATACCCAGGACAGGCAAAATAACAGAAAACTGCATAAGACCCTGTTTTTCTAGTTATACAGACAACGGCCATGCTGTCTGATTCAGTTATCGTTACGTGCGCAAGGTAAGAGGTTGGTCGAGAATAGCGCTCAAGCATAAAGTTCAGTGAAAAAGATGGACGCTCTTTCTGGGCTTTAGGCCAAACTGTCTGTTCTCGGTCAGTCTCTTGGTACTTCTGCATCCTTCCCTCCCCCGGATGATGCAGAAGTACTTCCAAGCCAACGTTGCATTTTTTCAGTAGCGGGAAAAAAGAAACCGCTGACTTTGATTTCGAAATGTATCGTTTAAAAGAAGCCGAGTCCAACCTGGAAGAGCTGTTCTACTTCATGAATACGTTTCTTGTTGGTCAGGAACAGGATGATATGGTCTCCGGACTCTATACGAGTAGTGTCGTGTGCGATCAACACTTCATCGTTTCTGACAATGGCCCCGATAGTGGTTCCAGGGGGCAACTCGACTTGCTGAACGGTTTTGCCCACGACTCTGGATGAACTTTCATCACCATGAGCAATGGCTTCAATCGCTTCGGCTGCACCCCGGCGCAGCGAGTGTACATTGACGACATCACCACGGCGAACGTGTTTGAGCAGACTGCCAATTGTGGCCTGTTGTGGTGAAATCGCGATATCGATTTCACCCCCCTGAACCAGATCAACATAGGCAGGGTTATTAATCAGAGCCATCACTTTTCTGGCCCCCAGACGTTTGGCCAACATCGCAGCCATTACGTTGGCTTCATCATCGTTGGTCAAAGCACAGAAAATATCAGTTTCTTCAATATTTTCAGAAATCAGCAACTCTTTATCCGACGCATTACCGTTGAAAACCATAGCTTTGGTCAACGTTTCTGACAGAAACTGACAGCGCTCCATATTCTGTTCAATAATTTTTACCTTGAAATCATTTTCAGCAGACTGGGCCAGACGCAGACCAATGTTACCGCCACCGGCAATGATGATGCGTTTGTAATCATCATCCAGCCTCTGCAGTTCGCTCATTACTGCCCGGATATGACGGCGGTCAGCAATAAAGAACACTTCATCATCGGCTTCGATGACGGTTGTGCCTTTTGGCATGATGGCTTTGCCCCGACGGAAAATCGCAGCAACCCGGGTATCAACGTTGGGCATATGCTCACGCAGATAGCGCAGTTCCTGACCAACCAGTGGACCACCATAATAGGCTTTCATGGCCACCAGCTGGGCACGACCATCGGCAAAGTCCAGAACCTGAAGCGCTCCAGGGCGTTCAAGGAGGCGTCGAATGTAATTGGTGACAACCTGCTCGGGACTGATCAGTACGTCGATGGGCAGTGCATCATCGCCAAACAGGTTTTCCTTGTTCAGATAGGCCGCCTGACGAATACGGGCAATCTTGGAAGGTGTGTGAAATAGGGTGTAGGCAATCTGACAGGCCACCATGTTAACTTCATCACTGTTGGTGACCGCCACCAGCATATCAGCGTCATCAGCACCGGCCTGCTTAAGCACAGAGGGAAAAGACGCCATACCCTGAATAGTCCGGATGTCTATACGGTCCTGGAGCTCCCTGAGACGCTCTCCATTGGTATCCACTACCGTAATGTCGTTCTCTTCATTGGCCAGATTTTCTGCCAGGGTTCCGCCTACTTGTCCGGCACCGAGAATGATGATCTTCATAGACTTTCCTGATTGCTCTCTATGAGCTGATGGCTCTCTATGAGCTGATGGCTCTTCTTAGCGGTGGATTCGTCAGAATCGCTTTCCACTTTCTTCAGCAGGCTGTAGAAAAAGCCATCTCCTGAGCCGGGTAGAATCTGTCGGCCAAAGCCGGTGTCCAGTCCCCATTCACCAGGAATAGGTTGCAGTCTGGCATCTTCACGTTGCTCGATGAAGGAGGCAATCTGTTTGCTGTTTTCAGCAGGCATAATAGAACAGGTTGCATACAGCAGTGTGCCACCGGGCTTGAGCAATGACCACATGGTATTAAGAATCTTGCCTTGAAGTTCGGCCAGAGCGTCAATGTCTTCGGGTTTTCGAAGCAGTTTAATATCCGGGTGGCGACGAATCACGCCTGTCGCGGAGCAAGGGGCGTCCAGAAGAATATGATCGTAACGCTGTCCATCCCACCATTGATCCGGCTGAGTGCCATCACCGGTCATGAGTCGTGCTTTCAAGCCAATACGGTCCAGGTTTTCCTGCACGCGGACCAGTCGCCTTTTATCAACATCCAGTGCATCCAGTTCAATATTTGGATACATTTCCAGCAGCTGGCAGGTTTTGCCTCCGGGAGCACAGCAGGCATCCAGAACCTTATCGCCTTCTTTGACAGGCAAGAGGTTTCCGGAAAGCTGGGCGGATTCATCCTGAACACTGACCACACCTTTAGAGAAGCCTGGCAGCTGATCAACCGGGAGTGCCCGGGCCAGGGTAATTCCCTGGGGAGAGACCAGCGAAGATGATGCCTGGATACAGTCGTCCAGCAGTTTTTTCAGGTAACGATCACGCTTGATGTGCTGTTCGTTAACCCTGAGCGTCATAGGGGGTGACTGGTTGTTGGCTCGGGCAATATCCTGCCAGTGATCAGGCCAGGCTTTGCGGATCTTGCCGATCAGCCATTGAGGATGAGCGGTCAGACAAATATCGTTGGAATCAGCCAGTGCATTGAGCTCTTCTTCCTGACGCTGTGCAGAACGAAGCACACCGTTGACCAAACCTCTGGCCCAGGCTTTACCCAGAGTACGGGTTACCTGAACCGTCTCACCAATAGCGGCATGTGCAGGAATACGCGTGTAAAACAGCTGATAGAGCCCTACCAGAATCAGACTGTGAATAGTCTGTTCTTTCGCTTTCAGAGGCTTGTCCATCAGAGTACTGAGCCAGATGTCCAGGCGAAAGTAGTAACGCAGTGTGCCGTAGCAGAGTTCTGCCAGCAGTGGCTGATCTTTCTGTCGCAACCCCTCCTGGTATTCAGGAAGCACCTGATTCAGGGACTCACCGGAAACAACACGGCTGATCACTCTGGCGGCGGCCAGTCGAACGGAAGATTGTTTAGCCATCAGCTGAATTTTTTCCCGGGTACAAACATATCTCTACGGCTGTTCAGAAGATCCTGAACTGACATGGCGCGACTGCCAGATAATTGCACATTAGTCAGACGGAGTAAGCCTTCTGCTGTAGCAACATCCAGACCAGACTTGTCTGCCTGAATCAGGGTGCCTGGCGTTTCATTGCTGGAACCTTCTACTCGTTCCGCTTCCCAAACCCGAATAGCATTACCTTCAAGTTCTGTGGTGGCTACTGGCCAGGGATTGAAGGCCCGTACCAGACAATCAAGATGCTCTGCCGGTTTGGTCCAGTCTATCCTGGCCTCTTCCTTACTCATCTTGTGTGCATAGCAGGCGCAGCTGTCATCTTGTTTTTCTTTTGTAATAGAGCCTTCTGCAATCGCATTAACGGCTTCAATCAGAGCCGGTTGCCCTACTTCGATCAGACGGTCATGCAAGTCAGAAGATTTGTCTGTTTTGTGAATGGGGCAGCAGGCTTTAATCAACATATCACCTGTGTCCAGCCCCTTGTCCATCTGCATGATGGTAACGCCAGATTCCTCATCCCCTGCCGCAATCGCTCTCTGGATAGGCGCTGCTCCTCGCCATCTTGGCAAAATTGAGCCGTGGACATTGATGCAGCCGTATTTTGGAATATCCAAAACACTCTGAGGCAATATCAGGCCATAGGCCACCACAATCATCAGATCAGGTTTCAGTGCAGCAAGCTGTTCTCGGGCAGCTTCATCCTTTTTCAGGGACAGTGGCTGAAATACTGGAATATCATGTTGCAGAGCCAGTTCTTTCACTGGGCTGGGCTTGAGCTTTCTGCCTCGTCCCGCCGGTCTGTCGGGTTGTGTATAAACTGCAACCACTTCATGGAGGTTGTCCTGTACAGCCTGACTGTCCAGAACCGCTTGACTGTCCAGAACCGCTTGACTGTCCAGAACTGCTTGTAGATGGGCGCTGGCAAATTCCGGAGTACCGGCAAAAACAATACGAAGGCTTTTCATTGGGTTTTCTACAGGCTCGACAGAACGATGGGGATGGCGGCGATGATAGATAAAGTGAGGAGCTGAGTAAATCAGCCAAGGACGAAAGTCAGTTTAATATCTATTTAATAGTGCTCTCAGAAGAGCGGCTTTTAGCCTCTTCTGGGAGCAACAAACTCATTAAGCCGTAGCCAGACGTTTGTTTTTAATCAGCTTTTTACGGATTCGATCTTGTTTCATACGAGACAGATAATCGACAAACAGTTTGCCATTCAAGTGATCAAGTTCATGCTGTACACAGACTGCAGGCAGGCCATCCATATCCTTTGAATACTCTTTCCCGTCTCTGCCCAGGGCAGTCAGACGCACCTGAGCCGGGCGATCCAGTAATTCAAAGAATCCAGGTACAGACAGACAGCCTTCAGACAGATCCGTCAGCTCATCGGTCAAGGGTTCAAAAGATGGATTGATCAGAACCAGAGGTTCCTTTCCATCATCAGAAAAATCCATGACTACGATACGCAGATGGATATCGACTTGAGTGGCAGCCAGACCAACACCCTTGGAGTCGTACATGGTTTCCAGCATATCGTCGACGATTTTACGAATATCGTCGTTCACTTCAGCCACAGGCTCAGCAATAGTGCGAAGTCTATCGTCAGGGTATTGGAGGATTTCCAGAAGCGCCATTCAAATTCTCAAGCTTTTTGTCGGTAAAAACGCAGCTTTGGCTGCATGGGCTCAAGGCTGGTTTATTTGATTAAAAAATAATTTTAAATTTCTTTTAGGTATATAGGTAGTTTTAAGTGCGAACGTTCCATTTTCAAGTATTTATTTTCAGTAAAGTGATTAACGCGAGTAGAGAGGTCTGTGTTTCAAGCTGAGTAATCGGGATAAATGATTAGATTGCCGTGTACTGACAGAAGGGCGTGAAATGTCATGCATCAGTCTGTGGGTTTGTCTCACAGTTAACGGATGGAAATCGGTCACGACTGGACAAAGGAGAAAGTGAGGAGTGAAATAGGTGTCGAGTCAGCTTTGAGTAATGTGTATCTCCTCCTCTAAAGCCGTTGAGAGCAGGCTTCGAACCAGAGCTGAAAAACAACAATAACTCACTCTTACTTGTGTACCCCACAATGCAAAAAACAAAAACACTTTTGGCCATTGCTATCGCAACAGCCTTCATCTCAGGATGCTCTACCCAGCAATCCCGGAATCAAGCTGACAGTCAGATCTCAGGCATTGAGCAACAAGCTCTCTCTGAGTCTGAAAAGGCAAACCAGTTCTTTGATGCTCTCTTTATGGAGAGGGTGATGCAGAGTCCCAATCTCCAGACCATGCTGGGCATTAAAAAAGACCAGGATAAATGGGATGACATCAGTGAAGCAGGCAGTGAACGATCGCATCAGCTGAACATTAAGCAGCTGGAAAGAATCAGAAAAAGCATTAATCCGGACATGCTGGATGCCCAGGCTCAATTGAGTTATCGATTGGCGATCGCCAGCCTGGAAAATGAAATCGCTGACTATCAATGGCGTTATCATAATTATCCGGTCAACCAGATGTTTGGTGTTCATGCTCAGGTTCCTGCGCTGTTAATCAACCAGCACCAGATAAAGGATAAGGTCGATGCAGAGGCCTATATAGCCCGATTGAAGGCAGTGACCGTCTATTTTGATCAATTGATTAGTGGGCTTAATACCCGGGCTGATATGGGCATTCTGGCGCCCGGATTTGTTTACCCCCATGTCATCCGTGATTCTAAAAACATTATCGCCGGTGCGCCTTTTCAGGATGGAGAGAGCAGTACACTACTGGCCGACTTTACTCGTAAGGTAGAAAAGCTGAATCTTGAAGACAAAGACAAAAGTCTTTTGATCAAAGAAGCTGAACTGGCGCTGAACCAGCATGTGGGACCCGCTTACCGAAAGCTAATTACTCGTCTTGAATCGCTTGAATCACGGTCAGATGACAGAGATGGTATCTGGAAGCTGCCCGAGGGCGATGATTTCTATCGGAACGCTCTTAGAAGAACGACCACAACAGAACTGAGTGCTGATGATATCCATAATCTGGGGCTCTCAGAGGTGGCTCGAATTCAGGATGAAATGAGAGACATCATGAAAACCGTGGGTTTCGAAGGAGACCTTCAGGATTTTTATGACTTCATGCGCTCCGACCCGCAATTTTATAAATCGGAGACAGAAACCGGTCGTCAGCAGTATTTGAATGAGAACATCCGGTTTATTGCGGATATGAAGGCTTCTCTGGATCAGATGTTTCTGACCAAGCCAAAAGCGGAACTGGAAGTGAAACGGGTGGAAGCTTTCCGCGAAAAATCGGCAGGCAAAGCCTTTTACCAGCGTCCTGCACCCGATGGATCAAGACCGGGCATGTATTACGCCAACCTGTTCCAGATGAAAGAGATGCCTACCTACCAGATGGAAGCGCTGGCGTATCACGAAGGTATTCCTGGTCATCATATGCAGTTGGCTATCTCTCAAGAGCTGGAAGGTGTCCCCATGTTTCGGAAGTTTGGCCGCTATACCGCCTACACGGAAGGTTGGGGTCTCTATGCAGAGTACATTCCCAAAGAAATGGGTTTTTATAAAGATCCTTACTCAGACTTCGGTCGGCTGGCTATGGAAATATGGCGAGCTTGTCGTTTAGTAGTGGATACTGGTATTCACAGCAAACGCTGGACTCGTGAAGAAGCCATTGAGTATCTGGCTGAGAATACGCCGAACCCCAGAAGGGATATTGAAAAAGCCATTGAGCGCTACATTGTGATGCCCTCTCAGGCGACCGCTTATAAAGTAGGTATGCTGAAGATTCTGGAACTGAGGGAAGAGGCCAGAGAAACCCTGGGCAGTCAGTTTGATATTCGAGAATATCATGATGTGGTTTTGAAAAATGGTCCTGTGCCGCTGGATGTCCTTGAAGAGCAGGTCAGTCTCTGGGTCAACAAAAAGAGAGGCTGAATCTTATTGTTCAGCCGGTTTATTGATTCTGGGCCAGGATTTTGTGGCTTCCAGCACGGCTGTAATATTACAATTTTCTGGTCCACCTGCATGGCGAATCAATCGATAGGCCAGGTGGCAGGCGGATTGTTGTGGGTAACCTTTACTCATCAGCGATCGAACGATCCGCCGGCTTACCTGCTGCTGTACAAAGAGGCGGGACTTGTGTTGTTTGTGGTAATAGGACTCAGCATAAACAGGTCTGCCTGTGACCCATTGAATGAAGGTGGCTTTCTGACCTTTCATACGCGTCAGCATTTTTTGGATGATCCGAGTTGAGACCTTGTTGGAATAGCCTTTACGTTCCAGCTCACCCAATGCCCACTGAAACAACGATGGGTTCGATTCCAATGGTTGAATGGGCAGATTTTTTTCGAGTGTGATTTCCATGATTTTGCCAGCGCCTGTGTACTAAGGCTGATATCGGCAGGCGTCATTTAATCTTGCTTGCTGTTCTCAGTTCGGCAGCCAGCCTTCTTCCATGATTTGCTCAAAGCTCCAGAGACACTGCGCTGGATAACTGTTGTTATTCAGTTGTTGATGAGACTGAACGTAGTCATTCATGGCTTCTATGGCTAGCTTCTTGCTTGTGGGATAAATCTCTGCCAGTGCGTTGTTTTTTTCATATTTCAAGTGAGGACGTTTTTTCATCAGTCGCTTGATTTGCTCACGCTGTTCCCGGATGGTTCCCTTCCAGTTACGACAGTTATAAGGCTCTGACAGGTTAGGGTTAATGACCTGTACCTGATACTGGTACTTGAGCAGATGGAGCAGTAAAGTGGTCAAGCGGGATTCAAGAGTATCCAGATCACTGCCCATATCGTCTATTTCCTCGATAAGGTTTTTCAAGTCAAGCTGATCAAACTGACGATTGGCCAATAGCTCTTTTTGCCTTTTAATCCACTGGTAGTAATCAGTTTTGTACAGATTTTCCATACCTTTCATCCTTTGGTTTGGCGGCATCACTTTTTTGGCAGCCAGCCATCTTTCATAACTTGCTCATAGGTCCAGGGACACTCTCTTGGAAAAGTCTGTGTCGGCAGTCCTGTCTGCTTGACAGTCAGTACAACCGCTCTTTGATAAGCTTTACTGTAGAGTTCAGTCACTCTGGGTTTCAGACTGGGGTTATCCAGAAGTATCTCCTGAACATCTTCTCTATGGAGAATAATGGAATCCTGCCAGCTTCTGGATTGACGTTCTGGTTGATACTGCCATTTAAGGAGATGCATGAGCAATTGCTTCAGGTGACTGGTGAGAGACCGGGGCTCATGCTTACCCATATCGTCTACTTCCTCAATGAGATTCTCCAAGTCAAGCTGGTCAAACTGACGGTTGAGAAGTAACTCTTTTTGTTTTTTTACCCACTGGTAATAATCGGTTTCGTACAGGTTTTCCATAAAGAGTCTCCTTCAGCCTCACAGCATCATTTATTTGGCAACCAACCGTCTTCCATAACCTGTTCATAGATCCATGGACATTCTTTTGGGAAAGTATTTTTCGGGAGACCGGTCTGCTTGACTGCCAAGGCAACGGCTTTTTTATAAGCTCTATCGTAGAGTTCAGGCAGAGGGGTTTTCAGTCCGGGGTTTTCTGAAAGAGTATCCTGCGTTTGGAATCGGTGGTTAATGATCGAATCCTGCCAGCTTCTTGATCTTCGAGAGGGTTGGTACTGCCATTTCAATAAGTGCATCAGCAGTTGCATGATATGACTGGTTAAACTGTGTCTCTCACTACCACCCATGCTTTCGAGTTCTTCTATAAGATTTTCTACGTCCAGTTCATCAAGTCTTCGCTGTTTGAACAGTTCAGTTTGCTGATTAATCCAGCTATAAAAATCGGTTTCGTAAAGGTTTTCCATAAATCACCTCCCTAGGAGCCTGTCGGACTTACCACTGACCTACTGCGAAAAAGCCTGATTTGGCCATTTTTTATGATTCTTTTCGTTGAATAGCTCGCTATTCGCCTCAAATAATCATAAAAACTGTCTCAAACCGG
>NZ_JBPCXO010000182.1:0-6119 GCF_051008435.1 Endozoicomonas sp. | reverse complement strand
ATAAACAGCCATGAGCCTATAAACAGCCATGAGCCTATAAACAGCCATGAGCCTATAAACAGCCATGAGCCTATAAACAGCCATGAGCCTATAAACAGCCATGAGCCTATAAACAGCCATGAGCACAAAAAAATAGCCGGCTTCACACTCTATTCTGGGTTAGTGAGCTGGAGATAATAGTCCGGTCCACTGCCACCAGGTCATGGAGAAGAGCGCAAAGGTCAACAGGCTGGCCAGGGTTAGCAGCAGACCGATTCGAACAAATGTTTTGGCCGGGAAGGTACCGGTTGAGTAAGCCACCATATTCTGGGGGGCGTTCACCGGCAGGATCATGCCAAAACTCATTGCAAATAACTGAAGGAGTACCAGTCCTATGGCGTCGTGCATCATACTGTTTGGCAGGGTATCGGAGAAAGCCAGAAATACGGGCAATAGGGCTACTACCAGACTCATTGCTGAAGCAAAGCCCAAATGCATGACCACGGTAAACAGAGTCATTACAAACAACAACAGGGCCACCGACATGGTGTGAATTTCCATGGAAGAAAAGCAGATCTCTGCCAGCCAGGCTGCCGCGCCTGTATTTACCAGTTGCTGGCCCAGACTGATACTGACGCCAAACATGACTATTACGCCCCAGGGCAGGCGCTTTTCAACGTCTTTCCAGCCGTCAAACACGCCAATGCCGGGTATGAGCAGACAAACAGCCATCAATAACATGGTGGCTGGTACTGTAATGTGGTGAAGAATGCCTTCCGTAACCCAGAGGCTGATCAGGAGAGCAGTGAACAAAGCCAGTCGTTTCTGCCGGGCAGTCCAGGGGGTGGAAGAGGAGTGCAGAGAATCCGCAATGTTATTTTTAAGGGGGTGTCCGCTCATCTCCATCTTTAGAATAAAAAACAGAATAACGGTCATCAAAGCAGACCAGGGACCTGCATGAATCAACCATTGAATCCAGGTTATGGTAAAACCACTGTGTTCATACATCAGCTCAAGCCCCGCCACATTATGGCTGGTGGCGGTCATCACTCCGACATTCCATAGCGTACTCACCTGTGCGGCGCCAATGACCAGGATAGCCGACAGACGACTTTTGGGATCAAGGCCCAGTGTGGCGACAACGCCTGCCAGAATAGGAACCTGAACAGCAGTACGACCCGTGGGTGAAGGAATCATAAAGGAGAACACGACTCCGACCAGAAGGCAGCCCGCAATGATAGCGCCAGGACTGGGGTGAATACGTGACAGAATGGCCAGGGCGATACGCTTGTCGAGTTCGGTGGATTGCATGGCTGCAGCCATGATCAGCGCACCGGCTATGACAATGATGCTGGGGGATGAAAAACCTTTCATGGCCAGTCCCAGTGCTTTACTGGTACCCAGAACGGCTCCGGTTTCACTGTTGGGGACGATCCCTATCAACAGAGTGACTAACGCCGCAATGAGCAGTGCGCTGATGGGATAAGCCAGAGCTTCTGTTACCCAGAGAATGACCGCCATTACCAGGATACCCAGCATGATTTGCCCATAGGCAGTCAAGCCCTCAAGAGGCAAAGAGATCACCAGAAAGAGTGCGCAGAACGACAGGGGAACAGCCAGTCTTGCTGTCCATTGCTTAAATGCAGTCGGGGATTCCAGGTGGCTGGACACGATACAACCTCATTCGATTATTTGTTTTAGCGGGGAGGAGCGAAACCCTAAAGTCTAATCAAGGATAAGGTTCTTGCAGGATTAATCGTCTCTTGTGACAAAGGTTCTCAGCAGGTCGTATTGGTGTGCCAAATCGCCGGTGTCTTCGAGCAGGTCTTCAGTATCCTTCAGATGGCCATCCTTAGTATGGTGCTCTGACAGTTTTTCAGTTAGCGCCTGACAATGAAGAATATGTTCTCTGGCTGCACTCTGGTTGGCCTCAGGAGACATTGGATTAGTGACAGCTGCGGGGCCAATGGCGGTGATGGTCAGAATGCTGTTGTTAGCCTCCAGGGTTTCAACAGGTGGTTCAAGGAGCGTCTGCTCAGGGGAAAAAGTAGACAGAGAGTCTTGTCTCAGATGTTCTGGTCGTATGCCTCTTTTAGGCAGTTGTATCTGGACGGCAACCGTTTCAAACCAGGCTGCCAGAATTTGCTGGCGAATGGTTTCGGCCTCTTCAGGTGTTGCTTCTTCGTGCTTGAGGTAGGCCTCTGCGGCTTGAAGGTAATGGCACAGTGGAGGGGGAAGCTCCATTTCGAGCTGAAGAGAATCCCGGCTTTCAGAGTGAATTGTTTTCAGATGCGCAGGGGCCTTCTTCATGGAGAGATACAGTGTTTTCATCTCTTTAGCGATCTTGTATTTATTTTTGCTGTCGAAATCTTCCTTTCTTTCAATCAGGTCGAGTCGGATGCGAGACTGAATGCTGTCTCTGACACCAGGAAGTGGTGGCGCATTATGCCCTAGTCTATCCACCATGTTTTTAGCCAGAGCGCGTCTGAATGGCTCATCGGTAACGACTACGTCGAAGGGGCTTTTTCCCGGTGGCCTGGTGATAATAGGGGATTGGGGTAATGAAAACGCACAACGGCATGCGACACGTTTTATTGGCTTGGGTTGCACATGGCTGACGACCTTAGGCGTTTTATTATTGGGTGTTACCGTTTCCAGGTATTCAGCACTGGCAGCATTGGGCACTTTCCGGGCATTAATCAGGAGGTCGACAGGGACTTTATTCTTGTGAACCGTTGCCGCCCCCTGATGCTCTATCTGGACAAGGTATTTGCCATCTTGCTGATCAGGCGCTTCGATATCTGTGACGCTGGCGTTGGAGACCATTTTAAGGGGCGAAGAGTCATGCTGTGCCACATCAAGGACCTGGCTCCAGAGCGCCTGGTGCAGAGTGCCAGCCGATATTTCTCCAAACCCGTCTGGATGAATCAGTCCGGAACTTTTCTCTTCATATTGGAGAGCAGGTATGTAGTTGAAAAGCAGATCAAACTGGCCGCCCAGATGGAAACGCAGCGTTTCTATCCACTGAGGGTCGAGGCGGATGGTTTCTGTTGGATTAAAGAGCGGCTCCGAGCTCAATAATAGAGTGACATCAGCACCGGCTTCCACTTGTGTTAAAGCAGCCAGCAGGCCCTGGAAGCTTGAACCCTCTATGACTACCTGGGGATGATATTCAGCTTCAGCCTGCTTATTGATAACCCAGGTGGTCAGGGAGGCGCTAATGGCGGGACTGTCCAGACTGGCCAGATCGTAGAGTTTGGAAAGCGTGTTCCGGCTTTCTGCGTCAGGCCAGTTGCGACCATCCAGCAGTAAAGAATCGCCCCATTTTCTGCCCAGTGTCTGGGTAACTTCCAGCTTTTGCTTTTTGGCAGCGACAATGGCATTTAACTCTTCCCGGGTCAGTATTGCTCCTTCTCTGACTTTTGTTCTGATTTCTGACGGGTCGAACTCTTTCAACTGGTCGACGAGCTGAGCAAAAGACTCATGCTCTGTGCTGTAACTTAACAGTTCGTCCTTGAGACATGCGCTGACGTCAAACTGCCTGGACCTGGCTTGTAGGGGCTCGTCGCTTTCATCGGGGTCGAAGATTTCGAAGCCAAGCTCTTCCATGAGCTCATCGGTCTCTTTGACCTCTTCGAGAAACTCCAGCTGAATGGCGTCAACTCTTTTGGCGGGATCCCCATTAGGAGAAGGCACTTTACGAAAACTGTTTTCGTGAATATCCCTCACCAGCTGTTGTGTCATCTGGAAGCGTTGTGGTGTGCTGATCTCGCTCATTTCATCCAGACACTCAGTGAAAGCTTCCGGTGGCATGTCGATTTTCAGCAGGCGAACAGCCTCCCACATCTTTTCGGTTTGCAACCTTTTATAGTGGGCAGACAGGCCTGCAGCAGCAAAGTTATTTTCCAGCTTTGTTTTTAACTCATCGGATTCATCTGAGGTTCCTTTTTCTAGAAACTCACAGGTGTAGTACAACCAGAGAAATTTATCGGTGTCTCCAAGGTTGATATTGGGCTGTTTTGTTTCCAGATCTTTTCGGGTTTCCTCGAGCATTTCAGCTTGAGCTTTCGGAAAGATCACCGGACGTTCAAGTTGCTCCAGAGGGATCAGGGTAATGGGTCCGGAGACCTGGAATGTAGACGTGTGAACAGGGTTTTCCGGTACATCGACTGATGTCGGTATATAAGGAATACCGGACGAGGTCGAAGGAGGAGTTTGGGGTTCGAAAGCAGTTGGAAATAGGGGCGTAGTTTCAAAATCGACCAGTCTTGATGAGTCCAGCTTTACGGCTTCTTCGGTAGGGGGTCTCACAACGATGGTCGGTGGCGTAAATGGAATAGGGGGTTTCTCCTGCGGCTGTTTTTTTTGAATCACTTTGGCAGGGCCGCTGTTTTTCAGAGCATCAGGAAACCGGTGCCTCTTAGAGGAGCTGGGTACCCGTTTGACAGGTCCATTGGATTTCATGGCATCAATCAGCTTGATTTTTCTTTTTGGTAACGTTTTTTTCGGAACGGGGGCTTTTATCTGAACCGGGCGTAATAGCAGTGCCTCGTTTCTCACAATGGCTTTGGCTTCTCTGTCTGAGAAAAAAGGATAACGACGAGCTTTGGCTCCTTCAACAATCTGTTTTTTCAGGGAGAGGCTGGTGTCAGGCTTTCCGATCACTTCAATGATCATTTCCTTGAGCTTTTTTTCTGCGGCCTTGTTTCTGCGGTGTGAGAATTTCCACTGATTTTTCTTCAGAAATTCTTTTGGGGACGTTTCTACGACCGGTATGCCATTGTGCAATGTAACCCGGCAGGCCCGACCTTCCCGGGCAGCCTGGTCGATAAGCCCCAGATTCTGGCTGATGTGTTGTTGAGTTGTGAGCATAACAGTCCCTGATGCTGCCTTATTTTACCGAGAAAAATAGAGGGCTTTACCGTTTTTCATATTCGAGGGTAATGCACAGTATTTTTCTTCGCTCATGGTTGTTTAGGCGCCTGTTGGACGGAATCTATCTCTTTATTTAGCGGCAGGGAGTCAGGTCGGTGAAGTGAAAAAGGATAACCATAAATATTTTGTGGTTATTGCAGTTGTCTATATAATGCCCAGCGCTTGAGCAGCCAGATAAGAGAGGTCGGCAGCGGAAAAGGCTGATCATCCTGATGGCTGTGTTTGGATGATAAAAAAACAAACAGGAAGAGAATAAGAATGTACAAGTGGTGGGTGCTGCTGACAGGGGTTGTCAATATCGCTGTGGCGTCAGACTCTGCAGTTCTGCTTGAACTGGCCAGCAAAAAAATGGCTGATCCGGCTCTTTATCAACAGGCGTTGAGGCAGGGGGAAGATCGAGTGTTACTCTGTGGCTACTGTCACGGTAAAGATGGTAACAGTGTTCGGAGTTATATTCCAAACTTGGCCTCACAAACACCAGACTACCTGATCAACCAGTTCGAAAGCTTTGCCCGTGGCGAGCGTGAAAGCCGGTGATGTCCAAGCTGGCAAAAATACTCAGTGATGATGAACGGGTTAATATTGCGCTCTATTACAGCCAGTTGAAAGCCAGGCCAAGGATGAGTCAACAACCCCAGCGTGTGGCAGAGGGGGAAAGGCTGTATTCAGGCAAGTGCGCTGTTTGTCATGGTGCTGATGCCAACGGTAATCACGCTATGCCCAGGCTGGCAGGTCAGCCGGAAGAATATCTGGTGAACACGCTTCATGCCTTCCAGGAAGGGAAAAGACGTCAAAATACACCCATGCAGCCTGTGGCTGCAGAGCTCAAGGAAACCGATATCCAGGCGCTGTCAGCCTATTTGACGACTCAACCCTAATCCGTAAAATTCATGAAGCCGCTTTGGCTCAGGGGTCGTTTTGGATCGCTTGAATGTTTATTTGATGGGCATGAAAGTAAGCAGACATAGCAGAGCGAAAAGCTCGACATATCATGAGATTTCTAGGAGCCTGTCGGACTTATGCTTTCGAGCATACTCTCTATTGAAGAGTCAGTAGAACGAGTCGACAGTCTTGAGCGTTCTAGGAGTCTGTCGGACTTATGCTTTCGAGCATAAATTTCAGTAGAACGAGTCGAATTATTCGATGGATTCGTGAGAATAGTTGACCTATTTAATCGAATTCATCGAATAATTGGGCCGTTCTTT
>NZ_JBPCXO010000181.1:0-19800 GCF_051008435.1 Endozoicomonas sp. | reverse complement strand
GAATCGCAGAGAAGACGATAGAGCTAGAAGTTTTGTTATCGCTTATGAAGAACAGGACGAGCTACTACACTCGGAACACTTAATCTATACATAAAGAATCAAACGCACTTATAACGTGGTGCCCATTATACATGGCTTCAAGCTTTCAGCAACGAGTATAAACCAATCATTCACGGCGGCAACCACTCAATCAACATTCTCTCTAATCAGTAGTAACTTTCCAGCTCGATGGTTTGTACTACTCGCCCCGAATCAGCTTTTACATGAGTTGAAAGGCACAGTGCCCTCCAATTAACCCATTCCTTCTGAACTTCGACTAAATGGGCCGCTTCAGTCTACCCCGGTGGAGTACTTACATGGGCTAGTGGACTTTCCAGCGTGGTGATTCTTTGGTGACCTTTTGGCCAATTCATTCCTGCCACGCTCGATGCTGACAAGTGTTGCCGCCAGCCAGGCTTCAGACTTAAAAGTGTCAACACACTTCTTTAACTCAGGAAACTTACATGGAGGAAGTAGTACCTTAGTTTTCCAAAAAACCGGATAAGAGAGAAAAACTGAGAGGAACAGGAAGGAAAACAGGCAAAAGGACGGTTTTGCAAAACCGGAAAAAGTTGGAAAAACCCTTTATACGTAGCGCAAAACGAGAAAACCCCTGTAGACGACTGTCTACAGGGGTTTCAATATATGGCGGTGGGTGGGGAACCGCCAGCGAACTTTTATGAGAATGGCTAAACGTAGGGCCAGCAAGTCAACGAAGTCTTCATGGCAGCCTCAGCAGTTCGCTTTGGCCTTGTTACAAACCAAGCCAGACAAGGGCTCTAATCAGAATACTTAAAAGTACCGTACTCTGTCACAGATTCACTAAAATATAGGCGCTCTCTGATCTGAATTTCTGGAATGTTCCCAGCTCTGTTGTCGAAGGGCTCAAGGCACTCTCCGGGTATTAAGTATTTATGTTCAGGCTCTGCCCCATCCTTTGTTGTAACATTTGATCTGGAGCAAACAGAATATTTTTCATGCTGACTCATTTCAGGAGTCACTTCAAAATCCGGAGTTTTTTTTTCTCTATCCACCGCTACCCCCTTACTCAACTTAAGGCCAAACTCCAGATCATAAATTTCATCTTTGTCTGCATCACCTGTGGGATCCGAGGATGCAATGATGGTTAAGATCAAGTCTTGATCAATCGTCATATCCACTGGGATCCGTTCGAAAAATGCCGGAGCTTCCGAGTCAACTTTCAGCGTTAACATACTGTAATTTAACCTGGGATCAGCTGCCCCACATTTGCCAACATGTACTGGACGACATAATTGAATCTTGGCTTTACCATCTCTAGGGTCGACAATGTGTAAAGTATGCTTTTCATGGCAAACCTCGCCTTCACCAGGTAATAAAGTTCCCTCCCTAAAAGCTTTAGTGTAAGACTGACGCGCTTCGACAATTTCAACAGGTTTTGCCAGAGTCAAGTGACAACCATCAGCGGCCATCCACGCGCAGCCTTCGGAAATTATCTTATCGCCGCGATCAGATATCTCAAGCCTATCAATGCTAAAAGTCTCAAGCAGCCTTTGGTTAATCTTAGGCATATTGATCATTCCACCAGTAGCAAGACATAAGGCAATCCGGCGCTGATCAATTTTCAGTCCAACGAGGAGCTCATCAATATTGTTCAATCCTTGCTGAACAATAGTTTCACTGATTCGATCAAGATCTCCTCGAGTGATCTCAATCTCAATATCCCTCTTATTTTCATCTTCTAAGTCAAAGTAGTTCTCTACATAGACATAATCGCTGGATTTTTTTGAAAGCTTTATTTTTGTTGCTTCGCACGCGTTAAGCAGCCTTGCATTGGCACCTGGCATCACCTGTGGTAGTTCTGATAAACCATTCGATATCAAGTGTTGTTCACGAACATAACTTAGAAGAGCTTCATCAATGTGATCTCCCCCCACCTGATTATTACCGACATTCATTATCTGAGTAACCCAACCATTGCTAATCAAGCACAGTGTCAGATCAAGAGTACCTCCTCCCCAATCAAAAACCAGAGCAAGCTTATTGTGATATCGCTCAAGCATGTTCTCCAAATTGCCACTCGATCGGAAATGGCCATACA
Organism: Endozoicomonas sp.; assembly: GCF_051008435.1. GTDB lineage: Bacteria > Pseudomonadota > Gammaproteobacteria > Pseudomonadales > Endozoicomonadaceae > Endozoicomonas_A. The sequence continues at coordinate 17,681 of NZ_JBPCXO010000181.1, read as the reverse complement.
GTGCTGCAAGAGGCTCATGTACAAACTGGGTAATATGAATTCCAGCTTGCATCATCGCATCGCGTAACTCTCTCCTTGCCCTGCCATCCATCGCAACTGGAATAGAGACGACAGCATGGTCAAAATCGCAGCTATCTACTACAGCATGATCAGAGTCAGCTAATGCCTCCTCTTTTAAGCCCTGCATCAGATCTCTAACAATATCTGCAGGCTGATATTCGCGCCCTTCAACGAAGACTCCCCCTTTTCCAAGAAAGGTTTTTGGTGATTTGATCACATTACCAATAACGCCACTACCAACCCCATCGAGCTGAAGCTTAGCACGCTTGCCAACGAGTGGTTCTGCCCCTGTATAGGCCACTACAGATGGATGAGGAAGCCCCTTCCCGTCAACAAAGTATTTTACTTGTCCGCTCAATACCACCGAGATAAGACTATTGGTTGTACCGAAATCAATGCCTACCTTTTGAGCCATTCTATTTGATCCTCAATCTGTTCTATTATGTCTTTGAGTTTGATCTCTACTACATGGGCCTTAGGAGGGTTACGTGAGTTGGCTGTTTCTGCACTTTTCAGATTGACAAGAATATTATCCTCAAGTGTACGACAAACCTTAGAACGAAGCTGCTGCAGTTCATCACGCTGGTGGATCCCCTGATGACTAGCTTTGGTTTTTGTTTGGTCCAGCTGATTCTGTAAGTTTGTAATTGTCTCCTTCAGCGCATCCCTTTCGGCTAGAGCCTGATCCAGTTTTTTATTCAGCTGGCTAATTTCATTTTTCTGGCTATAAATTTTGACACTCAGGTCACGCTTCTCTGCTTTGCTTTGCTCAACATCAGCCCGTAATGCTTGCTGGTAACTTTTCTGGTAGTTGAAAAAGTGAGCAAACGAGTGCTTGTTGGTAGAGCCAACCATATCAGCGATGAAACCAACGGACTTGGACTCACTACAGCTCTCCCCCTTCAAGCTGAAAGCACTCTCGCTAAGCTGCTCAGTCAAACTCTGAAAGGTCACTTTCTTTTTGAGGTATAGCCAAATTGCAGCTATGCACTTCAAATTATTTCTGTTTTTTTCACCAAGTTCCTTAGGTGTGTCTTGGTCGTCGAATCCATCCTTTATTCTATCAATTTGCCCACAAAGGAAATCCAGTTGCCGAGATACGCCGTTATCATCTAGCCAAACCTGAAAAATCGAGGTCTTACCTAGTTTTTTCAAATTGCCAGTATGGCTGACAAGATATTCTATATAAGAAAGCAAATATTCTCGCAGGGTTGGATTCCCTCTCTTTTCGAGCAAAAATTGAGCAAGCTCAAGCGTTATCTTATGGTTCGGGTCTTTATCCAGAGAAAGTTCAAGCAACATATCCCTGTCCTCAACTGTCAAGGGTACAAATGTACCTTTCGTCGAAGTCACTATCTCTGTAAAGGACTCCCTATAGAGCTTGTTCAGCTTCTGTTTGCCATAGAGTGGAAGGATAAAATCTTTCAAGGATGCATGCTTTAATTCTTCTTTCTTAGCCTTGCTCGGAGAGAGCCTTACTGATTCAGCAGTTTTTTTTACCGCTGTAGTGCTGAATTCTGACTTACTGGCTCCTGAATCCTTTGCCGTATTATCAGATACTTCACTCTCAACTGGGGTTTGAGTATCACTCATTTGTCGCTATCCATCAGTTCTGCGGCCCTGGTACCCAGCACCGGATCAAATTTTACTGCTCTGAACACTTGTTCTGCTTTATGGAAATCTTCAACCTCATAAAAATAAACCATCAAAACAAATGCCAACTTAGCACTATCATATCCACTGACTCTGTTCTGTCTTAGTTGCTGCTCAAGCTCTTCTACAACCTCCCTTCGATAGGACTCCCCCTGGGTACAGAATGCAACCAACAACTCAGTGATAACATCAGTTGGAAACCTGGACCAAGTTTCAGCAGATTGATGAACATCCTTGAACCGGCCACTCTGCAAACAACTTACTGCCGACTGCAGTGCAGGGGCTCTTACGAGTGATCCTGGCTCCCCAAATACGTTACGATTAAATTGCATCGCCAAAAGGATTGCTTGAGCCAAAGCACGGTCAATATTTGCCAGCTTATCCTCTGCTTCCCCAAATTTTTCGAGGAATCGCTCGTAGCTCAAGGCCACTTCCGGACTACGATCTTTAACCAACACAGCTGTCAGGTAACAACCCAGCCCACCAGCATAGACATTACCATCAAGCCCATTGGCCTTGATGCTGCAATAGAACCTCTTGAGGTGGTCAGCAGAAAGCTCGTCTGAGTCGAAAATGGAATAAAAGCATTCTTCTACGGCCTGCAGCTCTGTTTCTGGAATAATGTTAAAAACCAAGTCGACGGTGACCGAGTAGGCTTGGTAGAAAAGTTCAAGCCTGCGGCGGCCAACTTGCTGAGCAAGCAACTGCTTTTTCAGTGCATCCGTTGACTCATACTCAACGCCATCCAGCCTGGCCGACTTAGTGTCTTCGAATATCACAGATTCGGGGGATAAAGGCTTATAAAGCACCATCTCTTGGCTACAGGCCTTGCCATCAATAAGAAAGTAAGGCCTCTTGAGAGGATGCGATTTGGCCCGATGGTCTCGCATCAACTCAAGCAAAGAAAATGATTGCTCGCAAACAGGACATAGATACTCGACAGGCTTGAGAGGCCTTTTCTCAAACGGTGATGCAGGCGTGGGTACACTGCCGCCCGAGTTGCCAGGGTCAATATGATCTAGAAATGCCACTTCTGCTCCTGTCGATTATTCGATTTGTTCTTGATATCCCTTAAATTTGTCTTATTGTTCAGCAAATTCCTTTACTGTACATCAGGAAAGTACCACTATTACCGCCTCTAGAACTTAATCCACACACTGGTAACAAGCACTCCCCACTAGATACTTTCCCCTCATTTTTAAGTAATTTATACGACTGCGCTTCTCACAGTCAGCAGAACCAATGTGCGAGCGGAGCAGGATAGTGTTGATTGAGCACTTTTCATACAATGCAGACAAAGCATAGCACGGTTCAACTGACCTCTGCCGGTGACGACTCAATATTGATGGAAAAGCCAATACCCAAGGGATTGAGCGGGAAAATCTGAATTTTAGAACCCGGTTAAAGCGGTTGAATCGGAAAACGATCTACTTCTCACGCTCAGAAGAGTGTGCATGACAAGGTAATTGGAGAGTTCATCAATCGATAACACTTTCAACACCTTTGAGACATGACCAATAATTTAAAAAACAGGCCTCCATCCTTTAAGGACAACAGGTTTGTGCTCATCAAATGTTTTACTTTCCGCTATTATTTCTTTGCATGGTTTGATACGGATTTCAAAAATATTTGGTTCATCGGTCGATGTAAACACAACAGAATCACCTGATTTGGCTCCCCATTTTGAAAAGAGCTTTGTCATGTGTGTAATTCTGTACTCATTTCGAGTACTCTTGGGTGGCGAAAAAGTTTTACCATTGTAGTATATGTAGCGCATCTCCCATTCAACACCATCTGGGTCAATGCAAACTATCCATGCGTCTGGGTTAAACTGTGCATCATCAAGAAGCGGAAAGAAATCCAAAAGCTTCTTGTTTTTTTTCGGTACAACGACACCTGCTTGATGGCCACCAGTTTCACCAGTATCATTTTTGGTGAGAATCTTCTCATATGAAGTTTTCATTTGTCACAACCTTTAACAGGGCTTTCTATCAGAGCGTTGGCTAAATCTTGCTTATCTCGGCTGCTGATTGGTATAGCTATATCACCTAGCTCTCTTTTCCATAAACTTCTTTCAATCATCGTTTCTTCAATTGTCCCTTGGTAGAAAAGTCGATAAATTGTCACAGGGTTATTCTGTCCCCGTCTGTGAGCCCTAGCTGAAGCTTGCATTTCTAAAGCGGGATTCCAGTTTTGAGTATAATGAATGACAATGGTTGCTGCAGTAATATTGAGGCCAGCACCAGCAGCTTTTGGATTGAGAACAAGCACTGCAGCCCCATCAGTGGTCGTAAATTTATCAACTATGGACTGTCTGTCTTGCTGGGGTGTAGAACCATTGATGGCATTCCAATAACTAACCCGTATATTTCTTTCTTCAGAAGCCTTTCTAATTAAGTCCCCACAATGGTTATAAGCTGCAAATACCAAGACCTTTTTATTATTGCTGGTAGCCTCATTCAATAACTGAAGGCACAACTCCATCTTCGGCGTTATCAGTGGGAATTTGGAATCTAGCTGGAGTTCAACATTTTCCTCCCAGCCAGGAGCTAATGGTTTATTAACTCTTAGCCAAGGATGAGCGCAGTAGATTGCCAGCTGTCCGACTGCAACCAGTTGACCTGCCATACCATACTCGGCAATCGTTTCTGCTCTGATCCTTTCATACTCAACTATGCCCGTATCATCAAGTTCAACAGGAATATCAATATCTGTTCGTTGAGGTAAGTCATCGGCGACGTCTTTTACTTGACGTTTCAGAATCACAGCATCAGTAAAAACACTTAGTTCCTCAGCGCCTTCTTCAGTATCAGGATAAATGATTGGAAACGTTTCTTTTTCTCCTAATATACCGGGAACTGCAAGATCAGCTAAAGACCATAAATCTAATAGAGAATTCTCTACCGGGGTTCCTGTAACAGGTATGGTATATTGTCTTGATATCATACTCAGGGCTATGCGGCGTTTTGCGTCCGGGTTTTTTACGGCTTGAGCTTCATCGCAAATTAGATAGCTCCAGTCAACGCCTCTAAATATGGTTATATCATTGACAAGGGTATCGTATGTTGTAATAACCAAATCTGATCGCATCAAATCTTTATAATAGCCTGTGCGATCATTGCCTCGATGCACCTGCAGGGTTAATGAAGGGGCAAACTTATGTACTTCCCGACACCAGTTCGCAATTAATGTTGTAGGACAGATTATGAGAGCTGGTTTATCAGGACATGGTTTGTCCATTAGGAGTACAGCTATTATCTGGAGTGTTTTCCCCAAACCCATTTCATCTGCAAGAATTGCCCCTCCTATAGTCTTCAGAGTATCGTTCAGCCATGCTACTCCATGCTCCTGGTAAGGATACAACGTAGCTTTTAACTCTTCTGTTATAAAGGGGAGATGCATCGAGGCAGATCGAGTGTTAGCCTTCTCAAAAACACTCGGCGCGATACATATTTCAATGCCGTCAGCTCCATTTCTCATCAGAGCCAGGACATCAGGATAGCGAAGGTTCTCTGAATCATTTCCAGAAAGTGCCTTACAAACAAGTTCCGGAGCATCATGAGGCAAAGGTTTTATTCTGGCAGAATCACATATCCAGTTATGTTTATTGCTCAGGCATGGGACAAACTGTAGCTGACCTGATTTACGAATATTTGTTCCAAGGGTGGCTGTATATTTGCCCTCTTTTCTCTCTATGTACAGGACAGAGTCCATAAGCCTTACTGAGAACGGGTAAGGCAACTCTGCTTTATTGAAATGGCGATAGTCGTGCCCCAACTGAGATAAAGAATTATTCATGATTTCATGATTTCCTTTAGCTGATCGGGGGTCAGAGCTGGTTTTTGCTTATGAATAGCTCTGTGACAATTCGGGCAAAGAGGTATGAGATCTTTCTTAGGGTCATAAATTCTGGGTTGCTTTATGTCCGATAGGGGTTCTATATGGTGTACTTCAAGAATAGACGTAAGTTCTGATCCATATACATCTTGGGGTATGAAACCACACACACCGCATCGTTCTCCATGTATTGAAAGACACAACAGACGATTTCTCGGGTTACGTTCTCTTCTTTCTGAGAGAGAAAGAACAATTCCCCCCTCGACTTCCGAAAGATCGCCTTCAGTCTTTACTTCATTATCCACGTAGCCAATTAGTTCAGATATGGAGGCAATCAGGGGAATCATTATTAAATTAATTGTCTCCAGAATTTCAACTGAAGCATGCTGATCGGAAACAACTCTGGTCACTTCGATGCTGAAACTCTGGATTATCTGCCAACTGTGATCATGTCGAGATCCATTGACTTTCAATTTAAACGAACTATCCAGTTGATCCATAAAAGCGTACGCAAGGGCATAATCATCCGGAGTGGCTCTGCTTTGTATATGTTTAATACAGGGAGAGGCATATGCCCCAAACTTAAGAGACACGATATGCCTCTTAAGTCCGGATGGACGAATCGAGAAAACTGGACCATCGTTTCTGTTGTAGTTCTCAAACCAGAAAGATAACCCTTGACGAGCTTCTGATGTATTTTCAACTCCCCGCATTTCCGCGCCGATATTTTTACTGATCTGATCAACTATCGAACGAACTTCAAAGGCATCCATGATTCAAAATCTCTATGACCGTGAAGTAGGCAAGTCGATTGACCTAAGCAACTTTTTCAGGTTTGACGAAACTTCATCCCTTATGTCCTCCCACATGTTCTCAAGCTCCGGATCTTTGTTTTTGTGCTCAGCTGCAGCTAATGCCCACAGTAAAAGGTCCAAGCCTTCGACAGATACTCCTGTTTTTGTTTGGCTATATACTTTCGTATAGAAGTCATGCTGTTTATTTATATGTACGCCTGTCGAATAGTTTTCATCAGTTTTACTTGTAAGGCATGGTTCCCAGAGGGCTCCGCTAGGTATTCCTTCTACAGGAGTTACAAAGAGGCTTTCAGGGTTAACATTGCTTTCAACAGGTGTCAGTATTTTAATGCTTTGTCCTTTATTATTGGACACAACAGCTGCCTGGGCATTTTCATCTACAGACTCAACTATTGCCTGCAAAGTGTTTTTAGTCTCAGAGATAGTCTTGTTAGAGTCTCCATGTGATATGCCGTCAGACACCTTTATTGCCTGCTTACGACGATACCTTCGGTCAGCCTCTTTATGTGCTGGGCCTAATAATACCTCAAGCGCCTCCTCTAGTGCTGGGTCTAACAAAATTCTGCTTTTTTTAACGTCGACCCGGAATGCCTCATCCAGCTCATGGTCAAAGTCAAACTCAATTCTCAGCAAAGACCAGTGTGGGTCATCTGAACGCCATATGCCAAGGTAGCCTCCGTGATGAATGACTCTGCCTTCTCTATGAATATAAAAACCCTGCCCACGGTTAGAGATTTTAGCGTGCTTTTTATTTTCCTCCTTTGTCATGTCTTTTGAGTGTGGAAGAATCCAAGCCTTCACAGTGGCATTGTGAACAGTTCCATCTTCTCGTTGTATAGGAAGAACTGTTAACTTTTTCGGGAGGACTTGTTCAGACTTCTCTGGATAGAAAGGATTCCAGTGTTCGACTTTTATGCCGTTTACAGAGATATCCACTGTGCGATGCTCTGTATCTTCAGGATTCAGGAACTTGTGGAAAATCAGTGCGCAGTGCTCGATTAATTTTGACCTTCTTGTCTTTATTGCATTTTGTTCTCTCGTGCCTCCTGGCTCTTCATATACTTTACTTAAAAGCCGATCGCATCGTGACCAGATAACTAGAGTCCCTTTTTCACCACAAAGCTCCTCAAAAATATCCTGTTCATCTTCTGATACTGGTTCCTCAAGCATTTCCCACGCATTCACACTTGCAACGTGTTCAAGATCCCATGTGAGCTTTAGAAGAGGAGCTGTGTTGTTGGTACGTGAAATTAAAGAGTAGTTGAGGCAGACAGAGCTTGAGGCCGTTTTCAGACCAAGACCAAACTTACCAAGAGATGCTAGATCTTCTCTAATTTTTGCACCATATTTCATGGCGTTATGAAGGCCTTCTGCGTCCATACCATGACCATTATCGCCAAAATATACGAACTTGCGCCCATCACTTGTGAGATCAATGCTGATATTGATATTCTCAGCCATGGCCGCTATCGAATTATCAATGATATCCGCAGCTGCAGTGTAAAAGTCATAACCAGTATCCCGCAAACCATGTATGAGTCGCGATGGATCTGGTTCGTTGACCATACTTTTCTCTTTGAATTTTGTCATGGGATTGACTTAACCCTTAAATGTTAAAGCCACTTTATCAGTGATCCATGGTATCACGACAATTTGCAAGAAATTAGCATTCAAGTACTTACATCATGAAATACCTGTAGCGGTTAACCTGCAGAATACTGCATGAAAAAGAAGAAGAGAAAGATGGTTTTTCGTTATAATTCAGCTAATTACATTGACTATAACGACCAAATCCCCCGTAACAGATTGCACCTCCAACACCCACTTTCTACATTGCAAACCACGACGAGTTCAGGCCTATTTTACTGGAGGCGACATCATCTCCTATGCCGGGGGATTTGTGCTCTGACAGCTTGATAGGAAACTCCAGTTATCTAAAGCTCTTACCAAGATCATCAATGATCCGAGAGACCTTAACCGAAGATTTTAAGCTGGGGTGAGCGGAGCAACGTCAGTTACATAGAGGGTATTGACACAAAGAGTCGGATAAAATGCGTTCTCGCTCGATGTTCGGCATCGGGCTGCCATGAGGCTCAAGGAAACCGGAGCGAAACAGCGTTGTCACCAACCTGAAGGGTTCCACTCAATGGCTATACGACAGATGTTACTGTATGCACGGTGACATGGAAAACCGGATAAAGTAGAGCAGCAGTGGCTATTCTCTGACCACTCTAGTTGCCATAAATGGTGTTACTCCTGTCTGGCATGGACTATGTACTGCTGTAGTACAAAAGAAGGGGTTACCTCAAGCACACAAAATTTGCCCGTGCCCGGATGCCGTCACTGTGTAACCAGCTGTTGAAAATAGGTATTGTGATTATCCGCAACACTCGTCGGATCAGAATCCTCATGGACAGTAGCTTTCCCGTTCAAAAGCTATTTTTGGAGCTAGCGAAGAAGCTGGCTCCAAGATAACGAGGGATATGCTACTCCCGACACGGAGTAAACAATGGGATAAAGGGAAGTTATGTCTGAGTTATGGAAAACGACCTTTGAAGGCTGAAAGCCACCCCAGTGACCGCCTGACAGAAACTGATGGACTAAAAATCATCGGTTCAGCCATGGTGATGCAATATGCGGGTCAGAGTGAAGCAATCCAAAAGGAAAAACTGTCTACGTAAAAATTTAAGACTGGTATGATCATATACCCAAAGGATTTGAAGATGTGAAGTCGTTGGCTACTCTCGCTCACCCCGATCACATACTCTGTGTAGGCTCACGGGGATTCATTCGGTTGCCGCCTACTCACATCTTCAAATCCTTTGGGTATATCAGTAAAATTTATCCCTATGGTTAAAAATGTCCAAGTTCTCCACGGTAGATCTACAACACTGGCTTCAATCTATAGGCAATAGTCAGTGGCACTGGTTTATTAAACGACTTTCCTGCAACGATACCGGCCAGACGGGAGGTCATCAGGTTGGTGTTTATCTGCCAAATCAGGCTGCATTCCAGCTGTTTCCAGCTCTTGATGACAAAATCACCAAAAACCCTGATGCCTTCCTGGAAGCTTGTATTGAATCTCATAACAGGCCACAACATGAAGTCAGAAGCATTTACTACAACACAAAGCACTCTGAACAAAAAAGCAACGGCAGGGATGAATGCCGTATCACACGCTGGAAATCCGCAGATCCCGGGAGTCCCTTACAGGATGTAGCTAATACTGGTGCTCTCACTCTCTTTGCTTTCAAAGCTCCTGAAAATAATGTGCCATGCAACCTTGTTCGGGTCTGGGTTTGCAGAAATGCCGAAGAAGAAGATTTTCTGGAAGATATTGTTGGCCATGTATATCCGGGAGAAAGCCTGTACCTCTCAGGTCTGGAAGCATCCGGGGGTATACCAGCACTCCCGGAAACAACCATTATCAAAAAGCTTGAGATCCCTGAAGCCTGGAAAGACAACTTTCCCAGTGGTTCTGAGATCGTCAACTTCACATTCCAGCTGAACAGGGAACTTATCAAGGACCAACCTGATAAACGCTTGCTAAAACGACGGGAGCTGGAGTTCAAGCTTTTCAGAATGATTGAGGACAGTCACCTGTTACCTAAAATTGGCGAGGGTTTTTCAACAGTTGATGATTTCATCAAACTTGCTAATTCGGTGAGCAATCGAAGAAAGTCACGCGGAGGACGCTCTCTGGAGTTACATCTGGAGCAAATTTTCAGGGAGGAAGGGCTTGACTCCTTTGCAACTCAAGCCGTGACAGAGGGAAACAAGAAACCCGACTTTTTATTCCCGTCAGAAGAGGATTACCACAATCCGGACTATCCCTCTGACAAGTTGAGAATGCTAGCTGTAAAAACCACTTGCAAGGACCGTTGGCGGCAGATTCTCAACGAGGCGCACCGTATCGATCAGTGTCATCTGATCACCCTACAAGAAGGTGTTTCTGAAAACCAGTTCAGGGAAATGCAATCAGAAGGCGTTGTACTGGTGGTGCCTCAAAAATTGAAAGAGAAGTATCCAAAATCCATCAGGGAACAATTGTTGAGCCTTGAAGATTTCATTATGGAAATAAAAGCGCTCTATGAAGAGTGAGTTCAAACACCGGTCAGTTCCACGTACTGGTTGCCCACCAGCAGCCAGTTCTCAACCAGCTCTGTCAACTGATCAAAGGGGAGACGAGTTTTTCCCTTAAGAGCACACTCCCACAGGATCATGACACGCCACCCCTGATCCTGAAGCGCTTGTACATTCCGGACATCTCTTTCCCTGTTACACCCGATTTTTTCTCTCCAGAACTCAGGACGGCTGGAAGGCCACTTGAACAGGTGACAATTGTGGCCATGCCAGAAGCAACCATTAATTTGGATAACTGCTCGGTATTTGGGAAATACCAGATCAGGTTTGCCCGGCAGATCCCGGGCATGCAAGCGAAAACGGAAGCCCCGGGCATGAAGGGCTTTTCGGATCAGAATTTCAGGTTTGGTGTCCTTGCTTCGGATACCCGACATCATTCGACTGCGGGTATCTTGGGAGACAATATCCATAACAGGGGAAAGCCATTCAGACGCCTTCAGCTTGCAGTAATTCTTGCTGGATGACAGGCTCGTTTACATGAAGCGTCTTTCTGGGCTTCATCTCGGCTTTTCTCTTCGCTTCAATAATGCGATCTTTCATCAGCCGGGCAACCGCCGAGAAAACAGGAACCACAACCGAGTTACCAAATTGTCGATAAGCCTGGGTATCCGACACAGGTATCCGGAAGTCTTGTCCACCGGGCTTTTCAAAACCCATTAACCGGGCACATTCCCTCGGCGTCAGTCGACGTGGCCTTTGGTCCTGGTTCTTGCTGTTCCAGAATTCTTTTTCACCTAGGGCCTTGTCCCACCCCCTGTCGATCAGAATCTCGGAGCCATCCTTGTGATAACGTGCTGACAGGGTCCTGGCAACCGCATCAGGCTGTGTAGGGTCCACCAAGCCATATCCAAAACCATTACCCCTGGCCTGATGCTTTTTGGCATATTCATAGAGGTATTCCCAAAGGCGTGGCGTCAGTATGTATTTGTCATCGACTTCCTTGTCCAGCAATTCCGAAAAGGCTATCCGGCTTTCAGGAAGTTCCTTTTCAATATCCTTCAGGGTAAAGCCCTTGTGGACATTCAGATCTTTTCTGAAGCCCACCAGCACAATTCGCTCACGATGCTGAGGGATAAAGTGTTTGCCATCGATAATCTTTGGATCTCTGGAACTCATATCCTCTATATCAGCGACCCAGTAACCCAGCTCATCCAGCGTTTCCGCAATGACCTGAAAGGTTCTTCCCTTGTCATGACTCTTAAGGTTCTTGACGTTTTCCAGGACAAAGGCAGCAGGCTGTTTGACTTCGATAATTCGGGCCACATCAAAAAACAAAGTTCCCTGAGTTTTGCACTCAAAACCGTGAGCACGGCCCAGCGCATTTTTCTTGGACACGCCTGCAAGGGAAAAAGGCTGACAAGGAAAGCCAGCCAACAGTACATCGTGATCGGGTACATGACTGTCGACATAGGCAGCAACAGAGTCATCCAGTTCCGGGTGAGTTCCACTCAGGGTGACTTCACGAATATCAGAATTGAACGTGTGTTTATCAGAATCACTGAAATAGTTCGCCTTATAGGTCTGAACGGCGTACTTGTTCCACTCACTGGTAAAGACACATTCTCCACCAATCTCTTCAAAGCCTCTGCGTATTCCTCCGATACCTGCAAACAGATCTATAAATTTAAAGGAAGACTCTTCCTTCCTTTCAGGTGCAGGGGGTAGCAGACCTACCAGTGTATGACGCTCTCCGTCATCCAGACTGGGACCATTTTCCAGCTTCAGCCATTTGGTGATTTCAGAATGGTGTTTACTCAGCTTTTCGGCTACGTTTTTCTTTCCCCATATATCAACAGTTTTATTCAACAATTCTTTGTTGCTTAAGTTCATGTAAGTGGCAGTCTCGCTGGGTATTTTATGCTGTTCAGAGTCACATAAATGACCCAGAGACTCAAGAGGTATTTCCCGCGCGTGACTGACCAACATGCAGGACAGGAGGCACAACTGAAGCACTCTGGAGAGAAGTTTTGAACCACTGACAAAACGGAACATGAAAAGCGGATATACCTGCCTGATGTTTTAGTTCGAGGAATAAACTTAGTCAGATATGCTCAACAAGGCCAGGCAGAAGACTCAAAGACAATAGTGCAGTATCAACAGGCTCGATTCGATCAATCACCTCTCCAGCCCCTCGAAACACTGTCTTGTGAGAAGGGTCTTGCCAAAACACTGAAAGACAACCACCATCACCGGCGTCGTGACAGCGCGCTATGATGATATTATTGAAATAAACATCCCAGCTGGCAGCAACGCCTTTCGGGGTTTCCATTTCCTTGACATTTTCAGCTCTGTATCCCTGCTCTGTCAGCTGTTTCGCTACCCTGCCAAAATCTATCATGCCTGTACTCCTTGCTATATAAGGGCTTGATATAAACAGCTTAACTCCAGACCGGCCTTTATCAAGTGCTGTTAAACAGATGCTTCGTAAAAAGGCAGATCCCCGGCAATGCCCACAACCTCTCCGTTTCTGATAATGACTTTTTGACCAGGATTCGAGGGTTCCCCCTTGACTGTTACGACAGTTCCGTCTCTTAAGGCCGCACTGCTGGTACCATTGCTATGGTTCGCAGTAATGGTGACTATGACTTTACTCCCTTCAGGGATCAGTGATTTAAACTGCTGCCAGATGTTAGTAGTGGCCATAAGTCCTTCCTTGTTTTATTTCCCTTAACCACAAAAAAAGGCAACACCCGAAGGTATTGCCTTTTTAGCTTCATATAATATGAAGCTAGCAAGCTACATCAGGTGCAGCCCAGTCCTTACAGAGGACGAATATCTTCTGCCTGAGGACCTTTCTGGCCCTGGGTCACTCGAAATTCAACCTGCTGGCCTTCAGTCAGCGTCTTGAAGCCGTCGCCAACGATCTGACGGAAATGGGCAAACACGTCAGGACCATTTTCCTGAGCGATGAAACCAAAACCTTTCTCTTCGTTGAACCACTTAACAGTACCGGTAGTAGTAGACATAATCATATCCTGAATCTTGTAACATAAAATTGCCTTGTCGTGCTTTTCAACAAGATAAGGCGGTAGAGCTAGAAGTTTTGTTATTGCTTATGGAAGAATATGGCGAGCTACTACACTCGGAACATCAAATCTATACATAAAGAATCAAACACACTTGTAACGTGGTGCCCATTTTACATGGCTTCGAGCTTTCAACAACGAGTATAAACCAATCATTAACGACGGCAACCACTGAGTCAACATCAGCTCCGTTAGTAGTGCCTTTCCAGTTCGATGGTTTGTACCACTCGCCCGGAAGCAGCCTTTACGCTTGTTGAAAGACACAACGCCCTCCAACTACCCGTATCCTCCTGAACCTCGACTAAATGACCTGATTCTATCAACCCGGGGGCAGTATTCGTATCCGTCAGTGGCATCTCTAATGTAGTGATACTTTGATGGCCCCCTTTCGCCAGTTCATTCCTACCTCGTTCGGTATTCACCTGAGTCTCAGTTAGCCAGTCTTCCAGAATATCCGGAGCAGGATAATCACCTGCAGTGCCCTGACGTTTGACGTTGACCGCAACACCGGTATGTATGCCTGACACATAGACGGCATTGTATTGCGGTTCTGGTCGCCAATTGGCGCTGAGGTGAATGACCATGCTGGCCGGTATGATCTTGTCCATGGTGGCACTCCCCCAGTTCCAGGGACTGGCCGGATAACGGGGTTTAATGTTCAGCTGATCAGCATCCCGGGAAGGGATAACAACAGCACCGGCTGTGCTGGCCAGTCGTGCGATGACGGTCATCGCCGTTTCACTCTGGTAGCTAAAGCTGCCCCCGGGGATAATCCAGTCGGGTGTGCTGTAGTCATCCAGCTCCGGATAGAGTGCCGTGAAACCAGTGTTGGCCAGTTCTTCAGTGATCGCCTGTTTTGCATTGACGCTGCTGCTGTTAGACTTGCTGCGTTGCGGTGCATAGGGGGCTGCAAGGAGTTGTGTACGGCTGGTTCCGTATATTGTGTACTGCTCCTTTCCGAACACTCGGGAGCCGGTATATCGTTCAATAATGAAGACCCACTTCCAGCCATTGATGTCAACTTCTATCTGCTTGGGGCCGTCCTGATCGGGCTCCACTAATGCCAGGCTACTGGCCCCCCAAAGTTCCCCACTGAGACTCCAGCTGAAGCTGTCGATGTCGAGGCTGATGTCCATATTGCTCAGCTCTATCGGTGTTCTGTCGGGCAAAGTCACCACACTGATTGTATTCATAAGCAGATAGCTCTCCCTGATCTCTGGCTGGTCGGGTTGGGGCTTTTCGATGACATCGATTTCACCACCATAGTCACTGGTGACCTTGTCATCCCTGGTTTTTCTTCCTGGTCCCCAGGGGATGATGACGGGTTCATCCTGATGTTGGTTGCTACTGAAGGCTGATTGCTGCAGTGAGTCTCTCGGTTGAATGGCTCGATTGGGCGTACTCTTGCCCAGGTTAAAATACACAGCTGGGGTGATCACGGGTGAGTACCGTCGGGCCAGAAAACTGAAGTTCAACAGTGAGGGGGCAGGGATCAGGTAGCCGCTGAGAATGACCTGATGTGGAAGGCCGTATTCATCACTGCGATCAAAACGTTCCGTATTCTCCCGATCCTTTTGCGTACCTTGCTGCCACTGCTCAGAACTTCGCTGTTCTTTTTTCTGAATACTCTGATCCCTGGACTCATTGATATTGATTTCTTTCGCGGGTGGCTGCTGCCAGGGAGCCTGCTGCTGACTCTGGCAACCACTGGCGCTTACATGACTGATCCTGGCGGATTCCTCCAATTCAGGCACCCTCCCCCAAAACAGCCCAAGGGCCGGGACTTCCAGGATGTTGGCCTGATGACTACTTTGCTGAACACTGGCCTGAACAGTCATTGAATGCTGAAACGGCCCCCGGGCAGATACCTGGTAGGCGGTTCCTGTCTGCCACTGACTCTGGCAGGCTCGCACGACAGTCGGCGGAGGAATAAAGGCATAAGTAGGCTGTGGATAAAACTGGAAGCTGGAGGCAGGTTGATAAGCCTCCCGGGTAAAATTGAAGTCTTGAGAGTCTGAAGGGAAATAAGCCACTTAACTCTCCGGTACAATCTCAGGCGTCACAGGTCCATGAGCCAGGGGCCGGGTGTAAGGTTTGGCCCTGAACTGTGCTGTACCGATGGTTTGAAGACTGTCATCAAACCACCAGGTGGGTTCGGTGCTGTCACCCGTACCGGCCACAGTGCAGAGATAGACATAGCCCTGGAAATTTGCAGGTCGGATCACATCCCCCACTTCATACACTGTATCGGCCTGCCAGACCTCACCATAGTCGTCCATGGCCACCACAATCACGGCACCTTCATAGGGGCTGGTGTCCAGGGAATAACTACCACTCGAGCTGTCGCTGAGCACACTGTTCAGAACAGCATGCCGGGTTTCCTGGCTACCCTCGATTTCCAGCTGCGCCTGGGTGATTGCAAAGACCCAGCGAGCCACAGGCTGATCATCCTCCATGACCGCGCCCTGGATTCGGGTGGTATTACCGTTTCCAGGGATGATGATGCCACCACCACTGCCTGAAGAAGGCGGACTATTGGTGTCGCTCCAAATGACAGTCGTGTCGTCTGTATTAGTCCAGGTCAGTTCACTGCTGACGTTTTGACGACTGGTGGTTATTTTCAGCGGATTGTTACTGTCTTCAAAGTCCCAGTGCCATACGGTTACATAGGGACTGCCCGAGGTAGTAGGGGGAATGGCTGTTGTGTTGTATTGATTCATCAGCGTGGCTTTAAGAACCAGCAGCCCTTTGGCGTTACCTAACGATGTCCCATCTCCTCCCAAAATAGTCCTGAAGTAGGTGGCGTAGATATACATATTTCTATGATGATAGAGGGTGCCAGTATCAACCGACTGTGTCACTCCGTTAATCTTGATCACCGTGCGTTCAAGGAATGAATTTCTACTGGGATTGATCGTTACCACCAGTTCGAACAGTTCGTCAAAAGGGATAGCGTTCACACTATAGGTTCGAACTCCCAGTCCCCCGTACTGGGTTCCGAATACTTTGATGACTCCATTCTCAATGTAAATATCCAGAATATAGGTTGAGCCCTGAGAAGAACCACTAGAAACAGTGCGCAATAGGGGGACTTTCTGATCAGACTGACTGGAGTCCACTTGAAGCAGGGCATAAAAGTAAAAGTCTTTGGTTGAGTAAAGGCCGTCATTATTATTGGCATTAACTTCCGGACTCTCCAGCCGTCCAAGGATATTCTCTTTAGAAAACCATATGCCTGCCATCAGTCCGCATCCCCCCGAATCTGCAGTGTGAACTGGTCACTGGTTTCAGTGCCCTGTCCGGCTAGCACCGTTCTGCAAATCCACACCGGAGCCAGGCAGCCATCGGTGTTGAACCGGATTGCATTGCCTATCGCCCAGCCAGTCCCCCAACCTTCAGCCTTGATAGTGAAGTAAGGCGTACCGGTTTCCGGATTGATAGGCGCAGCATCGGCAGCGGTAGTCGCTGTATCAATAATGCCGAGCTTCTCTTCCACGATCTGGAAGGCAGTACCGGAGGTAAAAATAATCGCCCACTGGCCGAAGATGGCTCCCTTGTTGGCCACTTCCAGTGGATAGTTGATGGTGTTGTACTGGGCGGTGGTGTTATCGCCGATGCGCTCATCTGTCCAGTTGGGATTGCCTCCGTCCCAAACTTTCTGACTGAAGAAATGATGGACCCTGGACTGCAGATCACCATAAACCACGGCACTGCTGATGAGCGTGGTGCTGGCCGGTAAATCCCAGGGCACCGGTGCAATGATGGTGATCTCGCCATTGATCTGTACATCGCTGGCCACACTCATATGCTCGACCCGGTCCTTGATGCTCAGGGGGGCAGTCAGACTGTTACTGTCCGCGTCCTGGAGCAACAGTGGATCGGCAAAGGTGACCGTACCCGCTTCACGGTCTGTGGAGTACTGTGATGGATCCAGAGCCTGGCCCTGGTTGTCCTCCACAGTGATCTCGGCCTGGTGATCCCGGTTCAGGGTGATGACCTGTCCAGCGGTGGGCGTTGCGACATCCGTACTTTGAGTGTGACTGATCACCACAATATCGCCCGGGCGGTAAATCGGCACCTGGCCATTGGGTGGCAGACGTACCGGATCCAGACCGATCAGCTCAGCATCCAGGGGCAGGCTGGTTTC
>NZ_JBPCXO010000180.1:0-23720 GCF_051008435.1 Endozoicomonas sp. | reverse complement strand
AACGAGTCGAATTATTCGATGGATTCGTGAGAATAGTTGACCTATTTAATCGAATTCATCGAATAATTGGGCCGTTCTTTCTGGAATTTAGGCCGAAATAGTCTTAAGTCCGACAGGCTCCTAGACCCTGAAACCACTTACAGTCTGCCTCAAGGGCAAAGTGCTAACGGAGTGGTAGATGCCTTTGTGCACGTCATGGAACAGTACCTCACCACCCGAGAGAATGCTCCAATCCAGGATCGCTATGCCGAAGGGTTGCTGTTAACCCTGATTGAACAGGGGCCAGCCGTTCTCAAACAACCGGATGACTATGAAACCCGTGCCACGATCATGTGGGCTGCCAATCAGGCACTGAATGGTCTGATTGGACTGGGTGTGCCCCATGACTGGTCGACCCATATGATCGGTCATGAAATCACGGCTTTGTTTGGACTGGACCATGCCCAGACACTGGCTATCGTGCTTCCTTCAGTCATGCATGTCATGAGAGAAGAAAAAGCCTCCAAGCTGCTTCAGTATGCCGACAGGGTCTGGGCCATCAAAGAAGGTAGCGATCAGGAGAAAATGGATTCGGCTATCAGTAAGACCCGTGAATTCTTCGAACAAATGGGCATTAAAACCCGCCTGTCAGACTATGGCATTAAAGAAAGCGCCATTGCTGAACTTGTTGATCAGCTAAAACGTCATAAAATGACTGAACTGGGTGAAAAACAGAACATTACCCCTGAAGTTGCGACCCAAATTCTCAGGCACGCTGCCTAACCATACGGAGATGATCTTATGAAGGTATTATTTGTCCTGACTTCCCATGACAAGCTGGGAGAGACAGATGAGAAAACCGGTTTTTGGATAGAGGAGTTTGCTGCGCCCTATTATGTGTTTGCGGATCATAATGCCCAGGTGACCCTGGCTTCACCCAAAGGTGGCCAGCCACCCATTGATCCCAAAAGCGCCTTACCCGACTTTCAGACGGCGGCCACACAAAGGTTTGATTCCGACAGCGACCTGAAAGAAAAGCTGTCAAAGACTGTCAAACTGTCAGAAGTGTCTGCCGATGAATTTGATGCCATCTTCTACCCAGGCGGCCATGGTCCTTTATGGGATCTGACCCACGACAGACACTCCATTGCCTTGATTGAAGCCTTTGTGCAACAGGGAAAGCCTGTCTCTGCCGTCTGTCATGCACCTGCCGTCTTCCTGAATGTCACAAAAAGCGACAATACGCCCCTGGTCAGTGGCAAAAAAGTGACTGGCTTTAGTAACAATGAAGAAAAGGCAGTTGGATTAACCGATGTTGTCCCCTTTTTGCTGGAAGATGAACTCAGGAACAAAGGTGGTGAATATAGTCAGGGAGACGACTGGTCTCCTTACTGTGTAACCGATGGCATGCTGGTGACTGGACAAAACCCAGCGTCTTCTGAAGCTGTTGCAGAGGTGGTTCTGTCTCTGCTTACCTGACGTTAAGCATCCTCAATCAAGCCTGCTTTTGGAGAAACCTTCCAAAGGCAGGCCATGATATCACCAGAATTATCTGACTGACTTTCAGTCGTGAAGCAGCCTTACCAGCAATGCACCGGGTTCCCTCAGGGGATCAAGATTCTTGCTCAATACATAGCCCTCGCAGGGGGCCAGATACCGGGCGCAATCCTGTCCAAAACTGTCATGCTGAATCACCAGCAGCTCTCCTTTCTTTACCCGCTGCCCCATAGCTACCTGAGGAATAAAATACCCTCCGGAGTGGGCTCGAATACTGGTCAGTGCCTTACCTTCACAGGGCTCTTCATCCTGCTTCACTGGCTCACCCGAAAGAATGTTTTCCGCCTTCAAGATATTCAGTACACCTTGCACTGCTCGCTCCACCAGATCCAGCTGCATCAGCTTACCTGTTCCTACTTCGACGGTAATACTGGGTATGCCATTCTGATTCCATACGGTTTCAAGAATACCCGGATCGCCGGGATCATCCATAATCGCATCGGCCGCCATCCATCGAGCCATTTCAACACTGGCTGGAATCCGATAATCAGCAAACACATAGAGTGGATATTCAGCGCCTTTGGTCTGGGTATGCAGGTCTATCGCCTTTTCGGCGTTGGGCATCAACAGCTTATGCCAGATCGAGTAGATGTACTGCTCAGCTGAACTGCCCTTTTCTTTACCGGGAAAAACCCGGTTCAGATCCACGGGAGGGGCATCCGGGTCAGAAGGGATAAAGTGTCGGGTGCTGGCATTGATACCAGACTGGTTGATTTCCGGAACAACCATGACAGAACCTTCAATCTCACTGTCACGAAGTTCTGCCATCAGCTTTTGGGCCGTCAACACGCCATTGAGCTCATCTCCATGGACACCGGCCGTGATCACAATGGCTCGCCCTGGTTGATGACCCTTCTTCACAAAAACAGGCAACAGCCACCCCTGCCCTGTCGCATTAGTCGAGGGTCTGAACCAGAATTCATGACACCCTGGAGTCAACGAACTGACTTGCAAAGACTCCACCACTTCGCGGCCATTTAATGCTTCCATGGTTTACGCGCTCTCCAGAAAAATATCTTTATCCATCATATAACGAAAATGGGCGGCAAAGGCCGCCCATTAATCACTGTTGCTGAGATCAGGAGAACCCTGTCAGGTGCGCTCCCACAACAATCACACTGGAAAGAACAAACAACAGAGTAATAAAGCGCCAGCAGAACCTCGCCCAATCGCCCCAGTCAATTCGGCAAACACCCAGCGTAGCCATCAATGAAGCGGAAGTCGGCACGATGATGTTGGTAAAGCCATCGCCCAGCTGGAAAGCCAGCACGGCCACCTGTCGGGTAACTCCGGCAATATCAGCCAGAGGCGCCATCAATGGCATGGTCAGCGCTGCCTGACCTGAGCCCGAAGTGACAAAGAAGTTGAACACAGACTGGAAGAGATACATGAACCATGCCGCCACAACCTCGGGCAGACCACTGATCGCACCACCGGCACTGTTGAGAATCGAGTTCAATACACTGGGCTCAGCCGAATCACCACCACCAAGAATCAGCAGAACCCCTTTAGCAGCACCTACCAGCAACGCTGGCGCCAACATGATACCCGCACCTTCCTTGAAAGCCGCAGCAATATCATTGGCCGTCATATCATTCAGGCGGAAAATCACCCCCAGAATACCGGCAACAATCCCCATAGTGAAAAACTGGGAAGCGATTTCAGGAAGATACCAGGCATGAGCCACCACACCCCACACAACCCAGACTGTTGTAGCCGCAACAGTCATAAGCACCAGTGTGTCACCCAGGCTCCAGCGGGACTCTTTACTTTCCAGTGCCTGCTGTTTGAAGTGAGCATCCCCCTTCTGACTGAAAGAAGCTGAAGGATTTTTCTTGATACGACTGGCGTAAAAAAGGGTAAAGGCAATACCTATCAGAGTGAAAAACACCCAGATAGCCATTCTAAGACCGGCACCCGAGAGCACTGGCACTCCGGCAATACCCTGGGCTACAGCAACAGAAAAAGGATTCATCCAGGAAGTCGCAAAACCAATCTGTGTTGCGACATAAGTCACCATCACGGTGGTAATACCGTCATAACCCAGACGCACCATCAGGGGGGCAATAATAATCGCGAAAGCAACTGCCTCTTCGCCCATCCCGAAAACAGCACCACCCAAAGAAAACAGCAGGAACAGTACAGGGATAAAGAGCGCTTCACTGCCCTGGGTCTTATCAATCAGTCGCAGAATACCGTTATCAATAGTGCCGGTTCTCATTACGACACCAAAGGCACCGCCAATGACCAGCATGAACATGATGACGCCAACGGCGGAGCCCCATTTATCACCAGAAACCAGACCTTCAAAGACAAAGTTCATGAGGCCAATACCACCACCGCTTTCAAACAAACCAACGGTGTTGTATACCAGTTCGCCCGCTTTGTCGGTGGCATAGGCAAAGGATGATGGATCAATTGTCTCACGGGATTTTTCCACACCATCAACCAGATAGGAGATAGTCTGGGAATCAAAAGAACCCGCAGGAATCAGGTATGTTAAGAGAACGGCCAGAACGCCAATAAAAAAGATCAAAACCAGAGTATCCGGCATACGCCATTGTCTGGTCTTAACAGCTTGATAAACCTCCGCTGTTGTATGGCTCATATCGGGGACTACTTACTGCCTGGAAAGCGCATAAAATAGCATATTAAAAGCATAAAAAGTCATACTAATAGTACTTATAGAAATACCCAATGAAGATCAAAACGATTGTTTTTTTGATTACCAGGGGATGAATGAGCCATCGTAAGCCAGAAACTGGCCACTCTGATCAGAATTTAAACGAAGAATGACTTGTAGCATCTGATAAGCAGAATGACTGGCACTGAACAGCTTTTCAGGAGGGACATTTTTCTGAAACGGTTCGGAAAGTCGTGTATCGACAGTGCCGGGATGAATAGCGACCACACAGCCATCGGGCTGTATTCTTCGCCACTCATTGCTGAGTGTTTTCAACACCATATTAAGGGCTGCTTTTGAAGCTCTGTAACTGTACCAACCACCCAGTCGATTATCTTCAATGCTACCCACTCTGGCTGACAGAGCGATAAATCGAGCTGATTGACTGCCTTTGAAGTTATTTTGAAAACAACGAGCCAACAGAAGCGACGGCAGAACATTAACTTCCACTGTCTTGAAAAAAAATTCTGGCTCAATTTGGGTGACTGACTTTTCTGGCCGATGATCCTGTGTATGCAACATGCCTATTGCATTAATAACCCAATCCACCGGGCCGACTTCTAATGAAAGCTGACTCACGGACTCCACATCGGTGAGATCAGCTCTGTGCCAGACAACAGAATTAATCTGACCTTTATCTTTTGGAGAACTTTGGAAAAAAGTGGCGTGTATCTCAGCCTCCGGAATCTCTTGCTGAATCACTTCAACCAGGGCATGCCCTATTCCACCACTGCCACCTGCAATTAATATTTTCATGAGCGCCTCAACCGGATGCTTTATGTTTTCTACGAAGCAGACGGGGTCTCTGGATCACATATTGTGCGAATAATCGCATTACTGTTGAGTTGAATCTGAGAAGAAGGTCGTTCGAAGCGATCAGGAGGATGACCGAGAGAAGGCAGCTCGACCTGAAGTACCAAAAGAAACAAAGTGCTTTGAACCCGGTCAACCCAGTATTGTTTTGTAAGCGTAACACTGCACCGCCATCGCCAACTCGACGTTTATTGTTGGTTTCATTACTTATTGCTGAACAACAGCCATTGGAATATCTTGCGCCTCTGCTATTTCAGCCCATGGGGCAGAAATCTCAGTGATGCAGCCATCTCAGTGTCTACCTACAGTCAGTGAGTGCTCAGCCCTGATACACCCAGAAAGATTTGCCGTTAACATCCCAGGTTCCTTAATGAAGCAGACCCATCACTTTGTCGCTGTCGAAGCCAATATTGCCGCTGGTAAAACAACACTACTACCAAAACTGGCTGAAGCTCTGGACTGGGACCCTATCCAGGAGCCAGTAGAAGACCCTGAATTTACCCGTCTGCTGACCGAGTTTACCCAGAACCCATCCGACTCTTCAAAGCGCATCAATTTTCAACGCTACATTACCGAGCGCAGGGCCGGAATCGTTAAGAACCTGCCCAAAAACAGAAACTACCTTATCGAAAGATCCCTTTATTCAGATCTGATTTTCACTCAGGCCAATTTCCTGTCCATGGAGCAGCCTGACACCGACTTCATGCTGCATTACTGTGAAATACAGCGCAAATTGAGAGAATACCCGGTGATCAATGCAGTCATTTACCTGCGTACCACTCCCGAGGTTGCCCACAACAGATTACTGAGCCGGGGCAGAGAAGCTGAAAACGGTACGCCCTTCGAATACATTCGAGATATTCATCACTATCATGAAGCCATTCTTCCCCAGATCTGTGAATCAATGAACACGCCCATGATCACTCTGGACTGGAATGAGTTCGGCTGCGAAGAAGAAGTAGGCAAGCGGTTGATACAAGTACTGGCCGAGAGCATCAAAGTATAAAGAAATCGAGAAACAGCCTGTGCACGATCGACACAGGCTGAATGAAATCCATAAGCATTACAGATTTAAGTTCAAATGCATTTCTACTCGAAAAGCGCCTTCTTCATAAGAGACAAACTCTATTAAATTGCCTGCACTCCCACAAGGCTCATAGCCATAAAGTGGAGACGCTCCTCTATACAACTGCCTTTCCTGAAGGGGAATGCTCAATGTTTGAGTGTTTGCGGGAATACGGTAAAGTGGAACTTGATTTGCACAAAGATAACTTTCTTCATCATGTACATCCAAAAGTGATAACTCCGCTTTCTCGAAATGGTTAAAAGCATGGGTCCAGCGGCTTCGTTCTCCGAAATCCCTGTCACGGGTATAAACGACAGGTAATTGGCTTAATTCTTTTACCGTCAAAGGACCTGCCTTCGTTTTGTTCGACGGTTTAACGGTCTTCTTCAAAACAGAAACCGCATTCTTTCCCACTTTTTCTTCAATATCAGCCTTTTCAAAAGAGCTGGTCTGAGCTGAAACTAGCCGAGGGCTATTGGCCAGTAGAAAAAAATCATAGCGCAGGACCATAGCAGCCTTAATTTCTGCCGCCATTTTCAGAACAGTGAAATAAAGTCTATCTTCACCGTTCAAAGCCTCCGAATATTTATAATTGGACCATGGACTCCAGAAAACCGCACAGGGTCTTCCCATCCAACGAGAGTTATTACAGAAATCTTCGTATGTTTTTGCTTTGGGACTTTGACCGGACAATCTGGTGGTCAATTCTGTTTGCAGCTTTGCCAAACTCTCTGAACCTGATCGATAAGGGAGTACATGCAGATAAAAATCTGCTGAAAGCTGCTCCAAGTCGCAAAATCCGTCAGTATAGGGCTTACCTATATAGGTACAGTAGAGATCTGTTTTGGTCTCAACATTCAGCGCCAGAAACGTTGCACTCACCACCATCAAGTCTTCTTCAGGCATGGCATTGACCAGTAAAACGGCCAGTTTTCTTTTATCCTCCTGACCTTGAAATGACGCTTCCACCTCCGCCAATAATGCCGCCCTCCTGCTTTCATAGTCAGGCATGGTCACCCAATCTCGCGTGTATAGATACCAGGAAAAAGGCCTTTGCAAATAACCATTCTGATAAGCTGTAGCTATGATCAGTCCAGCAATGACTTCAGCTACTTTAAACTCAATGCTCTGGGATGAGAACAAAAGCCAGGCAGCACTCAAAGCCCCACTGACTTTTTCCTTCAAATATTGATGAGCCACCGGATTCGCACCATTTAACAACCTGCTTTGATGCAACTCTTTAAGGTTTATTGTTGCTTTAGGCTGTTGGGCTGCCCAAGCATGAGAAGTGAGAAGAGCAAGCACAAAAAGAAATGACTTCCAGATTACGGTGAATCCAGTCAGTTTTTTTATTAGCATCTTCAGGTTCCTGATGAATTATCAGGAAAAGAGTAGTTAACTTAGCTGAATCCGCCAGAGCTTGACGATAAAATTAATACGTCCCTACATTCTGAATAAGTAAGTATCGAGGAAACCCGTACCAACAAAGATCAAAGGAATGATGGTGATTAAAAACAATCTGTCTTTCATAAGAATCCCTTCTTGCTTATTCGCTCAATTCCCTTTGAGCTATCGGCAAAAATCAGAGATTCGACAGAGGATTCTCTGCTTCTCCCCAGGGCGGTGTAAACATTTCGGCTACTTTTTCCTGTGGGACATCTTCAATGACCTGATAAGCCCATTGTGGCTGGTTATCCTTGTCCACCAGCAGAGCTCTGACTCCTTCCTGTAAATCACCTTTCAACACACAGTTTATGGAAAGAGCCAGCTCACTCTGAAAGGCTTCTTTCAGCGAGTCATAACGACTGCGCTTTAGTTGCTCAAATGCAACAACTGCTGATAAAGCCGATCCTGTCAGGGCAATATTTCTCGCTTGCTGCAGCCAGCTGTCTTCTGTTTTCAAGGCTTTCAGGTCGCTGATGATCGCAGAAAGATCAGGCTTATCCATCATACGGGCGATTTGATCCCGATGTTCCCTGGTTTTTGAGTATGGCAACCAGCCAGCACTGTTGTCTGCGTAATGCTGAACAACATCGAAGGTGACCTGATAGTGGTCTCCTGACCAGTCGGCTTCCTGAAGAGACTCCAGTACATTTTTCCTGAAGGCATGATCAATGAATCGGTTGGCCAGGCCCAGATACATGGCATCAGCGGGATTTAAACGACATCCGGTCAAAGCCATGAACAGACCAATTCTGGCCGGCAAACGGTTCAGAACCCACGAGCCGCCCACATCGGGATAGAGCCCAATGGTAATTTCAGGCATGGCCATCACAGAAGTGTCAGTCACTACACGGAAGTCAGCTCCAGCCATCAGGCCAAAACCCCCTCCCATAATGACTCCGTTACCCCAGCAGATCACCGGTTTACTATAGGTATGAATCAGATAATCAAGACGGTACTCTTTTTCGAAAAACTGGCTGGGAGCGCTGGTATCCCCATCAATAACACTCTGCCTGAGAGAACGGACATCCCCCCCCGCGCAGAAAGCTTTTTCTCCTGCAGCCTGCAAAAAAATACAGACGATTTTTTCGTCATCCTGCCAATGGCTTAATTGTTCGTAGAGACTGTCTACCATTCCCTTGTCGAGAGAGTTGAGACTTCGTTCAGCATTCAGTGTGATTACACCCACCTGATGCCCGGAAACTGTATCGAGCCTATCGAATAGGACCTTTTCGGTCATTTCTTCTTCTCCTGCCATGACCGGCGATAAACCGTTCAATCGTTATTCTATGCTTACCCAGGGTCACTGGATAGCTATTCCATTCAGTGACCACTATATGAGACCGCCGTCGGCATTTCAAACCAGGTTCCCAGACCCACCACATAACCGGGATAACTCTCAGAATAACCCCTGTATTTCAGACTCACCTGTTCCGGATGGACTACATCAATCCAAGAAGCGCTGTTGCCAAAAGTAAAACAAAGGCCCCGCCCATCCTTGAGGAAACCTGCGCATAGGGCATGAGATTCATGCGACGACTTGCAGATAATACAGCCACATCCCCGGTCCCACCCATATTAGCCATACAGAGACCCGCAGTAACAGAAGCTTCTATGGGGTAGAAGCCGAGCATCTTTCCGGCCAGGCCCGCACCCAGTATGGCACCAATCACTGTGGTCAACACCAGAACAAAATATTGCAGCGAAATCACTTCTGCGACCTGATGAAGATCGGTGAATCCAACCCCAATGCATGCCAGCAAAGCCGGTGTTAGCGACATCACCATAAAGTCCCCCCAGAGTGCAGCTCCTTCTTCAAAGCGTACAGGCATCACTCCCAAGGCTTTGACAAGACCAACACAGAGAATCATCAGTGCATAGGGATGCAGGGAAATAAGCTGGCTTAGCAGGTAGCCCATCACATAAAAACTGGTCGCTACGAATAGACCGGTTCCCATCTTTGCCAGATTCGGAGTCCTTTCTGATTTTTCTTCATGACGGATGTACTTCTGGCTTTTCATCAACTTCCCATTGCCCGTCAAACTGGGTTTGATCTTACCCAGCTTTTCCAGCATACCCGCCGCAACAATCGCCACCAGATTACCCAGCACTACGGCTGGCACCATTTTAGAGAGCACCGTGGCAGCATCCGAGTTGAGAATATTGGCAAAAATCTCTGCCAGTGGCACCGCGCCTGCGCCCATACCGCCACCCATGATCGGCAAACCGACATAGAAAACGGCTTCTATGAAACCACTGCCCGTCAGCATTCCCACCAGACCAACCAGTATCAGGGCACCTGCAACCCCTCCTAGAATCACCGGGAGATACCACAACGCTGAACGCAACAGCAGTTGTCTATCCATACCAAACAGGCTGCCTGTGATCAGGCCTGATATAAACAGCGCAAGAAAGCCCTGGTTTCGAACAAAGTCGGTTACTTCGAAGCTGAGACCCGCAGGAATAACCCCTGTGGCTACCATCAGGCTGGAACCGAAAATCACCACTATCGGTCCCCCTCCCAGATAATCACGAATCCAGCCCAAACGCTCTCCAAGGGCATTCAGCACGCCCCCCAGAGCCATAACAAAAGGAATCAGCCCGGCCATACCTTTTGGCAGGTGACCGGTGCAACCGGCAGCAATCAGGATAAGACAAAGCAAACTCAGCCAGAACAGCACCGCCCGCTGGGGTGACTGAACCCCTGTAATCTGCTGCAACAACATTTCCATCAACTACCGCCGCTACCCGTTAATTTCAAGATGTCACTAACTAATAGCAAAGCTACACAAACCAGTGTTACTTATTGTTGCTTCCCGGTAACAAGCCCTGCCTTTTAGGGATACATTTCGTTCACGCATAAAAAAACCGGGATCATTCCCGGTTTTTTTAAACATTGTAAATCTAAAATCAGTTTTGACTGGCCACCTCGGTTTTGCCTACTGACTCAACCGTTAGCCTTCCCTTGTCTTC
This sequence comes from Endozoicomonas sp., assembly GCF_051008435.1. Taxonomy (GTDB): domain Bacteria; phylum Pseudomonadota; class Gammaproteobacteria; order Pseudomonadales; family Endozoicomonadaceae; genus Endozoicomonas_A. The sequence goes on along the minus strand of NZ_JBPCXO010000180.1, from coordinate 13,206 downwards.
AAGAATGGTGTTCAACGCCTGCTGAATGTCTTTTACGGTGACCGTCTTCACTTGTTCAGCAATCTGTTTCTGGAATTCAAAACCCGCTTCCTGACCATCCAGAGACTGCCAGAAGCGTGAACTGCGCTCATCCAGGTTAGCGTCTTTCTTCAGAAGATCACCCAACAGACCTTGACGGTACTGGGCCAACTCTTCATCTGTCAGGGTTTTCATTCTTTCCTGCTGACCTTTCAGGAATTCAGCAACCTTCTGCTCAATCCCTTCTGGTCCCAACACCGGTGACTGAACCACAAAAATCAACCCGGGGTGACGCTCAATAGGGCGAGCACCGGCAAACACGATATAACCCAGCTGCTGCTCAGTTCTCAACTGATTGAAGAAAGGCGTCGCCATCAGTCTACCCAGCAGAGAATAAATGGCACGATCTCTGTCATCGATCCCCGGACGCTGGTAGTAGGTAATGTACAGCGAATCGTTATGGTTAAAGTCTGCCGTAATAGTTCGCTTATTGTCCTTCAGAAGATTGAAAGGCTGCTTGAACAAACGGCCACGGTTGTCTTCCGTCAGTAGAGCTTTATCCACCAGCTCTGCCAGCTTCAAGCTCTCTTCAGAACTGTGATTACCATGAACCAGCATCTCGACATAGATCGAGCTATAAAAGTCTTTGGCATACTGCTTAACTTCACTCAGCGTAACTTTTTCAGCGGTCGCCAGAAGAATCTGATCATCACGGTAGTTCGGGTAGAGATCCTGACTCAAACGATCCATACCCAGTCGATAGGGAGGCTGAAACTGCTTATTCTTGACCCTTCGGATCAGCAGAGCCTTCTCCTGATCAAACTCGGCCTGATCAGGGTTAAACTGCTTGATCCCCTTGAGGATATCTTCCAGCAGCAGTGCCTGCTTGCCCTGATACCCTGACAGGGTAATGGTCAGACCTTCCCGTCCGGATGTCAGGCCATAGTTCAGGCCGGCTTCTTTGGCTGGATAGCCATACTCATTCAGGCTTCGAGACAAAAGGGTGCGATAGAGCTGCATCTCAATCACATCCTCGGCTGTTTTCGAAGCCTTTTCCGTAGACACCTTGATACGAACATTGGCTCTGGGCACCTCAAAGTGGCTGTCAGTCATGCTCCACACTCTGAAACCCGGCTCTTCCAGCAGGACCTGAGGAATTGACTCCGGACTGCTTTCACGCAGCTCCAAATCACGGGCAATGAATTCATTGCGCTTGGGAATGGTCATTTCTGCATGAACGCGGGGTGAAGAGAGCCTTTTCACCAAAGTATCCGACAGAGGTTTCATACTGTAATGAGTATTAAAATAAGGCTCGACCTGATCCGTCTCAAGATCTCTGGCAATCACTACCTGCCTCATGTTCGAGGGGGTCATTTGATCCAGCAGGTCACTGATCAGTTGGGGATCAAAGTCCTCGTACAGGTAATTTGCCCTCAGAATATCCTGTGCGGGGATATCATGAATACGAGTAGCCAGTCCTGAAGCTGTCTGCTGTGGATTGACATCTTCCTGATAGCGGAAGCCCAGATCGGCAACCAGGCCACTTTCTTCATATATCCAGGGCTTGAGACCCTGTTTCTGAACCAGATCCAGATAATCAAAGACCTGAGCCGTAATCTCGTCTACCTGCTCAAGCCCCTTTGGAGTCAGTTCCATGCGCACTGAAAACTCACTGAACTCTCCAGGCACATCACTGGAATAAGAAGCCAGCGATTCAATCAGACCACGCTCTTTCAAATAACTGTGGAGACTGCCCTCTCCCTCATAGCCAAGAATTCTCGCCAGATAGCCCAGAGGCTTTTTGCGATAGTTTTCATGCTGACCGGGGACAGGAAAGCTCAGGGAAAGCACCCGGGTATCTTTCAAAGGTACCAGATTGATACGAACACCCAATTGCTCTGGAGTATAGGGAGAAAGACCTATATGAGTGTCTGGAGACTTGCCTTCCGGCACCCCGGCAAAAGATTCTTTCAGCCACTGCTCCAAAACATCGGTGGATTCCTTGCCATAAATAACAACCCCTATGTTCTCAGCCACATAATATTGATCGTAGAACGACTTGAGATCATTCCAAAGCGACTTGCCATCTTCATTGGAGAGGGTTTCCAGACTACCAATATTGAAACGGCTGCGGGGGTGAGCAGGGTTTGAGGTGGCATTCTGAGCCGTCATCAAACGCCAGCCATCTTCCTTGGCGTGCAGTTTATATTCAGAATCGACAGCATTCCGCTCTCTGTCTACATAGGCAGGATCCAGAGTCGGCGAGACAAAAAACTGTGCCAGCTGATCCAATGCAGGTCTCAGCTTGCCACTGTTGATATCGAAGAAATAGTTTGTACGGCTATTGGCTGTATAGGCATTAGCACTGCCACCATTCGCCCGGATATATTCAAAATAGCCATCCACATCCGGGTATTTTTCATTGCCCAAAAATAACATGTGTTCAAGAAAATGGGCCAGACCTAAACGATTATCAGGATCCTGAAAACTCCCCACTTTCACATCAACCGCCGCTGCCGCTTTGTCCGTATCCGGATCGGAGATCAGCAGGGCCTTGAGGCCATTATCCAACTCGACAAAACGGTAATCCCGGTCATCAGCTGGACTTTTCACCACTGTCTGGCTTTTTTCCATTGCATCCCGTTCAGCTGTCACTGTACACCCACTTACCAGTACCGTTGCCATTAAACCGGCAATCAGAGACATACGTTTTAATGTCATAAAAATTTCCACACCTTAAAAAGGTCTTGATCACAACTGAATACTTTCTGCAGATAGGGCTAATAATCAAGGATACAGGTATCCAATTTACCGTTTTTTTACTATTTGCACAGAAAGTGCATGCGTTTTTGCCTATTTTTTTATTCTTCAAGCGTTCAGAAACCAGAATATAAAAGTAGCAGTAGTGATCTAATTACACTTGTACCACAAAAAGGATTACAGATTCGAGCCTAATACATCCATGATTGTCAAAAACATCTACTGTCACCAAGTTGCCAATGAATTGTCAGGATCAGTTTACTTTTCTTGGGATTCATTAACGCTGGATCTTCTGATTCAATCTTGTGCTAAAAAGACTTCCGGGATTTACCCATAGCATTTCTGCACACTTTGGTGAATAATCCGCCGCCTCCTGAACTAATCATCCTGTTGAAATGAAGTTTCCTGGCCGTCGTAAAATCAAACACTATTTCCCGGTCAATGCTGACAACCGGTTTGACCGGGAAAGCATGACCTTTGGACACGCCCACACCTTCGTCTGTGGCATCGATCAAAACATTGTCGACATATATGCCCATCTTGATGAATCCATCCTGGCTGATTTTGGCTTGGACAAAGCCATGTCCCAGCTGATGAGCAACGAAACGGCCAGCCGTTTGTATCAGTTCCTGCAAAGCAATGACCTGATCGACAACCAATACGCCGGTGGCACGATTGGTAATACCCTTCACAATTACTCCATTCTGGCGGATGACCGTTCTGTCCAGTTTGGCGTTATGAGTCAGAATATTTCCATAGGAGACTATGCCTACGGATACCTCTGCAATACCAGCTCCAAAGTCGACCTTTCTTATCTACAGCCTGTTGATGGGCCTATCGGGCGTTGTTATACCCTGATTACACCCGATGGTGAGCGAACTTTTGGTATCAGCCCCGGATTGATGAACGCTCTAACACCTGAATATATTTCAGAAGAAGTGATTCAGAACAGTTCTGCACTGATGCTGTGTGCTTATACTCTGGGCGATGAGAGCCTGCCTATTTATAATGCTACCCTCAGAGCCGCTGAGCTGGCCAGCAAACATCAGGTGCCTGTCGTTTTGACACTGGGTACTGCGGGACTGGTTGATGCCATTAAGGAAACACTGACCGATTTTATTGAAAAGTATGTCACTGTACTGGCCATGAATGAAGATGAAGCCGCTTCTCTGACAAACCATAAAGATCCCCTTCTGGCCTGTGAGAACGCACTTGACCTGGCTGATATGATCCTGCTGACAGCAGGCCCGGATGGACTCTATGTTGCCGGACATACCGAGGAAGAGTTTGCCAGAGTCACAGACAACCCCATTCTTTCTGCAGGTATCAGCGACTTCAACCGTTATGAATTCAGTCGTCCACTGCTTAAAGCCACCTGTGATAGCCCCATGAAGGTTTATTCTCATATCAATCCTTACATGGGTGGCCCTGAAAAAATCAAGAACACCAACGGTGCCGGAGATGGTGCTCTGGCTGCAGTCATCCATGACATGGCTGCTAATGCATTCCACCGCCAGGTATTACCTACTTCGGGTAAACACAATCGCACCTGGCTGACCTATTCGTCGTTCTCTCAGATCTGCAAATATGCGAACAGGGTCAGCTATGAAGTGCTGGCACAGAGCTCACCCCGACTTTCCCGATCATTACCGGAAAGAGAGGATTCTCTGGAAGAAAGTTACTGGGCTAAGTAAGCCTGCTTCAGACCGGTCAAAATCCTCCTGGCCGGTCTACGCCCTCCCCGCTATTCATCACTCCTCCTGATTATTTTGAACTTCTATACCACTTTTATGTCCAACATTATTGGATAAACATAAGTCACCTGAATACTGTTTTGGGTAATCATGGAGTCAAACGAGGCTGGAATAGCCGCAGTATTCTCGATAACCTGAACGCTAAACAAATGTGCCGTCAACAAAGTGCGTCAGAAGCCTAACGGAATATTAAAGGCAAAGAAACCAATCAACGCTGCAGTCCAGATTGTCATGAAAGCAATGGAGTAAGGCATCATAATACCGATCATGTCACCAATGGTCAGATCAGGCTTGTACTTTCTCATAAAGGCCAGAATCACACCGGCATAGGTCATCATAGGTGTAATGATGTTGGTGGAAGAGTCCGCAACACGGAATGCCGCAGCCACCAGATCGGGCGTCATGGCCGGGTTAGCCTGGTAAAGCATAGGGACAAAAATAGGACCCAGCAGCATCCATTTAGACGTCAGCCCCCCGACAAACAGGTTGATGACTCCGGTCGTAATGATAAAGCCAATGATCAACAGAATCGGGTAGTTATCCAAACCCAGAAACTGCAGGAAGCTGGCGCCCAGAAACGTAATATAAGTTCCCAGGCCGGCAAAGGCCAACAGAGCCAGGAAGTTGTAGCAGAAGAAAGTCAGTACCAGTACATAGTCGACAGTGTTCATCTGCTTGACCATGGCACCGATCACATCCTGCATCCCCTTGAACTTGCCCGTGGACTTACCGTAGCAGACACCCACAATCAGAAACGTCATGGTAATCATCAGCATGAGAGCCTGGTACTTCAAACCCCTTTAGCGATTAACCTTAAATGAAGACCAACCGATGCATTAATTCACGATCGTTTTCAGATGCACACCAGACTGCCAAAGCCTGATAGCCATAAGAGTCTTCGGTTTCCCGACCTTCCGGGTTCCTATACAATGAATCCATTACATCAGCGAAGTACGAACATGGATATCAGCCACCTGCGAGAGAACTATACCCAGGCCGGTCTGGATCTGGACACTCTGGACTCCAATCCATTCCAGCAATTTGATCTATGGTTTCAACAAGCCGTAGAAGCCCAGCTACCTGAACCCAATGCCATGAGCCTGACCACAGTCTCCAGAGAAGGGTTACCCAGTCTGCGTACAGTATTATTGAAATACGTAAGCTCAGAGGGCTTTGTCTTTTTTACCAATTACAGTAGCCGCAAAGCTCACGATATTACTGAAAACCCAAACGTAGCCATCCTGTTCCCGTGGATACCTTTAGAAAGACAGGTCATTGTCCGGGGTAAAGCCGAAAAGATCTCCAAATCCGACTCTCTGAAATACTTTACCAGTCGTCCCCACGGCAGCCAGCTGGGTGCCTGGGTTTCCCAGCAAAGTTCCGTCATTACCGGCCGTAAAGTGCTTGAAATGAAGCTGGATGAGATGAAAAGAAAGTTCAAGGAAGGCAAAGTGCCACTGCCTGATTTTTGGGGTGGCTACCGGATTGTTCCTGAATCCATAGAATTCTGGCAGGGTCGCCCCAACCGTCTGCATGACCGCTTCCTCTATAGCCGCACTGAATCTGACTGGCACATAGAAAGGCTGTCACCATGAGCCAGAAGACGGCGGCCAGGATTGCCGTCAGAGACTCCTTGATTCACATGGTGACGGTCAACAGACAGTTCCGGGAACAAATCTATGATGACCACCTGTTGCCAGCCTGGGTAATGAAGCCTTCAGAAACGGACAAAGAAGATCGTGTTCTGGCGGCTGAAACCAGCACCAAGCTGACTTATACCGATGAACAGAACAAGCAGGAAACAGCCCGGTTACCGGGTATAGTGGGTATATCCAGTGAAACTTTACAAACAGGCTTGATGCTCAACGAAGCTCGGGAAGCTTTTAAACAGGCTATGTCTGAATTCAGGAAACTGTATGGCGACAGTATTGAAGCCATTGAAGAAACGTCGGAAGAGATTCGTGAAAACATGCTCGGTGGTTTGCAGATTTCCCACATCCATTTCGTCCAGAGTTATCGTCAACTGAAGCTTTTTGAGACCCCACCAAAGCGCATCGGATTCAGCTGGGCTGCTCATCACAGTGGCTCTGTAAAACTCTCTGCGAATGAAGCGATTGATCATCTGCGCAAGAAATACCTGGCATCTACTGCTATCCAGAAAGACATTCAAATTCTTGAACAGATGCCTGCCAGTGAGACGGTTATTATCAAAAGGATTCTGAGTCCACACTTGCGCGCCAATCTGACCTGGGCAAAAGACATTGAATTACTGAGAAAGGCGGATAAAGATCTTAGAAAGTTGTTTCCGGGCCAGATCAATACGCCATTGCCGGTTTTTGTTCAGTTAGAGAAAGGACAGCCACTGCCGGAATTCAATCGAATCAGAGCTTTTGACCCTTCTGCCAAGCAGGAACGTCTGACCCGCAGCGATGCCAGACTGGTCAAAATTTCAGAAAACCCTCACTCTAAAATCTATAAATACGCATGAAATGATGCATTGAGAGTCAACAGTTGGCAGTAAGCAGTAAGCAGAGCCTTTAAAAGGGCCTACTTACTGTTAACTTTTATTCTCTGTTAACTGTTTACTTGAATTTCTTCTTTCAGGTAAGCAGCCAGTTCAGTGTAACCACCAATATATTTTTGCCCGTGGAAAATCTGAGGCACGGTTTCAACCGGCTTGCCTACGGTTTTCTCCAGATCGGCCTTGGAGATTCCTTCAGCGTGAATATCCACATACAACAATGGCAGCTCACGGCTCTCCAATACTTCTTTAGCACGGACACAGTAACCACAACCCGGACGACCAAAAACGGTAAAACGGTCCATAAAATCCCCCTAATTCCAACCAGGATTTAAATTAAGAAATGTTATGCCGCTAACTATAAACAGGTTGGCATGATATAAGAAATCAGTATTTTCTAACTGTTTGATAGATGAAATCTATCAGTCATTGCTGAACCTCCTTATTGCCTGTTAGTCTGGAGCTTGTTGGGCTTAAGCTTTCGAGCATAAATTCCAACAAACTCCCTGATTCAGCAACGGATTGCTCAGAGGACAGCTCCATGCCAAGGAAAGGTTTGATTTGCCTGCTCTTCTCCCTTCTGCCACTACAGGTCGGAGCTTCCAACCTGATAGAACTCGCCCACAAAGCCGGATTTGATCGTTGTGACGCAGCCATCACCACTGAGTTCAAGGATTTAGCCGAACAGGGTAATGGCGTGGCTTCAACCGGTTATTTCAATGACCGCAGCTTCAATATCATGGCCACCTGGGGCAGTCAGAAAGACAGCGTCTGGAAAAACACCACTTTTATTAAATTTGGTCGCAGTTGCCTGGCCTACAGTGTGATAGGAACGGTCTATGGTGGCAGTTGCTCAGCCTTTAATGATAAAAACCCGCAATGGGGTGTCATTAAGGAACAGGGAGGCTTTACCTGGACAAAAAACAAGGGCGGAGTCAATGCCATTATGAAATCTCTGCCCAATGGCAGCTGTGAGATCACTTATCGCATTCATCAAAACTATGACACCACTTCGCCTCAGCCCGCGACAGAAAAAAAGAAGTCGGCTAAAAAATCTTCAGATAAGAAGGGATCCTAGAAGCCTGTCGGACTTACCACTGACCTACTGCGAAAAAGCCGGATTTGGCCATTTTCTATGATTCTTTTCGTTGAATAGCTCGCTATTCGCCTCAAATAATCATAAAAACTGTCTCAAACCGGACTTTTCCTCGCTACGGTCGGCTAAGTCCGACAGACTCCTAGAAGTCGGTAGAGTTTAGAGCAGGATGCTCTTAACACTCTGTTTTAACCATTGAACGGCCTGCTTTTTTCCGGTCAGGCCTTGAGCTTTCGCCAACTCAGACCAATCCTGACCCTGCAGGACTTTTGCAATCAACCCGTTGATTGTTGTTTTTGAGACAGAGTCGTCAACCACTCTTAATAAAAGCAGACAACGAATAGCAGGAAGACAGCTCTCGTAAAGCCGATCTGAGCAGACAAAGGATTCCAGATCCATTGTGTCCCGCGTATCCAAAGCCGTTTCAACGTTTGAATGCGCCAGGCGCAGCAACACTCGGATCAGGTCAGCATCCATCTCCTTGAATACCCCCGACAGTTGCAGCAGGAATCCCGAGGTAAAACGATTAGAGACTTCACGAGCCAGTGAGTCAAAGTCGTCGTTCAAAGACTTCAACACCATCATTGAGTAACAACCACTGGCTGCTTCACGGGTGACTCCAACTCGAACGGGAATATAGCCTGACCGCCCCCAAAAAGCTGCCAGTTCTGAGGTCGCACCAAAACTGCTCCCCAAATAATCCAGTTTTCTCTGTCTTGCCACGTCTTCAATACAGCTCAATAAATGCGAGCCTAGCCCTGCTTTCTGTAACGAAGGGTGAACCGCTATTCGTATAACCCTTAAGCCAGAAAAACCAGTCGCCTCTGGAAAGCCGGAATGATTACTCAGTGATTGGGGAATAAGATGCCCTCGAACCCTGCGTTGTCCGAGCCAGATCGCCTCCTGCAAACTGTCCTCTATCCCTCCCTCCAGTGCCAGCAGTGCTGTTGCAACAACACGTCCCTGAGACTTGAGGCAGTAAACTTCCATATTCGGGCCATCCAGAAGATGCCTGAGATCAAAAGGACGAGTACGGTAATGAGCTAATACCAGAAGACCAAACAGGTCACACAGCAATGGTTCGTCCTGTATAAGCTGTGTTGACTCAAACCGTTCAAATGAACAATGCTCAATACTGGTATTCTGAATAGTTTCTTCAGCGACAGGCAGTGCATTCAGCATCAATGCTCTGAATACAAAATCCTCGAAGGGATCATATTCCGCCCAGCGTATAGGTTGCTTTAAATGCAGGCTCTTCCATTTTGGCGTCAATTCAGCCAGCGTTGACTTGAATTTAATCGCAAAGCCCCTGCCTGTGCCCTCATAACCATGCTGGGTGGTAGAGAAAACAATACGGGCCTGTCTCTTTAATAACTGAGTCAGTAGAGGCACTGGGATAGCAGCCGCTTCATCCACGAGCATGAGTTCGCAATCCGACTGCCCCTCCATCTGCAGAAGTTCATCGGGTGCCTTGAATTCAAGTACCCTGCCCTCCCATAACAACCTTCCTCGATGGCTTTCGCAGCCTTCCAGCAAGGACTCCGCTGTTTTAAAAACCACTTCAGCAGAAGCCAGGGAAGGAGCCGTTATTTCTATTCGTGAAAGCCCTGACTGCAATAAACGGGCGGATGCAATGCCTAAAGCCGCACTCTTGCCTCGTCCGCGATCGGCAGTCAGCACTAATGGTCGACGACGATGGCCTTTTGCCACACGAAGAATGGATTCAACAGCCTGAGATTGATCTGAAGTTCTACACGCCTTGTCGGTTATGTCTGTTGCTTGTTCTGCTTCACTGACTGGAGCAGACAGAATGCTCTGACCGTATTCTTGCTGCCACCGAGCCTCACTGTTCTCACAAACCAACGACAGAGTAGTGTCACGTCTGATCAGTTCAACCAGTCTTTTGAGATAAAATCCAGAGACTTGCTCTGCCTGGCAGGGATAGACAGCAAGCCTTTTATGATCCGGGTCGCAGTAATCAGCCCAGCTATCGAGATCAGGAACCAGAAGTACAAACAGCCCGCCGCCTTTAAGAGCCCCACTTAGCTGACCAAAAGCATCCACATCAAAGCCGGAAAAGGCATTAAATACGATAAAATCGATCTCACGCCCCAACCAGCCAGCGGCTTTTGAAGCAGGAATGGACGTTTGATCAGCCCGGTCACCTACCCAAACAGGAACCTGCCAGGTTGTTTTTGAAAACAGTTTTTCAGCCTGATTCTGTGCCCAGATTTGGGTACCCGAAAGAACTAATAAAGTACGGTGATTGCGTTCACCCGCTCGCTCAAGGATGGGCTCTATCGGTAACACTAGCCTGCGTCCACGGGTCTGGAAGCATCGCTGCTCCATTCCATCCACCCGCCGTCGTACACGGCAACGTGGTCATAACTCATTAGACTGGCCGCAAACCAGGCCAGGCTGGCTCGCCAGCCCGTACCGCAATAGAAGGTGATCGAATCCTTCTTTTTTATTCCATAGGGCTGCCAGTAACCTTCAAGATCCTTAAACTCTCGGAGTGTATTGTCCGGGTTCAGGTAATCTTCCATTCGGTAGGTTTCCGAGCCAGCTCTTCCCCATAATGCGCCCGGAATTCTGCCTGCCGTTTTAATGTATTGATAGCCACTGGTGACACCCATGTATTCTTTCCAGGAGCGAATACTGATCAGATATTCTTTTTCGCTGTTCAGGTTACGTTCGACGGCTACGGTATCCACCAGAATGTCAGGCTCTACCGGGATACGACTGCCAAAACGTTTGACAGGAGAAGCCGGGGTTATCCCCCTTTCCACAGGAAATCCGGAACCGATCCAGGCTTCCAGACCACCATTAAGCAGCCGTACATCTTTAACGCCGGCATATTGCAGGACAAACAACACTCGGGCAGCGGCGGTCATGTCGTCGCTATAAACTACAACCGGCGTATTTCTGGTAATGCCAAGCCTGAGCAGAACCGACTCCAGTCGCTCGGACTCTTCAATATTCCAGAGCGGTTCTGACTCAATACTGGCAGTGTCCACATGAAGAGCCCCGGGAATATGCTCAACCACATATCGAGCGCCTTTACCCCAGGAAACATCCAGTACGGTAAGATCGGGCGTAGATTGTATCTGACGATCCAACCACTCAGGTGTGACCAGCCTTTCATATCCAGGTAACTTGTCCGGTTCGCCGCCACTGGCCAACCAGGTCGAGAAACCGTCTTCAAAAACCCGAATTTGTTCTTCTTTAAACCCTTGTTCAGCCACCAGCCACTGGGCGAGCACCTGGGCATCCTGCTTATCCCGGCCGTACACCACAATATGATTTTCGGGAAGAATGCCCTTGCTGGTCATCAGATTCTGAATATGACCCGGGTCAGCCGCAATCCAGGCCAGATCAAAGTTTCTGGCTCCGGGAATATGCCCCCCTTGGGAATCATTACCGGAAGGCCACCCGTTGTACCAGTCGCTGTCGCGGACATCGACCAACACCCAATTCTGTTCCTGCACCAATGTTTCCATCGCTGGCTGATTCACCGATTTTAATTCCAGTCTGTTATTCCAAAAGCTGTCGCAGGCAGTGAGTACCGGCAACATCAGAATGAACAGACAATATTGAATCCAACGCATCATGGAGCCTTAGTTCCTTGATTTTTGTACTCTGAGCCCTGTTTACCGGGAATTCTGGAGCTAAGCTTTTCAGTATAAAACCACTTAACTCACCGGAGCCCCGGATCACAAAACAGCACTCAAACCTCCATGGCGTTTATGCGCTCATGGCGTTTATGCGCTCATGGCTGCTTTGCTTTTTTCTCTTTATTGGGGGCTGTTGTCACTCTTTCAACCGCCAGAATCGTAACCGACTTGATGGGAACATTAGCATGTGGTCCCCTGCGGCCTGTTTTAACAGACGCAATCTCATCCATAACCTCTTCGCCTTTGATCACTTCCCCAAACACCGCATAACCTGGACGACCTGGACGATTGTTCAAAAACTCATTATTCACAAGATTAATAAAGAACTGTGCTGTAGCACTATCAGGATCAGGGGTACGAGCCATAGCAATAGTACCACGACGGTTTCTGACGCCATTGGCCGACTCATTCTTAATCGGATTGCTTGTGGGCTTTTCACTCATATCAGCGGTCATACCGCCCCCCTGAATCATGAAGCCAGGCATCACACGGTGAAAGACCACATCCTTATAAAACCCCTTGTCCACATAAGAGAGAAAATTCTTAACCGTGACAGGTGCTTTTTCAGAGTTCAGGCGAATCGTCATGTCCCCCTTACTGGTCTTCATCACCACATCCACTGGTAGAACGGATTCAGAAGCCAGTTTAGTTTGAACTGCTGCTTTTTGCTCTGCCATCACCTGGCTGGCAAACAGTAGAAATGAAACAGTCAGAACAGTTTTAATGGTTTTAAACACCAGCGGCTACCCATAAATAATGATGATTCAGGTCGTTATCCTACTGGATTAGCGTGTAAGGCTATAGTGCCAGAAGTCGAAAAAGTGCACATTTATTCATAATGATATAGCTCTCAGGTATACGGCGGTTACCTCGCTTCAATAGGTAACCCTGTCCGTAATCTAATCCCTTTTTGCTATAGAAGAAAAGCAGACTAAGCCTTGCAAATCCCTATTAGAAAGGTAATATACATCTGGGCCGCACAGAGCGGCACGTCGGAGCGTAGCGCAGCCTGGTAGCGCACCACAATGGGGTTGTGGGGGTCGGAGGTTCGAATCCTCTCGCTCCGACCAGACATAAAAAAACCGGTCAATAGACCGGTTTTTTTATGTCTGTCTGACAGGTTTTTCATCCCCGCGATACATTCACATCACAACTCACCACGAACCGCTGAACAAAAAAGTGACTGATACTGTTCTACTGAAAGTCGTATCGGATTGCCTGACGCAGACGGATCTTCAAATGCCATCAGACCCACCTTTACCTTAAGTCCCGCTTAACTTTGAGGTAATGAGCGAGCAGGCTGTACTTTTGGTAAGAGAGTACAGTTTTCATACACTTTGCAGTCTAATCTACAGCATCAGCTTGTGTTCATAATTGTTCCGC
>NZ_JBPCXO010000179.1:0-4880 GCF_051008435.1 Endozoicomonas sp. | reverse complement strand
TAGTATTGAATTGCTGTGTGACAGCAACAAACGATACCAGCCGCAGCCGCTATAAGCGGGTAGATACCGACGGCAATAACAAAACGACCATTACCCGCTACGTGGGCAATGTGGAGTTTATCACCCGGCTCAACGGCGATAAGGAGACTAAACGCTACATCAACGGAGTAGCGATTGACACCTCAACCAAAAAGTCCGGCGGTGGCACCGAAAGCAGCGCGCAACTGCTGTTCAAAGATCACCTGGGCAGCACCCACACCATCATGGACGGCAACGCCATGACCCTGTTGCAACGCCAGAGCTTTGACCCATTCGGCCAGAGAAGGAACGCCACCAACTGGCAGGACTTGCTGGACAGCCAGCTCAGCAGCTTCAACAGCAGCTACACGACCAGAGGCTTTACCGGCCACGAGCAGCTGGACGAAGTCGGCCTGATCCATATGAATGGCAGGGTGTATGACCCGAAACTGGGACGTTTCCTACAAGCTGATCCATTTATCCAGGCAGTCGGCACACTCAGAGCTTTAACCGGTATAGCTATGTGCTGAATAATCCGTTGAATGCGGTGGACCCCAGTGGTTACTTCTCCAAGTGGGTTAAGAAGAAAATAAAGAAAATAACTCGCAGTGTTATAAAAGGACTCTCAAAAGTATTTGGCCCTGAGCTTGTGAATATAGTAGGCAACTTCGTTACCGGATATTTTGGTGGGCCTGCGGGTGTTGCAGCTTGGAACTATGAATTTGCTAGAGCCATGGGAGCCAGTTCAGGCGATGCTCTAAAATCGGGTGCTATTGCAGGTGTTGCAGCTTTTGCCTTTAATGCGATAGGGGCAAAATTTAATGGCGCAGAGGGTACCTGGAATGCTACTGGCGGGGCTTCACATATAGCTGCGCACGCAATGACTGGAGGAGTGATTTCAGAGTTACAAGGTGGTAAGTTTGGCCATGGCTTCATCTCTGCGGGCTTTACCAAGTTTGCTACGAGTAACATGAATGTTATACAGGGTAAATCAGCGGCATCTGTTGCTGGACGAACGACAGTTGCAGCACTTATTGGAGGAACCGCTTCAAAACTGACCGGCGGCAAGTTTGCCAATGGAGCCCAGACAGCGGCTATGGCTCATTTGTTTAATGCAGAGGGAGTCAGTAGATTAGAATTAAGAAATCGGCCTGTTAGCTCAATAACAAAGGATATTGATAGGGGGGTATATGATGGAGTCAAATCTGTTTTTGAGGGGGTTGGAAGAGCTTTTAGGTATGTTGGCAGGTCGATAGGTTTATACGGTGATGCTGAGTTCGATAATGCCAACATGGAAGGACATGTAATGGATACAGCAATTTCTAAAGCAGTTTCTTTTGCTGTTGATAACCCTAGTGCTGCTGCTCAGGGTTCAGCTGATGCTGGTAGAGCTGTTTACAACCTAGCTAAATCTTCAGCCAATGCTTATACAGTGTCCAGAACAGCTTCTAGAGTAGTGACGGGAGTATTGTTGGCTCCACTGGGAGGGCTAGCAACAGTTGGAGACGTTACATATGGAATTGAGCAAGGACGCGTGACTTTTGAAGAGCAAGTTGAGCATGTTTTTTATGGTAATCAGTAAATATAAACATTATTTGGTCATAGCTATTTCAATTTTACTTGGTTTTGGGTTATCCATACTCTCAACCTTTAATTTGGAATTTATATTGATTTTCTACTCCCTGATATCATTAGTTATATTAATGTTTTCTGGGGTACCTATGAAAAATAGTTCTATAAGCTATCGCTATTTATTTGCTTTCTTTTGTGTATCAAATCTAGTAGCTTGGCTTTCAACGTTAGTTCAATGGAAAGTGTAATCACTGGAAATAAGTTGAATCGCTCGTACGTTTTGAGGCTGGTTGCAAAACTGTTAAGCAGCCTCGTACGTGCGGGAATCTTCACAGCCTACTGTGACAGAATAAATGTCGATTCTAACAGTTTTATCAGAAAAATTTGCTGTAGGTTCCCCGCCCACCGCCAGAATTGAAAAAAGAACAACGCACTCGTAGCTCAGCTGGATAGAGTACTCGGCTACGAACCGAGCGGTCGAAGGTTCGAATCCTTCCGAGTGCGCCATATTCAAAAAGCCCTATTTTTATAGGGCTTTTTGTCGTTCTGGGGGTTGGTTTTCTGCTCTGCCTATCTCGCCTTTTATTGTTCTTTGGTCGTTTAATTTCCGCACTGGCAAAAACCGTAAAAAAGCCCATTTTTGGCTATTTTTGGGCCTTTTTCTCTTTCTCTTCTCTTAAATCCGCACTTTTCAAAATTCTTGTGCGTACTTTGATTTCCCTTTTAAAAACAGTTGTTTATAAGCGGTTTAGGGGTGTTTGAACGGGTGTTGGGTTTGCACTTTACTAGCGATATGTGCGGGGAACGGTCAGCGAAGTTTTTGATTAAAAATTAGGTGTGGAATAGTATACTGCTGTCAAGCTTAAACTTGATTGGGATACAAAGGAGTGACCATGAAAAACATCAATGATTTGTCTATCGATGAGCTTCAGTCTATCGCCAAAAAAGCAGGTCAGGAGGCAAAGCAAGAGTCTCTTGATGCGGGGTTGGAAGTATGGGGTAAGGATGAAGAAGGTCAGCTGGTTTCTGAAAAGAAAGATGAGCACGGAAAAATAATAAGAAACGTTAAGAAAGAAAATAATCATGGATGATAAGCCACAACTCATTTTAATCGCAGGTCCCAATGGATCGGGTAAAAGTACAATTACAAATCAGCTGATGAGTCAAGGCCTTGACTTTGGAATCTATATCAACCCTGATGAGATTGCGGCCCGCCTTACTGGTGATGATATCAACAAGGCCAAGCAGGCTCAGGCTATAGCTGAAAAACAGAGGCATAGTCTACTGCAAAAAGGTGTATCTCATTCCTTTGAGTCTGTAATGTCTCACCCAAGTAAAGTCGAGTACATGGTAACCGCAAAGGCAAAAGGGTTTCATGTCACTCTGGTGTTTGTGGGTATTGATGATCCGGCCATTAATGTTCAGAGGGTTCAGAACAGAGTTAAGAAAGGTGGCCATGCTGTTCCAATCGACAAAATCATACAACGCTACAAGAGAACGATGGAACTCCTGTTTGATGCCACTCAGGTAGCAGATGACGTAATGATTTTTGATAATACCGATATGGATAATAGTATGCGGCTGGTTGCCAAGTTAAGGAATGGTGACTTAATAAACTATGAAAAGGGTGTTCCATGGCTCCAAAAGCACTTCGTGAAGAAGTTTGAAAAGCAGAAATGGTGATCAAGCAATGAACTACAGAAGTAGTGCTCAAATATTCTACTTCTGTATCTCCTTCATAAATTACAATCAATCCTCCGGTATCCCCAAAGCTTTCTTTTGTTCTGACCACAGGAGCAGGAAAGGCTTCATAAAATCAGCCAGCACTAAACCTCCCAGACTGCGACCATCAATAATGGCTTCCTGGATCTCTGGTGACAGGGTGGTCAGGCGGAGGATTTTTGACGCGTAGCTGACACTGGTAATCCCTTCCTTCTGGGCCAGCACTTTCAGATGCTGTTCTTTCCCTGTTTCCAATGCCTTCAACCATCGATGCGCTCTGACCAGAGCATTCCTCAAAGCCGGATCGACCTCTTCCAGCACCGGACGACCATCGGGAGTGGTGATCTGGGTCTTGCCTTTGCGGCTGATGAACTTGATGGGGATATGCACCAGAATGCAGTTCTCGTCTTCGAGGTAGGTTCGGGTGGCTTTGCCGGTTACTTTTATGGCCATGTCACTTCTCCTTGTAGCTCTTCATGTAGCTCTTCATGTAGCTCTTCATGTAGCTCAGTGGTGATGGTGGGAATCCCTTCCTGGTGGAAGCGGATACTGATGCCCTGCTGGTGGACGTCTACACGACTGACCAGCAGTTTCATCAAACGGCGCTGCTCTTCGGGGAACAGCAGGTTCCAGATATCCGACAGATCATTCAGGGCTTCCCTAACCTGATCTTTATTGAAAGCGTCCTGATCCGTCAGCATCTGCCAAGTAGTGAAAATGATCACCGGCTGCTTGAGTAAATCCCGGAGATGCTCCACCACCAGAAACTCAATCTCTTTCGCAGGTACGGTAGGCAAGGGTGAGTGTTTGTGGCCGTGCTTCCGGGCCATGCTGCTGACGTAGTAGCGGTGCAGTTTGCCCTTGCTGCGGGTGGCTGTGGGTATCAGGGCTTCCTGCTCCGGGCCGAACAGAAAACCCCGCAGAAAGGAACGTGTGTTGCGGTGTCGGCTGTCTGTCTGCCGGTTCGAACTGTTGCCTTGAATAATGGTTTGGGCTTGCTCCCAGATCTCCGATTTGATGAGGGCTTTGTGCTCACCGGGATACCATTCTCCCTTGTGCCCGATCTCACCCATATAAAGTCGGCTCTTAAGCAGCTTGTAGATGGCGGTGCGGGTGAACTTCTTGCTACCGGCAACTTGACCACCTTTGCGCGGCAGTCGTTTGGTTCTGAAGCCCATGTCGTTCATCCGCTCGGCGGTTTCAATCTGGGATCGGGTTTCAATAAAGGTCTTGAAGATCTCCCGGATAATAACCGCTTCCCCTTCATTGGGGATCAGCTTGCGATCCACCACGTCATAGCCCAGCGGTGGCGTACCACCCATCTACTTGCCTTTCTTCTTGGAGAGTAGAAACTTGTCCCGAATCCGCTCGCCGGTGACTTCCCTTTCGAACTGGGCAAACGACAGTAGAATATTGAGCGTCAACCGTCCCATGCTGCTGGTAGTATTGAATTGCTGTGTGACAGCAACAAACGATACCAGCCGCAGCCGCTATAAGCGGGTAGATACCGACGGCAATAACAAAACGACCATTACCCGCTACGTGGGCAATGTGGAGTTTATCACCCG
>NZ_JBPCXO010000178.1:0-2054 GCF_051008435.1 Endozoicomonas sp. | reverse complement strand
AGAAGCTTTGCAGTCTGTTCACTCTGCTGTTCGTTGCGGGTTGAGAAAACCATGGGATAAAGGATAGTCGCTGCAAGGGAAAGGTATTATTCTCTTTCTCTGTCCAGCAGTTTTTTAGGAATTACGAAAGCTCTAACGGCTTCAATTTTCATAGTAGAGGCCTGACGTCTATCAATGGGTCACTGAAAGTGTGGATGAATAGAGAAGAATGGAGAAAGGTTAGCTCTCAATTCCACTGCTCAATAGATTATCGGTGCTTTTCCCGAAATACAGTATGAACAGATTGGCTCTGGGAGCCTGTCGGAAATTTTCGAGCTGTCTATGGAAAGTAAATCATCCCGTTGTGATCTTGCATGGCCAGAATTTCTTCAAGTGCTTGCAAACCCGCCAAATGTCCAGAGTAAGCGGCTGTAATGGCTTGTCTGGGCAGGTCGGGCTGAACGGCAACATCTCCTGCAGTAAAAACGCCTCTCAGGCAGGTATGACTCCAGCGGTATTCATGATTAAAGTCCTCTGGAGTCATAAGGCTGATACCCAGGCTCTCGGCGGAGTATTCCAATGTATTGGCAATAATGGCATCAACCAATATGGAATAGCTGCCAGCCTGAATATGATAGTGGCTTTCTGTCTGAATCAATGAAACGGACTCAGTTCTTAATGTGGAGACAGACAGATTAGATAATTGTTTATCCAAGCCTCTAAGCAGACTGGGCTCACTTTTTAAAACCGGCCAGAAACTTTTCATCGGTTTTCGAGCACCGATATCGATAAGAAATACGTCAAATCCTGACCTTTTGGCGTATAAGGCTGCTGTTTTACCGCCAATGCCTGTCCCCAAAATGGCCACTCTTTTTTTGATCCCATGACTACTGGTCGCAGTTTTGTTGAGCATCTGCGCACTGGTTGCACCTTTGGCAGCTGCCAGCAGCCGGGTATTGAAAGGACTGTCAATAGAGCCCAGAGTCAGAAAGTTGCTCTTGGGCATGGGCTGAGACCAGAGATGTTTACCGGGACCATAGCGTTGTATATAGCCTTTGTCGTTCAAGCAGACTTCAGGATAAATGCTGGACAGGGGCTTCTGTCCCGTGGCCGAGAAAACACCTGACACAGGAAGAGTCAGGCGTCCTTCCCGGTGTCGCAGGGAGCTGGCGTTCATCATGCCATCTTTATTGAGATGAACGGCCTCCAGATTATGTTCGAAGTAGAGGAAAAGATTTTTTTTGCTACGATCCAGTATTTTATACAGATGCTTGATCAAGGTCTCTTCTGCCTTGAAGTCGCTTCCTCGAACAGCAAGGTGAACTCTATTGGCGTTGAGGCTAAGGAGGTTGATGGTCTGTTCAATGGCGGAAGGTCCTCCGCCAATCACCAGAACATCTTTATTGGTAAACCGGGGTCCATCGCAGTCAGTGCATGTGAAAACCCCGGTTCCTTTGTGTGGTTCTAAAATTTTGGGAAGATTGGGTTCCGCTCCCGATGCCAGTATGACAATACTGGCAAAATAGGTAGAGCGCTCACCGTGCAAAACCTTCGGTGTCCCCTGGAGGTGAGTCTCGACAATATGATCTTCAATAATGTCGACATTGTCGTTACTTCCAGCCTTGTCTTCCATCATGTTTAGCAGGCCTTTCCCTTTTAAAATCAGGCTGCCAGGCCAGTTTTCGATATTGCCTGCTTCTTCAAGCTGACCTTTGATTTTAGGACTTTTTATCACCTTGACTGATATCGAAGGGTGGAATCTGGCAATAGTCTGAGCTGCGGTCATCGCCGCAGGCCCTCCTCCTACAATGATGACAGAGGGAGTCACCGCCCTGAGCGCAGAGCTCAGAAAGAGAGAGAGCAGCAGGCAGGCTGCTACTTTGTTGATTTTTTTATACTTCATTTTAAAAACGTTCAGCAGTGAGCAGCTCGTTGTAGAGTATTTTTCTTCTAGGAGTCTGTCGGACTTATGCTTTCGAGCATAAATTTCAGTAGAACGAGTCGAATTATTCGATGGATTCGTGAGAATAGTTGACCTATTTAATCGAATTCATCGAATAATTGGGCCGTTCTTT
>NZ_JBPCXO010000177.1:0-7909 GCF_051008435.1 Endozoicomonas sp. | reverse complement strand
CGTAGTGAGGGTGTTGCACACATGTCTGATCCTTCAGAAATTTTGATCCTTATAAATCAATCGTCTCCTGAAGGCTATTTCTGTTGCAACCCCTCACTTTTCATCAGCCAACCTGTAAAAGCCCCCTTTATTTCAAATCAGAAACACTGAACCCCAGTTTCTTTTTTTGAATATGTAAAAAAGTCATACCTCCATCCAATCCGTTGATTTATATCAATAGCTTACAGAGCAATTACAAATAACATTCATTCCCGCACACAGACTGACTTTAACAATCAGTCGCTGATTGCTGTATCTATCCATTCCTGCCGCCGAATAAAAGTGTTTAAAAACACCCCTCCAGGCTCGATACCGCAGCTCATTTTGCTAAACACACATTAAGACCTTTGTAGTAATGAAAAAATCTCTGATTGCGAGTGCTATCCTTCTGGCCTCTTCTGCCGCCAATGCAGCCTGGACTTCTCCTGACGGCGGTACGTGCTCGCATCAACTACTACTTCTAATCAATAGATAAGTGTTGCTGAAGAACCGGAATCAGAAATGATTCCGGTTTTTTTATTACCAGTAGCCGGGAAGCAATCACCCAGCCTCAACAAGCTTTCTGATGCTTTTGATTGCGACTTAAGACCAAGGAACTAATCAACCGTCACCCCCTCTAATACCTATACCGCAAACATTCTGGACAAGGAGGTAGAGAGTGATTCAACAGGCCATTAACGCATCAGGGCTCAGCCACTTTCTTGATACTCCGGCAAAGCGTCATTGCGGCAGACTGGTGAGCGTATCCGCTCTAGGAGCCTGTCGGACTTAAGACTATTTCGGCCTAAATTCCAGAAAGAACGGCCCAATTATTCGAAGAATTCGATTAAATAGGTCAACTATTCTCACGAATCCATCAAATAATTCGACTCGTTCTACTGAAATTTATGCTCGAAAGCATAAGTCCGACAGGCTCCTAAGCCGCGCTCAGATAGCGTTTACCAAAAATCAACCGGTCCCGGATATCGGAAATATCCTGCCCTGTTTCCATCAATTCCTGATACCAGAGGCCATCGGATGCATCTCCATACAGCAGAGCGCCCTTCAGCTTGTTCCCACTGATGACCAGCTTGCGATAGATACCAACACCGGCAGCATCAATGATGATCTCTTCATCATTCTCTTCTGCGATAAACTGACCGCTGGAGAACAGATCAATACCATCGACTTTCAGGCTGGTAGGAATCGGAACCGGCTCAAACCGCTCGCCCGATGTCCCCAGCAAACGATGAACAGCCACTTGAGCATGACCATAAACCGGTGCTACCAGACCAAACAGATTGGTATTTAACTGCACGCACTCACCAATGGCCGTCACCGATGGATCAGAAGTTTGCATGCGGTCATTCACCAGAATCCCCCGGTCACATTCCAGCCCGGTTTCCCGGATCAATTCAACATTGGGGCGAACACCGGCCGTCACCACAACCAGAGAAGCTTTAAGGCATTCACCCTCTTTGAGCAGAACGCCAGTGACTTTTCCATCTTCGCCGGTATAGGAATCCAGCATGGCATTACAGCGGAATTCAATACCGATTTTTTCAAGAGCACTCTGCAAAAGCTTGCCAGCCTTTTCGTCCAGCTGACGAGCCATCGGAATGGGCATGGTATCAACCACGGTGACTTTCATGCCTCGTCTGGCAAGACCACTGGCACACTCCAGCCCCAGCAAACCGCCACCAATCACCACCGCCCGGGATTCAGGACTGGATGACGCAGTCAGCATCTGCTCAACATCATCCAGATTTCTGAAAGCCATCACGCCTTCCAGGTCCGCGCCGGCGACAGGAATTCGATTGGGAAGAGAGCCTGTTGCCAGAACCAGATGGTCGTAATCAAAGCTCTGCCCACCCTCAGTGGCGACCTTTTTCGATTCAAGGTCCAGATCACTGACCCGATAGTCACTGCCTGACAACAAACTGATTTTCTGATCCTGATACCAGGACTCTGGCTGAAGCTGAATACCCTGAAGATCGACACTGCCTGCCAGCAACTTCGATAACTGGATTCGGTTGTAACCCGGGCAGGGTTCTTCAGAAAGCACCGTAACCTGATACTGATGGTCACTCTGCTCAGCCAGCTTTTCAAGAAAGCGGACCGAGCCCATACCATTGCCTACCACCAGCAGCTTTCTCGTGGACGACTGACGACTACTTTCTACTGGCTGAGGGCTACTTTCTACTGGCTGAGGGCTCTTGGCCTGCAATGCCGCTGTCATATCAGGCTGCCTCTTCGGTAACCGATGTCAGTGACACCTGAACTTTCTGGTCCACCACTTCCACGGGGTAGACATTCAGCTCAACGCTCTCATCTTCAAGGCACTGACCGGTGCTTAATTCAAAGTGCTGTTTATAGATGGGCGACGCTACGACCAGTCGACCTTCCAGATCACCCACCAAGCCACGGGAAATAACATTAGCCTGACTGAAAGGGTCATGGTTATCCAATGCATAAACTCGGTCGTCTACTTTAAACAGGGCAATCTGAACGCCTTCGACCAGAGCACAAACTCCAAGATTAGGAATAAGATCACTCTCACTGCAAACGGTTGTCCAACCTTTATTGGCTGTAGGCTGAGTCATTGTTAAAGTCTCCTTTTCGTTTGTTTACAGCTGCTTCAGAGCAATTTTTTCATCATGAGTAGCCGGACGTATCTGATCACGCTCGGTCACAAACACTACGTTGCTGTCGCTTTTATCACTGTTAACAAATTGATTGAAACGCTTGAGCTTTTGAGGATCTTCGATCGTGGTTTTCCATTCGCACTGATAAGTGCCCACCAGATAGGTCATCTCATCTTCCAGCTCCTGGCAGAGTCCCAGGCTGTCTTCGATGATCACTTCACGCAGATAATCCAGTCCTCCTTCCAGGTTTTCCATCCACACGGAGGTCCGCTGTAGACGATCAGCCGTACGGATGTAGAACATCAGGAAGCGATCTATGGTTTTAACCAGGGTTTCGTCATCCAACTCTGTGGCAAACAAGTCAGCGTGGCGAGGTTTCATTCCACCATTACCGCACAGGTAGAGATTCCAGCCTTTTTCAGTGGCGATTACGCCCACATCCTTACTCTGGGCTTCCGCGCATTCACGGGTACAGCCGGAAACAGCCATTTTGATCTTGTGGGGAGAACGTACTCCCCGATACCTGTTTTCAACTGCAATCGCCATGCTGACGCTGTCCAATACGCCATAACGACACCAGGTACTGCCGACACAGGATTTAACGGTACGCAGTGATTTACCGTAGGCATGACCGGTTTCAAAACCGGCATCCACCAGACGCTTCCAGATTTCCGGTAACTGCTCTACCCGGGCACCAAACAAATCGATACGCTGGCCACCGGTAATTTTTGTGTAGAGATTAAAGTCGCGGCCCACCTCACCAATGGTGATCAACTTTTCAGGTGTAATTTCACCACCCGGCACTCTGGGCACAATGGAGTAAGTACCGTCTTTCTGCATGTTACCGAGGAAATAATCGTTGGTGTCCTGCACCTGGGCATGTTGATCTTTCAAGACATATTCATTCCAGCAGGAGGCCAGAACCGAACCAACGGTAGGTTTGCAAATATCGCAGCCACGCCCCTTGCCATGCTTTTCCAGAACTTCATTGAACGACTTGAGTTCACCCACACGAACCAGGTGGTAAAGTTCCTGCCTGGAATGAGGGAAGTGTTCGCAAATATCTTTTTTGACCTCAACACCCAACTCGGTCAGTTCATGATCCAGAACCTGCTTGACCAATGCTGTACAGCCACCACAGCCCGTACCGGCACTGGTTTCGGCTTTCAGCGCGCCCATGTCCATGCAACCACCGGCCACGGCACTCACCAGATCCCCTTTGCTGACGTCGTAGCAGGAACAGATTTGTGCGGTTTCGGGCAGTGCCGCTACACCGAGGCCACTTGAAGCAGAACCGTCGGTATGAGGCAGAATCAGTTCAGCTGGATTTTCCGGTGGACGCATGTCGTTCAACATCATCTGCAGCAGGTTGCCATACTCTTCAGCATCCCCTACCAGTACAGCGCCCAATACTTTTTTCTTGTTCTTGGACACCACCAGCTTTTTATAAACTTCTTTTTCTTCATCGATCAGCTGATAACTCAGGTTACCTTCAGTATTGCCATGAGCATCACCAATACTGGCGACATCCACACCCATGAGTTTCAGCTTGGTACTCATATCAGCACCGGTAAACGCATTACCGCTCTGACCGGTTAACTGGTTAACAACCACCTGACCCATTTGATAGCCCGGCGCTACCAGACCAAAGATGCGGCCACTCCAGAGGGCACACTCACCAATGGCAAAAATACGCTGATCCGATGTACGACAGTCGTTATCAATGACAACACCGCCACGCTCGCCCAGTTCCAGACCCGTGCTTTTCGCCAGTTCATCACGGGGACGTATACCGGCAGAAAAGAGCACAATATCGGTATTAAGTTGTTCGCCGTCGGCAAACTGCATCTGGTGAACGGCACCTTCGCCATCCACAATCTGCTGAGTGTTTTTAGAGGTATGAATGGTAACGCCCAGACTTTCAATCTTGCGCCTGAGCATGGCACCGCCACCATCGTCCACCTGAACCGCCATCAGGCGAGGGGCAAATTCAACAACGTGCGTTTCCAGCCCCAGATCTTTCAGTGCTTTAGCGGCTTCCAGACCCAGCAGACCACCACCGACAACGGCGCCCACTTTGCTGTTACGGGCCGCTTCTTTAATGGCCTCCAGATCTTCGATGGTGCGATAAACAAAACAGTTTTCGCGGTCATGTCCTGGCACGGGAGGCACAAAAGGATAGGAACCCGTAGCCAGTACCAGCTGATCATATTTTTGAGTGTTGCCGCTGGCCGTTTGTACCTCACAGGACTCACGGTCTATCGAAGTAATGGCTTCATTCAGAATCAGCTGAATACCTTCCTGTTCATAAAAGCCTTCAGACACCATAGAAAGGTCTTCTGCTGAGCGACCGCTGAAATACTCACTGAGATGAACCCGGTCATAGGCAGGACGGACTTCCTCACCAAACACCTTCACGTCGTAACGCTCAAGGCCACCTGCATCTACCAGCTTTTCCAGAAAGCGGTGACCAACCATGCCGTTACCGACTACCACCAGTGTTTCTTTCCTGCTCATCTCGGACATCCTCTTCTGTGTGAAGTATTCGACTGCGGTACCTGCATCTATGCAGCAAGCCGTCTCCACTCAAGACTTTGTTCTTAGAGACTGTTTGGAAAGCAGCCTCTTTTCTTGTTGCAGACTCTTATGCAACTGTCGTGCCCACTTTCAAAACCCTATAAACGCAGGGGTTTCTATAAAACCGTTTAAGACGCGTGCACAAAAATGGCGCACACAAGAAATAGCAGACAGCCAACAGGCACCTTTTTGGTGAGTATTTGCATAATTTGAGAAACTTAGCCCCTTTATATAAGGGAAGAGAAGACGCTTTTTTCATTAAAAACGAATAAAAATGCAGATCAAATCAGTGCATTGAGCAGGTTGGCCTGATGTTTGCCTATAGAGTTAAAAAATCGGCTCACATAAGAATTATCACAAACAAGGAGTTTGTATGAGCAATCCCGATTCCTTCAACCTGTTTTCCTTTACCGGGAAAACCAAGATTCTGCATCTCAGCTGGATTGCCTTCTTTATCAGCTTCGTGGTCTGGTTTAACCACGCCCCCTTAGCCCTGGCCATTTCAGAATCCCTGGGGCTGACCCGTGAAGAATTGAAGACACTGTTGATCCTCAACGTGGCACTCACCATTCCAGCCCGTGTCATTATTGGCATGCTGACCGACGTATATGGCCCCAGAAAAGTCTACTCCGGACTTTTAGCGATCTGCAGTATTCCCTGCTTTATGTACGCCTTGGCCGATGACTTCAATCAGGCAGCCATTGCCCGCTTCCTGCTGGGTAGCATTGGTGCCGGTTTCGTAGTGGGTATTCGTCTGGTGTCGGAATGGTTCCCTGCTCGTCAGCTGGGTGCAGCCGAAGGCATTTATGGTGGCTGGGGTAACTTTGGTTCAGCCGCTGCTGCCATGTCTCTGCCGACAATTGCCCTGATTTTCGGTGGCGACGACGGCTGGCGTTATGCCATCGGCCTGACCGGTGTTATTTCTCTGCTGTTCAGTGTTGTCTTTTACAAGAACGTCACTGACACCCCAAAAGGCTCTACTTACTTCCGTCCGAAGAATGTTGGCGCTATGGAAGTCACCAGCAAAGGCGACTTTGCCCTGCTGCTGATCATGAAAATCCCAATGTACGCGGCTCTTGCCCTGCTGGCCTGGAAGCTTTCTCCCAAGGGCGTTTCCATGTTGAGTGGCGAGATTGTTAATGCTATCTATATTGCTCTGGCTGCTATCTACCTGTTTGATTCCTGGAAAGTCTGGCAGGTTAACAAACACATTTTCTCCGAGCCTGTTCCTGCCATTCACCAGTATCAGTTCAAACAAGTGGCTGTTCTGAATGTGCTCTACTTCGCTACCTTTGGCTCTGAACTGGCGGTGATTTCCATGCTACCCCTGTTCTTCGCCGATACCTTTGAACTGGATCCGGTCATGGCGGGTCTGGTGGCTTCTGCTTACGCCTTTATGAACCTGATGTCTCGCCCGGGTGGAGGATTACTGAGTGACAAGTTTGGTCGCAAGATTACTCTGCTGGTTCTGACGGCAGGTCTGGCCGGTGGTTACTACATGATGAGTATCATTGATTCCAGCTGGCCTCTGGCTCTGGCTGTGGTGGCTGCTATGGCCTGCTCTTTCTTTGTGCAGGCCGGTGAAGGCGCAGTATTTGCTGCCGTACCATTGATCAAGCGTCGTCTGACTGGCCAGATTGCCGGTATGACCGGAGCCTATGGCAACGTAGGCGCAGTGTTCTACCTGACCGTTCTGTCCCTGGTCGACTACTCTACTTTCTTCATGGTTATTGCCGGCACAGCAGTGCTGGGCTTCATCACCTTGTTCCTGATGGAAGAACCCAAAGGCCAGATTGCCGAAGTGATGCCCGATGGCAGTGTCACCATGATTGACGTGACCTGACCAGATAACATCAGTGACCCTTAATGGGCCACTGATGTCTAACGGTTAATATCAAAATGTTTCTGACTATTTACTATGAAAATACCGCTACTTCAGGTTCTGTAGTCATTTTCATGGTTCGAGGAGAGCGGTATTTCCGGCTCATGGCTGTTTAACAATCAGTGCCGCTGCAATCCCTGCCAGGATATAGAGTCCACCCGTCGATCGATCAAACAGTAATAGACTCTTCTCAGTATTCAGCAGTGGCTTCACTGATTTCGCCAATAGCCCATAAAGAAGTTTGCACATCAGATCAACGACGACCCAGGTGATGACGATGATCACTATTTGCGGCAAAAGGTCCTGACCGCTTTGAATAAACTGCGGCAAGAACGCCATAAAGAAAATAATGTCTTTCGGGTTACTGGCTCCAAGCAAGAACGCTTTTTTAAACAAGCGGGTAAATTCAGGGGTCGTGTCAGCACCCATACCGTCACTGACTTTGGTGGGTTGGGTTATCGACTTTCTGATCGTTGTAACACCCAGATAAACCAGATACACAGCACCCAATACTTTCAGCAACATGAACAGATTTTCAGAAGCAGTAAGAAGAGCACCCAGACCTGTAGCGGAGATAATCAGGTAGAGTAACGAAGCAAACGTTCCCCCTAAAAAGGCCGGATAAGATCGAACAACCCCATGGCGCATGGCGTTAGACACCTTGACATCCTCCCCGCCCTAAAGGACGGGAATTCCTACAGCTAGACGGTCATGCCCGACCGCAAGAATGTTTCTTGCTGCGTTTACGTCACGCAGATGTTCAGCTCCGCACTCTGAACAGACCCAT
>NZ_JBPCXO010000176.1:0-2233 GCF_051008435.1 Endozoicomonas sp. | reverse complement strand
GTCAGAAAGGTTATGAAGCCTTTCGCATAAGGTGACGTATTCAGCCATTTAAAATACCTCTGCTATGGCAACAAGGTATGGCACAAAAATACTGATACGTCAGTCTGTCTGGAGCTTACGCCCTGCTGTCACTGGCTGAACAGGAAGCTCTGGAAAAAGACTCTGTAAGCTATTTATCAGCAGGCAGGCGAGCTTTAAAAAGTTTCTTCTCCCGTACAGTGAGAATCTCAGACAATCACCCGGAATTCGGGCAGAAACGAATGGCCGATGTCCATCAGTTGATGCAAAGCTGCCAGGATAGAAAATTATGCTCCCGGGAAGTCTCCCTTTATGAAACGCCTGATGGTTGGTCCTGGAGTCATGGCAAGGCAAAAGCACTGGGGCGACAAATCGTAGTTCGACATCTGACCACGCCGGGAAGGTTGCACTCCAGTAAATCAACCACCTTGTCACTGAAGGATAGTTTTAAGCCAGAGCTGACTCCTGAAGAGGCCAAGCAGGTAGAAAACTATTTTGATCCCAGCAAGTCGAACCTGTTTGTTAGTTGGACGTCTGGAGGGATTTTAGGTAGAAGCAAGTATCTGGCTGAATCTCAAAATCGTATATTGAGATTAGTATCCAGAATAGAGGCAGAGTTTAGAGGTTTTTTTGGACGTCATGCCCCCCAAGCTATGGCTAACTATAAAACCTATAAGCTTACTCGCTTATCAAAGAGTGCAAAGCAAAAACTAGAAGATTCTGACCTTGCCCTTCAGAGATTGAAAAGAGGGTCAAAGTCTGAAGAATTCAAAGAGTGGGCAAAGGTAAAACCCTATTCCTATCAGAAAAAAGCCAAAAACGTACCTCACGGTGAAACGACAGGTAAAGCAGCAACCTATCACATGAGGGATGAAGCAAAGTGGCAAAGACGGACAGAGAAGGTTTACCTCCCTTCCATTGGAGACAATAAAAATACTGAATCAGGTGAAAATGTATTTGTCATGTTCGGGCTGGATCAAGAGAATATGAGACGCTCATGGACTCAGGTTGTCCATGATCAAGGCGAGCCTTTCAGAACAGTCAGTCGATACAATAACTGCTCAGAGATGTCTCTGAGGATTTTGAAATCAGGGGGCTCCGATCAATACTGCGCCATCCATCCAAGAATTTATACAACGCCAAATAACATAGATCAGTATTCCCGCAAGTTAATGGAAAGACTCGAAGGGCTGAATGATAAAGCCGACACACTGTGTCAGCGTTTCAGGAACAGTCAGTCAGAGCTAACGCCCTATAATCTCGATATGGCACGGGAAGCTTTCGACGACAGCCTCAGGGGGGCGCTCCCACGATCCGTGAAAAAGCAATTGAGAGCAGTAAGAAGTGCGGTCAGTCAATTCACAGGATCTGAGAACAGGCTGGATATAATTATTCCCAAAGCGATTAAGCTGGTGGAAGTAATGGATAAGGCTTATCAGGCAGTCGGAGATAAACCGGATGCTGTTCAAGCACTTTCCCCAGCGCTGTCCGTTTTTATGATTGTGAGAAATTTGATTGCTCAGGCTTCGGCCCCTGGTTCTGAAAGTGACTTTCCAGAACCACCTACGGCAAGTCAGCCATTATTCTCACAGGATGATCAGTGACCCATTCCTAAAGTACTCCATCAAGTGACATTCTATTTTCTGGTTTGTTATCCGGAAGCCTTTCGTTCTAATTTCTGTTTACGCTACCCATCTATATAGAGCGTTGTTTATTCCTGATGTGGATTGAGTGTTTTCAGGCAATGTGACACATATTCGATAATTGTCGTTTTATTTGATTATATGTACTCACCGAGGGTTGGCATCTTCAGTTATCTGTGTAGAATACGCCTCCACTGATCGGGGTATCGCTCTTAACGAGCAACGCAGCGATTCATTGCAAACAACGTGAATAACGGGGATTGACAATCGAATCGAACCGCGTAGAATGCACCGCCGCTGAGACGGAAACGCAACGCTTCATAACTTGAACGGATGCGGTCACAGCGGGTTGAAAAGCTTCTTTCTTCTTAACGACTTTCGTTGAAAAGAATGAACGCTTGACAACAGCCGGCGCCACGGTATGATGAGCGCCTCGCTGAACAGCGCCAGACGCTGAATCAGCCGATTGAAACCTTCCGGTTTTAATCCAGTTCTTTAACAAACAATCAGACAATTCGTGTGGGCGCTTGTGCGAATGGCATCAGTCAATCGGTCTTTCTCTTAGAGAGGGG
>NZ_JBPCXO010000175.1:0-2222 GCF_051008435.1 Endozoicomonas sp. | reverse complement strand
GTAGTGAGGGTGTTGCACACATGTCTGATCCTTCAGAAATTTTGATCCTTATAAATCAATCGTCTCCTGAAGGCTATTTCTGTTGCAACCCCTCACTTTTCATCAGCCAACCTGTAAAAGCCCCACAGAAAGAATGTTGGTTGTACAACTGGTTGAAAAGCTCAGACTGGTGGCGCAACGCATGTCTGTTATGAAGGATGGAGGTTCAGCACTGTGATTAAGTTTTCAAGATATCCACACCTTCATGATCTTTTGGATCATTACATTGACCGGCTTGAACGGAAAGACATTTCAGAGATTCTGCGTTCTGGTATTAACACCCAGGAGGAAGCCGAAACCTTTGCGAAATTCATTTGGGATGTCGTAGGTCAGATGAACGAAGACGAAGACAAGGGCGTGGAGGTACTGGGTCATACCGATAACTCTGAAATGATTCCGGATATCAGTTATGAAATCACCAGACTGATGAGAGACAGTGGTTTCTATAGCATCTGGGTAACGGTCTCTGATGAAGTTGGCTGAATCTGATCAATAAAGCCTATGGGGAAGGACTCTACTTCCCCTTGATCTCAAAAAAATAAAACGGCTATCTGAATGATTGTTTCGAATAGAACAAGAATAATATTTGCAATTTTCTGGGCATTTACTTCAAGCTTTTTTTTATGGCTGCTCAGCTTTCCCTCCCAGCTTCCTGAAAAGCCAACGTTGGGAGAGTTGTCTGCTTCCTACATGCACTTCTCATTTCTACTTTTTTGTGGTGGTATCTGTTATCACATACTGACTGAAATCCTGTCGACCCCTGTGACAGAAGAAAATAGGGATGAATGGCCCAAGCTTCTGAAACTGCTTTCTTATCTGATGATTTCACTGATGAGCATACCGGCAGTGATACTTCTGCTCAGAGACTCTTTTAATTCTGAATGGGCCATGCCTACAGCATTTGTTTACCTGTTAACCTATCTCTATCTGTCTGTAGTGTTATTCATACAAGTCGGGCGTAAGTTTCTGGAAATAAGGCAATCCTTGCTATCTGGTGAAAAAAATATGCCCCTCGAAGAGCACATAAAAAAAACACGTGAGCGAGCCAGGAAATCAGCCAAACAGCTCCTCAAGCCACTGTGCAGAGACATAC
Organism: Endozoicomonas sp.; assembly: GCF_051008435.1. GTDB lineage: Bacteria > Pseudomonadota > Gammaproteobacteria > Pseudomonadales > Endozoicomonadaceae > Endozoicomonas_A. Next base: position 1,090 of record NZ_JBPCXO010000175.1, on the reverse strand, counting down.
AGGAAGAACTGAAAAAAGAGACCACTCTTGGTAATCCTGAAAATCTGATCAAACCTGATAATAGAGACGAATAACAGATCAGTCCGGGAATGGAACGACGTTCTCCAGTACCTGTTTCACACCACCGGCTCTTTTGAACTTGTCCCAGAGTTTTGCATGGGTAGGGCAGTAGTGGAGGTCTACCCCTACCTGCCGAGAGTGTTCATTGCAGATCGCTCGATCACATGTTTTGCCGTCACCCACAGGATAGTCACAGAGATTGTCCGACACAGCTCCGCATTCCCGACAATGCTCACCCAGATCACCACAAATAAAGCCGATATGCTGTCCATTTTTTCTTACTGAGTAGCAAGGCATGGCGGCTCTTGTTGATACAATTGTTAATGATAATATACAGCATGTGCAGTATATTCCTGTGTTATGCTCACCCATAAAATAAACATAGATACATTGATTTATGGCAAAGCTGTAGGTCTTGGGGGGCTCGGAGCTTCATAGTAAAATCATTGGTAGTAACTCTGAGTCATTTGAAAGGAGATTAAATGAACTTCTTAAAGTACGACCTTGGTAGCCTTAAGCGTGGGGAAGTTGTCGAAGTAACACTTAAGCAGTGCAAATGTTCGCTTAATGACCAGTTCAGAGTTCAACAACTATAAAAATGGCAGAAAGCACCGATACATCGGTGGTCTTGCAAAAAAATCACCTGTCAGATTACAAGTTCCAAGCTCTGGTCGATGGCTAGTTGCAGTTGATATGCAAGGCTTAAGGGGCAGTACAAAAGCATCTGTTCGAGTTGTGCCAGGAGTACTCCCAGAAATTCAAGAACGTCCGCTCTCTGAAGTGCCCAGCCTTGTTCGTGATGAAATTCCACCTTCAATGGAATCCGGCGGTGAAACTCATGATGTTTTCATCTCTCATGCCTCTGACGATAAAGACGAATTTGTTCGCCCATTAGCAAACGCTTTAAACTCGATTCTGCAGTTTTTCTCACTTGACAATCAGGTTGCATCCAATAATTCAAATTTCCCAGCATGAGATTTGAGTGATTCCGTAGGCTCCCGTTTACCAAGATCTCGCCCCGCCATATGCC
>NZ_JBPCXO010000174.1:0-12153 GCF_051008435.1 Endozoicomonas sp. | reverse complement strand
GGCGCTCCTATAGAAGTCATCAAACAGTACGTTCAGCAGCAGAGAACACCGCATTAGTCGGCTATCGCCGACGAGCTTACATCCCCGCACTCAAAGTACGGGGTTTTACGCTCAACCGATAAACAGACGAGCTCTGGACTGTTGAAACTCACGGTGGTTATTTAATACTTGCGTAGCCAGAGTCTTATAACTTGGGTTGGGATAAGTAGCCGTTTCTGGCACGTTGCCATAACCAGGGCATGAAATATATCCAGCAGGCCATCATTATTAAACCCAAATCAATAGCTAAATTCTATCAATACAATCGACATGATCAATTATACCAATCGCACAGATAGGCATATTCTTTCCCTGTCGCCACCGAAAACGGTCAGGCAACAAAACAAAATTAGTGGAGAGTATTTTGATCCACCGCTCAGAAGTCATGATGTCTGATCAAAATATTTTCGTTTATATCCAGCCATTTGAGAGCAAATGGCTACAGCAGGAAGGAAAGCACCATGTCCCTCATTAACACTGAAATCAAGCCATTCAAAGCCACTGCTTTTCATAATGGTGAATTCGTTGACGTGACCGAAGAGAACCTGAAAGGCAAGTGGTCCGTTGTCTTCTTCTACCCAGCTGACTTTACCTTTGTCTGCCCAACAGAACTGGGTGACGTAGCTGACCACTACGAGCAGCTGCAAGCCATGGGCGTTGAAGTGTACTCCGTTTCCACAGACACCCACTTCACTCACAAGGCATGGCATGACAGCTCTGAGACCATCAACAAGATCAAGTTCCCAATGATCGGCGATCCAACAGGTCGAATCACTCGTAACTTTGAAGTGATGATCGAAGAAGAAGGTCTGGCACTGCGCGGCACTTTCGTCATGAACCCTGAAGGCGAGATCAAAGTCGTTGAAACCAACGACCTGGGCATCGGCCGTAATGCTGAAGACCTGGTTCGCAAGATTCAGGCGGCTCAGTTCATCGCTGCAAACCCAGGTCAGGTATGCCCAGCTGCATGGAAGCCAGGCGAAGAAACTCTGGAACCTTCCCTGGATCTGGTCGGCAAAATCTAAAAAACCTGTGCTCCCTGTTCAAACAGGGAGCCTGAACCCCCTTTGAAAAGATCAAGCGAGTCAGTCATGTTAGACGCAAACATCAAAAAGCAATTGGAAGCTTACTTCCAAAACCTGAAAACCCCTGTTGAGATTGTTGTGTCTCTTGATGACTCCGCGAAATCACAGGAACTGGCTTCTTTAGCCAGAGACCTTGAAACACTGTCTAACCAGATCACCCTGCGCGAAAGCAACAATGATCAGGAGAGAAGGCCTTCCATGGCCATTCAAGGCAAAGCTCTTGCTCATCAGAGCAATCGCCCGGCAATCCGCTTCGCCGGACTCCCCATGGGCCACGAATTTAACTCATTGATACTGGCCATTCTCCAGAGCGGTGGTCACCCGGCCAAACTGGAAGCCGATTTGATCGAACAGATCAAACAACTGGATGGCGAGTTCAATTTTGAAACTTACATCTCTCTGTCCTGCCAGAACTGCCCGGAAGTAGTCCAGGCTCTGAACCTGATGGCAGTGCTGAATCCTGGCATCAGCCACACCATGATTGACGGTGCCCTGTTCCAGGACGAGGTGGATGAAAAACAGATCATGGCGGTACCTGCCGTATTTATGAACGGCCAACCATTTGGTCATGGTCGTATGAGCACCGCTGAGATTGTTGCCAAGCTGGACATTAATGCTGAAAAACGTGCGGCAGCAGCGATCAGTAAAAAAGAACCTTACGACCTGCTGATTGTCGGTGCAGGTCCTGCCGGTGCCGCTGCAGCGATTTATGCAGCTCGAAAAGGCATTCGCACCGGTCTGGTAGCAGATCGCTTTGGCGGTCAGGTGATGGATACCATGGCCATTGAGAACTTCATTTCCGTTAAAGAAACCGAAGGTCCCAAACTGGTAGCTAATCTGGAACAACATGTTCTGGACTATGACGTGGATGTCATGAGCAATCAGCGCGCCAGTACTCTCATTGAACATAACCGTAGCGCCGGTGAGCTGGTAGAAATCCAACTGGAAAGTGGTGCCAGCCTGAAAAGTAAAACCGTACTGATGGCAACCGGTGCCCGCTGGAGAGAAATGAATGTGCCAGGAGAACAAGAGTACCGGGGTAAAGGGGTAGCTTACTGCCCACACTGTGACGGGCCTCTTTTTAAAGGCAAGCGCGTTTCGGTTATTGGTGGTGGTAACTCGGGTGCTGAAGCCGCAATTGATTTGGCCGGTATTGTTTCCCACGTTACATTGATTGAGTTTGACAGCCAATTAAGAGCAGACGAAGTACTTCAACGCAAGTTACGTTCTTTGAAAAATGTCACCATCATTACAAGCGCACAGACTACAGAAGTGCTGGGCGACAGTAATAAAGTGAATGGTCTGACTTATAAAGATCGTAAGACAAACGACGAAATCAGTTTAGAGCTGGAAGGTATTTTTGTTCAGATTGGTCTGGTACCTAATACCGAATTCCTTAAAGGCTCAATGGAATTAACACCACGAGGCGAAATCGTTGTTGATAACCGGGGTGAAACTTCCATTCCAGGCGTGTTTGCTGCCGGAGATGTAACAACAGCACCTTACAAACAAATTATAATTGCTATGGGTAGCGGTGCAAACGCTTCATTAGGCGCATTTGATTACCTGATCAGAAACAATTTTGAAGGTGATACTGCCGAAGCTGCATAACCTATTATTAATTAACAAAATAAATCACTTTTTGCCAGGTCAGACTAGCCTGACCGCCAACCTACGGCTTCCTGATCTGGCACCTTGACTCTCTTCATTCTAACTTTCTTATTAATCACTCAGCCCCTACTCCTAATCATTAAAAATAAAAAGGAAGTAGCTCACAACAAAACACATCAGCTGTCTTAGATTACAAAGCCGTTACATCTTCTTGATTTTCATATTTCTCTCATTAACAATCAGTTTTCCAGAATGACTTTAATAAAAGCATTAAGTCAATGATCTGACATTAATGTGGGCTGTTTAGGGATGCCGTTGTATCTGGAAATGGAATAACTCTTCTAACGACCTGGCACACAACGAGGTTTTTTTTAAGAGTTACATTGGAAGTATTGTTCAGGATAAAAAATGAAAACAATAATAATGAAACCTCTGGCTGTCGGTGTTATGGCACTGGCACTGGCCGGTTGTAAAGTCGAACTATCCGTCGATGGAAACAACCACTGGGTCACTGATCCAGTCTCTATTGGTTTGCCGCATCTCCCCCCCAGTCTGCAAACCGTTTCTTTTGAAGGTACCATTGAACAAAAAGGTAATAGCTACGTATTCTCTCATGGTGTTCTTTACGACATCGGTGGTGGACGTTACAGCTATATCTCTACGACAGGCGAAGATGCTGAAATTCCATTCACCATCTCCCATGGCAAAATTTCTCGCCAGGGCACCCTGACCGTATCCAACGTCTCTACTGACCCTCTCTTTGGTCAGCAATGGCACCTTAGCAATACCGGACAAAGTGCTTATTCTCAGAATCAGGATGGTATGGACGCCTATATTGAGTGGTCCAAAGCCTATTTTGGTTATGACGATGAATACATCGCTAACAACCCACAACGCTACACCTTCAATGCTGACCTGCGCGTAGCTGACCAGGACATGAACGCTGGCACTGCTCACGCAATGGGCTACACCGGTAAGGGCGTTGTTGTCGCAGTGACCGATACCGGTCTGGAAGGAGCTCATGAAGACCTGGTAGATAACTACCGTGCTGAAGGCTCCTTTAACTTTGTTGAAGCGGATTCTGATGATCCAACCAACACGTATGACAGCCGTGGTGACCATGGCACCAGTGTGGGTGGTTTGATTGCGGCTTCTGCCGGTAATGGCATGGGTGGCCGTGGTGTTGCGCCTTCTGCAACGCTGCTGGGTCAAAACTTCCTGAAGAATCAGACCGATGAAGCTACTGCCACTATTCATGGTATGTACGAAGGTGCTGATCAGGACGTCATCAACAAGAGCTGGGGTTCAACCCTGTTCATCCAAACCAACGGCGTTATTCATAATGCTGAAGTGGACGGCTACATTGATGCTTACCCTGCTCTGAACCTCAGGGACGGTAAAGGTGCCATTGTCGTTAAATCAGCCGGTAACAGCTTCAATGACTCTGACCTTTCACAGAATTTCTTTGGTCTGGGTCTGGGTTTGTGTGATGTCAATGGTGCAGCGGCGTATGGCCTGACCTGCTCCAACGCTTCCATTAACTCTGGTAACAACCACCCTTACCAGATGGTCATTGGTTCCAACAATGCTGACGGTACACACACCAGTTACTCTACTGCCGGTTCTGCAGTATGGGCTTCTGCACCTTCCGGTGAGTATGGTTTCCGTGAACCCGCCATGATCACTACCGATCAGAGTAACTGTGAAATAGGCTACAGTGGCTCCACCAATGAAAACTTCTACCTGAACGCTTATCAGGGTTACCCTTACGGCAAGATGTACCCACTGAATGGCGTCAGCTCAGAAATCGCTACAGAACTGGATCCTGGCTGTAACTACGTTCAGACCTTCAATGGTACTTCGTCTGCTGCACCAAACACTTCCGGCGCAACCGCTCTGATTCTGGAAGCCAACGGCAATCTCAGCTGGCGTGATGTGAAGCGCATTATTGCTTCTACCACTGACCAGATTGTTTCTGAAGATCCACAGGTTGTTCTGCCAGTAGGCAACAGTGAATATGTAGCCCATGATGGTTGGGTGACCAATGCCGCCGGTTATTCTTTTAATAACCTGTTTGGTTTTGGCCGGGTCAATGCCGGTGAAGCTGTGAAGATGGCTGAGAACTATCGTGACTACCTGGGCACTTACACAAGCTCAGGCTGGATCGATGCGAAAGCCGGAGTTACCGTACCTGATAACAATGCCCAGGGTGTCACCCACAGCATTGAGATTGACAACAAGCGCGGTGTTGTTGAAGAAGTACAGATCCGTATCACCCTGTCTAACGACAGCATGATCACAGACGTTCAGAAAGAAGGTCCAAAGACAGCTTCTACCATTGGTAGTGATACAGCGTTCGAACTGACTTCACCTTCTGGCACCAAGAGCATCATGCTGACAGCTCGTACAGGTACCTTTGCCTCTTATGACTGGGCATTCGGTGTCGCTCCAGCGGATGAGACACTCATGTACAAGGATATGATGCTGCTCAGTAATGCCTTCTACGGCGAACCTGCAGGCGGTAACTGGACTCTGCGCGTGATTGACACCAACGGCAACGACATTCCGTCACTCAACCCTGAAGTCACTTTCGTGAATAACACCGTAGATTCTACACTGGACACATGGGGTATCACTTTCTATGGCGAGAACTTTGCCAATGAACTGGCAGGGGAGAAGTAACCATGGGAATCAATAACATGAAAAAAGCAAGCCTTGTACTACTGGCCACCTGCGTAGTCTCTACTGCAGCAGTAGCCAATAAGGAACTGTCCGTCGACTCCGCCAAGGATCAGTCGGTCACCAGCCAGCAAGCGACACAAAACGTTGTACAGCTGAATAACCGCAGCTTTGTTGTGAACGCTCCTGCTGTTCGCACCTTCTCGTTTGCTGCCGCTACATCGGCTGCACCAGCCAAGCCAGCTGTGACCAAAGGTATGACCCTGACCAGTAAACTGACAGGGCAGCCTGTCAAAGTAACCGGCCGCTTTACCGTTCTTCTGGATAATGGGGTTGATGCCTCTGAGTTCGCAGCGAAGCACGGTTTGAGCCTGTACAAACAGATGGGAAGTTCACGTCTGGCTATCTTTGAAGCGGCTGAGTCCGTTGATTTGCTGGCTCTGGATGCACAATTGCGTGAATCTTCAGGCCTTTCTTCTGTGAAGATTGAACTGTTGGAAAATCTGAATCAGCCGCTGTAAGGTCTGACTCATAAAAGCCTGGCTGGTTTCAGCCAGGCTTTTTCCCTTTCAGGAGGCAGCAATACCTCCTAGCAAGACATACTTCATTTCCAGATACTCATCCAGACCGTACTTTGATCCTTCCCTGCCTATACCTGACTCCTTGATGCCACCAAAAGGGGCCACTTCTGTGGATAAAACACCTTCATTGACGGCAACCATTCCATACTCAAGCGCCTCAGCCACTCTGAATACACGACTTAAGTCGTTGGCATAAAAATACGCAGCCAGACCGTATTGGGTATCGTTGGCCATGTTGATCACATCGTCTTCGTAATGAAACCGGAAGACAGGAGCTACAGGTCCAAAAATTTCTTCCCGGTAGCACATCATTTCCATAGAGGCATCAGCCAGGACAGTAGGTTCATAAAACAGGCCTCCCAAGCTATGAGGCCGGCCTCCCGTGAGCAATCGGCCTTTTTTGGCCAATGCATCCTCCACCATATTTTTGGTCTTCAGAAGTGCGGCTTCATTAATCAAAGGCCCCTGGTTGAAGTCTCCGTCCAGAGCCGGACCCACAGTCAACCTGGAAACAGCCTCAGAAAACTTCTCAACAAACTCATCATAAATACCATCCTGAACAAACAGACGATTCATGCAAACACAAGTCTGACCTGAATTCCGATACTTGGAGGCGATTGCACCCTGAACAGCCTGCTCGACATTGGCGTCATCAAAAACAATGAAGGGAGCATTGCCACCCAGTTCCAGAGAAACTTTCTTAACAGAATCTGCGCACTGCTTCATCAACAGTTTGCCAACCGCTGTCGAGCCCGTAAACGACAGTTTTCTGATTATGGAGCTGCCTGTTAACTCGGCACCGAGTTCTTTGGCATCACCGGTGACAATATTGATAACACCGGCAGGAATACCTGCACGTTCAGCCAGTTCAGCCAGGGCAAAAGCAGAGAGCGGTGTCAGCTCCGAAGGCTTGATAACAATGGTACAACCCGCCGCCAGAGCCGGAGCGACTTTTCGGGCAATCATGGCATTCGGGAAATTCCAGGGAGTGATAGCCGCTACTACGCCTATCGGTTCACGGGTGACCATAATTCTCTGACTGCTTTTTGTAGCAGGAATCAGATCACCATAAGCTCTTTTTGCTTCTTCGGCATACCATTCTATGAAAGAAGCGCCATAACCCACTTCCCCCCGTGATTCAGCCAGTGGCTTGCCCTGCTCTGCTGTCATCAATGTGGCCAGGTCGTCCTGATTGTCCAGAATCAGGCTGTACCACTTCCTGAGTAAAGAAGAGCGCTCTGCTGCTGTTTTTGCCCGCCATTCAGTAAAGGCATCTTCAGCCGCTTTGATGGCAGTGCGAACATCTGAAGCACCCAGCATGGGGATATGAGCGATCACTTTACCGGTCGCGGGATTATGAACGGGAAGCGTTGTGGACGCACTGATCCAACTTCCATTGATGTAGGCCTGCTGTTTAAAAAGACTGGAATCGTGCAGTTTCATGGCTAACCCCTTGAAAACGATTAGCCAAAGCATAACGCACAAAGGAGACAGTTAAACAGATTCCAGATGAGAGCCCTGTGATTCCATACCATTCAGCCAAAACCACAATTGCAGAGCAGACAATTATTCTCAGAAAACCCTGACTCAAGTTATCAAGCTGAGTCAGAGTGATTACGCGAAAGGATAAAAAAAACAGCGCCCTGAATAGGCGACAATACACAATAAAGTAATTATTGCCCGTTATTGAAAAGCACTGTCTGTAAGCGGTCTGCAGCTTCGCTATATTCCCTGGACAACTGTGACACCAACTCCGCAACACGCTGAACCTTTTTTACTGAGCCAATGCCCTGCCCAGCGCCCCAGATATCTTTCCAGGCTCTGGCATCAGAACCGGCAAAATTAAAAATATCCTGACTGGGCTCAGGCAGGTTTTCGGGGTCCAATCCAGATTTAGTGATACTGGGTTTCAGGTAATTACCATGAATACCCGAAAAGACAGGGGTATAAACAATGTCACTGGCGACGCCATCCACCAGCATCTCACGATAATCTTCCGGCGCATTGGCTTCTGCCGTAGCAATAAAGCTTGAACCCATATAGGCCAGATCGGCTCCCATACTTTGTACCGCCAGAATATCGCTACCAGTGGCTATGGAACCTGCCAGAATAATCATGCCATCAAAAAAACTTTTAACTTCATTAACCAGTGCAAAGGGACTCAGAGTTCCTCCATGCCCCCCGGCACCCGCACAAACCAGAATCAGGCCATCAACACCATGCTGATGAGCTTTTCGGGCATGACGAACATTAATGACATCGTGCAATACAACACCACCGTAACTATGAACGGCTTCAATCAATTCCGGAGAAGGTGCACGAAGGCTGGTGATAATAACCGGAACCTTGTGACGAATGATGGTTTCTATATCAGCCTGCATTCTGGGATTATCAGGCTGAATCACCAGGTTAACCGCAAAAGGTGCAACCTTTTTCTCCGGAAACTCCGCCTTATAGGCATCCAGCTCTGCGTTGATTCGTGTCAACCAGACATCCAGCTCTTCCTGGGGACGGGCATTCAGGGCAGGAAAAGAGCCCACAATACCGGCTTTGCACTGGGCAATAACGAGCTCAGGACCGGAAACAATAAACATCGGAGAACCTATCACCGGCAGAGTCAGGTTATCGTTCAGTGAGGAATGCAGTGCCATGATTTTTTGTCCTTATAATAAACAGCCTGGTGCGCTCACTCTAAGCGATAAAGACCTGACTTGTCATGACTGTATGCACGACACCGTGGCATTTTCACGCTAACTCCTGCTATGGTATTAGCCACCCCCTTTCTTCTCAAAAACAATAAATAAAACCTGGGGAAGTTATGACACTGGTTCGACGCATTTTCTCAACACTGGTCATCATAGCCATCATTCTTACACTGGTGGTCACCTCAATCTGGTTTTATCTGAATCCTACGCCGCCCCGACAACAGTTGTTTGTGAACGGTGTCATACTGACTATGGATCAAAAGAACTCTGTCGTTGAATCCATTCTGATAGAAGACGAAAGGATTATTGCTACTGGCACAGAAGAAGCTATGGAAGAACTGTCCTCTTTCGATGCTGAATTGATTGACCTGGATGGACAGACACTGCTTCCCGGATTTATTGAAGCTCACGGACATTTTCCCGGCAGTGGCATGAATGCCATGGCTTCAGATCTGAATAGTCCCCCCATTGGCGATGTGCTTTCTATCTCTGACGTTAAGAAGAAACTGAGTACCCAGACTAACGCATTAGAAGACGGTGAGTGGGTATTAGGGTTCGGCTATGATGACACCCTGATTCTGGAAAGACGCTTTCTTAACAGAGATGATCTGGACAGCATCTCCACCACACAGCCAGTCTTTGTCATGCACATTTCAGGTCATATGAGCATGGTCAACAGCTATGTTCTGGATCAGATGGGTATTGATGACAACACTCCTAACCCAGAAGGAGGTGAGATTGTTCGCGATGCCAAGGGTCGAGCCACCGGATTACTAAAAGAGACGGCCCAGGAAGACATCCGACTTGAAGCGATGGATGTGGGCCCCTCCAGATTATTCGATATGCTGGCTGACAGTGTTCGGGACTACCTGCTACAGGGTGTTACCACCGTTCAGAGCGGTTTAACGCCTCCTGAGCAATTAACCCCACTGGGTTATCTCGTGACAGCCGGTCTGATTCCTCAACGGATGGTTTTCTGGCCAAATGAAGAGCTGGCTCAGGACATTGAGAATGGTCATATCACTCCCATTAATAACGACAAAGTCACTACAGGTGCGCTCAAACTGGTCACTGACGGTTCTATTCAGGGATACACTGGCTTTTTGTCTCAGCCTTATTTCAAACAACCTGAAGACAAAAAACCTGCGTATCAGGGCTATCCCAGCCAGTCTGCACAGGCACTGAACGAACAGGTTGCCCTGTGGCATGAAAAAGGTTGGCAGCTGGCCCTGCACGCCAATGGTGATGCAGCGATTGATCAGGTTCTGGATGCTATTGAACAGGCTCAGAAAACCTATCCCCGTCAGGATTCACGACACATTATTGTTCATGCCCAGACCGCAAGACCCGATCAGTTGGAAACAATGGCCAGACTGGGAGTGACCCCGACCTTTTTCCCTTCTCATATTTATTACTGGGGAGACCGACATAAGAACTTGTTCCTGGGTCAGGCAAGAGCTCAACAAATCAGTCCATTAAAAACCGCCAATGACCATGGAGTCCGCTATACCATCCATACTGACACACCCGTTGTCCCTATCGAACCACTGAGGCTAATCAGCAATGCTGTCAACCGACAGACAAGTCAGGGCAACATTCTTGGGGAAGAAGAAAAAATATCGGTTATACAGGCTCTGCGTGCCACCACAATTGATGCTGCCTGGCAGGTATTCAGAGAAAAAGATCTGGGGTCCATTGAAGCCGGAAAGCTGGCAGATTTTGTCGTACTTTCTGATAATCCACTGGAACATGCCCAGCAGCTGGAAACACTGGATGTTGTGCAAACCTGGATCGGAGGAGTAAAGCGATATGACCGGGATGAATTACGAGCACGAGAATGAATGGCTGGCCGACCGGGAAAGTCTGTTTAAAAGCTATGTACCGGAGATTCGCCAAATGGCACGTTCTCAGGGTGACCGGGTGCCTGAATGGAGTGATTTGAACGATCAGCGCCACCGGTTTATGGCAGACTTTCCTCAGGATTCTGATTTACTGATCTTTGCCTATGGCTCTTTACTCTGGAATCCATTGCTTCGTTTCAGTCATCAGTATCATGCGATACTGCCCCAGTATCATCGCCGTTTTTGTCTGGATATGACCTTCTTCAGAGGCAGCCAGGAAACCCCCGGACTGATGATGGCTCTGGATAACGGTGGCCATTGTGAAGGCGTCTGTTATCGTATTCCTGCGGCACTGGTTGATGAGGAACTGCATATTCTCTGGACCCGGGAATGCTGTCTGTATGGCTATACTCCCACCAGGATTGAACCAGAGATTAAAGCGTTGGACATTTCACTGCCCTGTTTAACCTTCGTCGTTAACCATGACAGTTCCCGCTATATTGGCGAACTGTCAGAGCAGCAGACGGTTGAAAGAATCAGGACAGCCGTTGGCCAGTTTGGCAGCAACCGGGAATACTTTGATAATACCCTTGCCCACCTGAGAGAAATGAAGATTCATGATGAAGAGTTGGAGAGCCTGGATCAGGCTCTCCACTGCGATTAGAAAGCGTAATGCAGAGATAACGTCAGAACCGGATACCAGCGGAAACTGCTTAACTCATCTTCAACCCGCTTTTGTTCTGCGGCCAGATTTTCACTCAACCCTGCAATGTTGGAACCGGATGAGGTGCTTAACGAAACATCCGGTTCTCCCTGATAGAGCACACCCAGATCAACACCGTAATAAAAGTCAGATCGTCCTATTGGTCCCATAAAACCAATACCTAAATAAGGACTGACATCTCCGAATTTCATTTCAGATTCAAGATTTCCAATCTGGTCAGTGGTATACGAAGTACCATTAATGGTTAGCGTCCCATTCTGACTTTTGGCTTTGGCATCCAATTGATTGCCGTTATAAAACGCCCCCATAGTGAGAAAGAAATCATTCTCCCAGGGATGCCAGTCCATGGTGACACCGACTGTTCCTAATTTCAGGTCACCTTCATAAGTAATACCATTTTCCTTGAATTCATAATTGCCAGAATAACCATTCAGCTGCAACCTTATAGCAAACTGATCGTTCATCTGGTTGGTAAACACTATATGCGCCCCCAGAGAACTGACCCCCACCCCTGCTTCGGTGGTTTTCGCTAAGGAAAAAAAGGAAAGGAGCATAAGCCCGGTAAAAAGGATCACTTTCTGCATCTGACGGTCCTTGTCATGACGTTCTAGGAGTCTGTCGGACTTAGCCGACCGTAGCGAGAAAAAGTCCGGTTTGAGACAGTTTTTATGATTATTTGAGGCGAATAGCGAGCTATTCAACGAAAAGAATCATAAAAAATGGCCAAATCAGGCTTTTTCGCAGTAGGTCAGTGGGAAGTCTGACAGGCTCCTAGACAATTCTCTCAGCGCATCGGCGACCAAAGGGAAGAACTTCTTCGCAGGCCCTCGTCGTTCAGACGGTATGGAATACGATTACCTGTTCCCACCCGCCAATCGTGAAGACGGT
>NZ_JBPCXO010000173.1:0-29952 GCF_051008435.1 Endozoicomonas sp. | reverse complement strand
AAGAATACTCTCAGAAATCGCTGCAAATGTAGTCTTTAACAGTGAAGGTCCGGTTTATGATCTGGCCTCACGTTTAATGAGGACTGTCATCATTTGATTTTTGTGGGTTTTCGGACAGGCACTAACTTAGTAACCACCACTCAGCAAAAGCAAGTACAAAACTAATTGCCATCCAAGCAATTCCAAAACGACTGACAGGCTTTTTCACTTCCAAGCTAATAACTATTAAGAGAAGTCCACATATAGCACCGATTATAATCGGCCAAGATACTTGTAATGCATAAAGTGCCACAATATATAGTGAAAGAGTAGTTTGTATTATTACTCTTTTAGGCCTGAATAACATATGGTTCATTTTTTATCACCAGCACACAACGGAGTATTTAATATCCAGTCCTTCAGATACACACCTCCATAACCTAAAATGAAAAGTCCTATAGCTGCACCAATAGGTCCTGCAACTAATGCCAAAAGGCCAATAACTAACACATTAACAACGGTATATAGAATTGAAAAAATAACTGCTGCTGTTGCATCTCTACACTTCATAGATAAATCGTAAACATTCATTGCAAATGCAAGAAAAAATAAAACACCTCCTATACTTGAAAAAACAGCTGCTATACCTAATGAGCCAGCAATAATTGCAAGAAGCTCTTTAATAAAGAAACCTATACCAAGCCACTCAAATACTTTAGAAACAAGTTCAATAAAACCACCATTCTCACCACCACTTATTTTATAAGCTCCTGCCCCAGTATCTGGATCAATGATTAAATACCCAGCTCCAACCCAGCCCTTATAGGCTATATTTTTCTCATGAGCTGTAACGACCTTCCCAGAACTCACTCCCTGCTTAATTTCTCTCTCTACGTCGTCTGACAAGTTTAGAATTTGCATTGCTTCTTCTAAGTTGTCACGAGTAATAGAAAGAATACGCTGCCCTTCTTGAGCCGCTAGAAGCAGAGCTTTCATTGCGCTTATTCCATATGCAGAACTCTCACTTGTCGAAAACATTTGCTCAGGAACAATGTGCTCCATCGCGGAACTTCTTTTACCTATTGAAAAGTTATAATTACTCCACAGCTTTCTCTCATTACTTTTGTGCACTGAAATTACGCTGTAATTATCCACATCCATCACAAGACCACCAAATCTCACATCTCTTGGCATTCCAAACCAATATTGGGGTGTGACATTAGTCATAAACAAACCAAAACTTGGAGCCCGATATTGAACGACATCACTATTTTCTGAGGACACCTGATCGTGTACATCATTCTGAGCAAAATAGCTCAATATTGTTGCGTATAAAAGGTCACCGACTACACCATGTTGTGATAGAGCATCAAATTCAGCATTTGATAATTTATCTTTGGTTACACTCACATTTTTTTGTAGCTTGCTTGTCTCTGACTCAGACACCCCCTGCAAATCCAACCCAATAGCCCGATACTCCCCCGCTACCGGCTTGTTATTCGCTGTCGTCCAGCCATGAGTTGGTGAATACAACCCCAGAGTACTGTATAACTCTGTACCCATTTTCCCTGCATCGGCAGTGAGTTCTACCTCACCGTCCAAGGTAAATTCAGCCGTCATATCGATCAGGTAGCCAGGCAAAGTATCTGGTAGTTGTGATGGGTCTATCGGGCTGCCATCTTCGTTTGGCTGGGGCAGGTAGCTTTCAATAATAGCTTCGTCTTCTTCCGTGCTAGGTCGGAAGGACAGGGCCAGTTTTTTACCGGCCAGCTTGACGGTAGGCTGTTCAAAGTTAAACAGGCTGACGTCCGGGTTGCCATAGAGTTGGGTCTGCAACTGGTACTTGAATTTGTGTCTCAATTTTTCAGGTACTTCTGCAAAACGTTCACTGGTGACCAGAACCTTGTAGGGCAAACCCGCAGCCAGAGGAGCCGGAGGTTTTACCTTGACTTCCTGAAGACCCAATACTTCACCCACAGTAGCGTCAGGGTTCTGGTTGGTAATGTAATCCTGCAACTTTTGCTGGTAGTCCTGTAACTGCTGCTCTATAGCAGTCTGGGGCAGGTTCTGTATAAAACCCTGCTCTTCATTAATGGTGGAATTGGCTTGAATCTCATCCACCAGAGCCTGGGCATCAAAGGGAACCTGCTCCTGAAGGTCCATACCTTGTGTGAATTCATACTGCTTGAAACTGGCGTCCATGGGAATCCAGTTGTCGCCCTGGCGATTCTTCACACCCCGACTGGGTTCAAAATCTACCCAGGCTTCTACCCAGGTGTGCTCCATACGAATGTCGGTGACCTTGCCTCCGCGCAACAGGCCTGTATTGGGAATGCCACCCTGTCCCATAAGATTCTGGGCTGCGGCGGGCACTTCGACTCCGCCCACCCAGTTCATGACTTTATCTGCAGGCACTTCAATGGAGCCGTAGGCATAGCGAGCCGGAATGTTTGCAGCACGCAGCAGGCCAATCAGCAAACTGGCAATATCGGTGGCATTGCCCCGCCGGGTGTCTAAAGTCATGGCTCCACCCTGAATAGAACCGTAACTGGGAATAAAGCGGATATTGTTGTGTACCCAGGCGTAAATTTCAGTCGGGTTATTGTTCAGATCAGACGCCAATTGTCGTATTTCATCATTAATCTGGATATCCATGGTATCAGACAGGTGTCCTTCTAATACCTGATTTCTGGCCTCCAGTGCTTTCTGAACAGAGTCGGGCAGTCTACCGGCCGAAGCGACCATAAGCCCTGCGGCAGAATTCATGCCCAGCACCTTCTCCAGCTCGCCAAGTGTCACTGCAGGCTCGCGTACTTCACTGTCCGGCGTACCGAAAGGCAGTTTATTCGGGTCGAAAGGTGCGTAGCTTTTCTGAAACTGTTGCTGGTTCAAAAAACGCCCCAGCGCTTCCCAGCCAGACTGCAACTCAGTATCACTATTGGTGCGCTCCAGTTGCTGGTAATACACGGAGAACTGATGGTACTGCTCTTTGAACTCTGCCATTGCCATCTGGTGACGCTCCAGGGCAATAGCAGGCAGGTCTCGGCTTTTCAGTTCAGTTTCGAGGCTCTGCCATTGGGTCCATGCTTCCGTGTAAGCTTCATCAACTCCTGAGTAGAGAGCCGTCAGTTTATCTTTATCTGAAGTAATGAGGAATTTATCCCCCAATCCAATGGATCGGGAAATAGTGGTAAATACCCCTTCATTCGCTCGCTCCCTGAAACGAACACCGGGTTCATCGTCGGCAACCCACTCCTTCAGCTTTTGCAGCCTGTGCGCTAGCTTTTTCTCGGGAGTGCTTTCCATCATGGCGGTCAGGCGTCGTTCATACTCGGCCTCTTTTTCTATATTGTCCGCCACTGCCTTGCCTGTGGGGGACAGAAAGAAAACAAAGACAAAAAGCGACGAAAGCAGCAGCGACACCCCTTTACCCAGTATGCCCTGGCGAAACGACTCCATTACCTGAACAGACATCCTTTACTCCATGTGATTTCTTATAACTTCCAAACTTTGATGCCTGCCCTGGTTTGGTACATTAGCTTGGCAAGACAGACTTAAACTCTTTTTATCAGTTAATCTTACGACCAACGTTTAACAACACATCCTGTAAACCAGCCCGGATTTCCTGGGCATCGCTGCTCTTGTCCATCATCAGCAGACTGGTGCTCATTAACAAAGACTCATAGGCCCAACGCAGGTTGTGCTCCAGCAGACACTGACGGATAAACTCCAGCTTCTTCAGCAGGAAGTAATAACGCATCCCTTTCCAGCTTTCATAAGAGAGGGCACGAACTTTCTCGATCAATTCATCCAGATTGGCCAGCTCTCTTCCCGCCTCTATTTCAAGCTTTAATGCTTCATGGTCTCGCCATTGACCCTCCTGACCGGACTGGATCAAGGCAGAGATAGTCCCTGCTTTGCTGTAGGGAGGAACAATAACCTGAAGATGCTTCTGCAATTGCTGTCCTTCAGCAATCGTGAACTCGTAGCTCCAGCCATCTTCTTCCTGCGTAAAGCTCGCCTTGTCGAGTATGCTCACCCCATCCAGTTGCAACAGAGCCCGACCAGGTGTTGCTATCGCCAGATTCTCTATGGTCAGCTGGACGGATTGTGACTGCCCTTCAGCCAGCGTTCCATTATCCTGGTGCACCTGATCCAGCGCCTGGTTCAGAAGCTGGAAGTACAGGCTGTCCTGGCCACCGGCTGTCGCCTGAAGCAGTCCATCAAACCCTGCAAATACCGCTTTACCTTTTCCATACTGATTCAGGGTGACCGCCGGTTTCTTGAGTGACAAGAAGTCACAATAGGAGCGCCCGTGGTACCGGCCTTTGGAAGATCTCAAATCATCAGACCTCCAGTTGCCAGACTCGGCATCCATACGGAAGCTGTCTTTGCGCCACCAGTGCCATCGACGCAGATGTTCCGGCACACAGGTCATGGCGTCGGGTCTGTCCCAGTACCATCGAATCCAGTCGTTATTCAGGGCATCGACATCGGACCGGTCACGCAACTGACGTACACCTTCATGCCAGGCTTTCTGGTTTTCATCACCAAACCATTTCAGTCCCTGCTCATCAAAAATATCTTTCAGAGTAAATTCTGCGATCACTTTGGCTGTTCTGGGGTAGATAGCAACCGCATAATCATCTGGGATCGGGAAGACTGCCTCGCCCTCAAGACCCGGAACGGCGATCAGGGTCAAACCTGTAGAACCATGATGTTCACCCAGCTTGATAATGCCCAAGGCAGGCTCAAGAATCATATGACGGGTATCGTGTATACCGGCTACCAACAAGCCTGAGCCACTGTGTACAGCTTCACGAATCGCCTTTTGGGTCCAGTGATCAAGAGTGATTTCTTCACTGAAAAGCCCCAGCACAGAGTAGCTGCCACTCCTCAGTTCACGGGCAAAGTCCTCACGGTTATCCACCACGGTGTAAGACCATTGCTTCTGTTTTAACAGAGATTCCAGAGCCTGACGCTGAGCGGGGAGATCCGGTTGATCCGCAGGTCCATAGGGATCACGTTCATCAACACGCACCACCGACTTATGATAGGAGAAGTCAAGTAACAGGTGGTCGCTCCACCAGTTACCGGTTTTCCAGGAACGGTCACAACCTGTCGTTAACGACCAGGTATTGGTTTTCCACTGTTAGCCTGTGTAATAGGTAGCCCTGATCTGATAGTGATCATCAAGCCCATTGCTATCAGCCAGTTTGACCTTCAACAGGCGGCCTTTGGTGACCCAGCCTGAAAGATCGGTTTCTGCCCATTGGTCATTGATCCAGTTTCTGGAATAGGGTCTTAATTCTTCGGTATCAAGAACCAGACCATCGTCCGACAGCAGTTCAACCGTCACATCGCTCTTGAGACGTGTGAAATGACGTTTAAGATCAAAAGCCACAGTCATAGAATCCACTGCCTTGCACTGCCTCGGTCTGTCGACCAGAGCCAGGAGTCGGCCTTTATCAGACTTGTTCAGACTGCCTGTGAGTTTTACGGGTGGCTCAGTTACCAGGAAGGCATCAGCTGCCAGAGCTTTCCACTCATTTTCTGTTTGTGCCTGGAGAACACAGGCATACTCACCCAGAAGACCAGAGGTTTCCAGACTGACCCGGGACTGGAAGCTGCTATTGGCTTCGATAACCGGATTAAATGAAAAGACCTGAATGAATTCACTGTCGTCCGATTCTCTTGCAGCTACCAATCCCATTCGAACCGGTAGATTAACGATATCCTTGCCACGGTTTTCAATATTGAAACTGCAGGTTTGCGCTGTTCCCGCTTCCAATGATCTGATAGTGGCTTGAACTGATCCACGCAGATTCAATACTGCAGAAGACGACTCAACGAAAAAGCGCTCTTCAGATCGTGTCAGTACACGACCATCTGATGATACTCTAACCTCAAGTTCAACGGAGTAATCACCAGAAACTGCACCTTTCAGCTGGAAACTGACCGGAATATCCCTTAGCCCTCCGACAGCGATTTCGGTCAAGGGTTGCTCATACTGATGGATGATTTCACCGGCTGGGTTTTTGATGGTGATTCGGGCAGTAGCACTTTCAACCGCACTGTTGACTGAAGTATTGGCGACTCTGGCAGAGAGGTTGACCTGATCCCAGGGTTGGTAGTCCTCTGCATCCGCATAGATTGAAGACCCAGCGGCCTGACCACTTTCAGACGCAACCAGAATCGAAAAAGAGTCCATATCTTTGTCAAGAATCACTTCTTCTTTGTTGAGCAGAACACCTTCAACTCTATAAACATCCGCTGTCACTCCTGTAACTCTCCAAGACCTGTTGCCTGTCACTTTATCTGAAGACTTCAGAGAAACCGTTTCGGGCTCAAAGAGTTGAACAAGGTTGCCCTGCTTGTCTATCAGTTTCAATTCAGCGGTATAGTCACCTGAAAGCTGGCCAGAATTAGTTATTGTGAATTTCACTCCCAACTGTTCTCCTTCAAGGAGACTTTTATTGTTCAAGGCAATCTCAAAAGCCCCTGATTGTGGAGTCAAACCCAACACCACAGAGTTATTTTCTTCATTGCACTCAGGCAGGGTATTTTTCGAATCCACCACAACTGTTAACTGCTCAGGCTGAAGTCCTGATTTAAAAGCAACTTTCTCAAACTGGAGTTCACGGTAGGACGCCTTGTCAAGACCATCGATTATGAGTTCTGCAACGGGTTCCTTCCCTTCAATATCCACCCCCTCATAAAGCGCAACCCTGAACTCCTGGGTAACAGGTATTGAACCTCCGTTGCCAATGACAAAAGTGACATTCAGTTGGCCACCTCTATCAATCACTTCCGGTTTGGTGACACTGAGATCAGCGATGCCACTGGTCTGTTCTTTGATACTGGTGCCGACTAACTGGGCAAACTCATAGGAGTTGTTCACCAGAGTCAGCTTCCCTTTATCGCCTCCCACAGGTTTAGGCCAGACGTGCGCCTCTAGCACATTTCGCCAAGCTGTAGAAACGCCTATAGCATCAATAACATCTATACCCTTGCCAGATGCGTATACTGCTGACTCATTGGCTGCATTCAAACCTTCTGCCACACTGTAGCGCCCCCTGTCACTCGGCCAGACGCCATCCCCTGCCACAGTGAAAACCTGGAATGCACTTTCAACTTCCTGAGCACTGACAATATCAGCAGCCTGTTTCACACAGTAGCCCATATAGTCAGTATCCCCCCCGAAATAACGTGCAGAGCGAATTGCAGCAGAGAGCTGCTCTACCGTTGAACTAATGATCCTGGTAGGTTGGAGAATTTTGTGCAGCCTTGGACCTGTTCCAGCAGTGAGAATGGTCATACGAACACTTCCATCATGTGGAACGATCTCACTGTCCTGGATTGCATCAGCAATACCATTGAGCTGAACCTTATAGCCTCCATACCCAATACTTCCCGACGAATCGAGGCAGAACGCTAGGTCAACGCCAACCTCACCCTTTCTTGAGCAATTCCCGGCGGTACTGACAAAGTTATTCTCATAACTGGACTCAATGACTGATCTCTCATGATTTATGACGATGCCCAGAGGCGCATCCCTGAAAGGAGTTTGACCTGAGACCTCTATTTCAAAAGTGGTCGATTTTTCTGGAAGCAGATCCAGTTCTAATACAATTGTTCCAAGAAGCAGGTCTTCTTCCGATTCATAGAGGTCATTCTTATTAACGTCATAGAACACCCTTGCCTCTGAACTGCCTCTGGCAGGTACATTCCCCTTGTTGGTTACACCAATCGACAGTGAACCTGAAACAACACCTGCCTGGCTGTCACTGATCAGTTTGCTAACTGATACTCCCAATATTCCCAGATCTGGAAGTGAAGGTATCGTTTCTATCTTCTTGAGTTTTACATCGCCAATAGTCACTACTTCACCAGGCGTTGCATCAAAATAATACAGTGCGTCTTTATAGCCAGCCTGAGTGAATGTCAAAAGCACCTGCCCCGGCATTACATCGCTAATAGTAAAATCACCGTCAGCTGAAATCGGGTATGTCCTGCTATCAGAACCTGACTCTATTCTTACTTGCGCTCCAGCCAGAGGGTTTTCAGTCCCAACATCCAGTACACGACCAGAGAAAACTGCTTTCTCTGGCTGCACTATTTTTTTGAGACTCAAAGAACCCAGATTATTGATAGTTTCCTCAACAATAGTGACATTTAGCTCAATAGGAACGTACTCTTCTTTAGAGAACTTCAATAAGGCATCACCTGTCTCAATGCCGTTGAAGCTGAACATTCCGTTTGACTCAGTCTGAACCTTGTAAACTGCAGATGTCGTTTTAAGCTCGAGCTCGACACCAGTCAGAGGGGCTTCATTCAAGGCATCCTTGACCGCCCCTTTCAGAGAGGTAACTGCTGGAACACCATCTTTAGAAAGTGCGGGTGACAGGCTGTAGGTTGTTCCATCCTTGATGTCGATACTGACCCTGACTGAACGGTAGCCCTCCTTGGAGAGCTCTACAGAAACCACTCCTTCCTGAAGCGTTGCTGTTGTATAGGTTCCATTCGCATCACTGGTTAATTCGAGGTTATTTGCACCAACAACCTTAATTTGGACGCCATCAAGGGGAAGTGATGTTTCAGCCGAAGTAACAGTGCCCTGGATACGGGCTTCTGGTATCTTTGTTGCCTCCATAGAAACAGAGAACACATGGTTCAATCCTGCTTTTAATACGAGAGTTCCTTCACGCCTCTGATACCCAACCTTTTCCAAAGTGATGCTTGCGTTTCCTTCGGGCAGTCCAGTCAGAGAGAACTGGCCATCAGCATTCGTCCTAACTTCATATTCCGTACTGCCCATGCTTACCTTGACTTCTACACCCGATAAAGCAGTACTCTCTGGCTTACTGGTAACCGTTCCAACAATACTGGCAGTTGTAACTCCACTCCCCGTTTTTTGCTGAAGGCTCAGCACTCCAAGGCTAACTTGCTCCCCATCAGTCAAGGACGAGCGCCATTCCAGTGCTTGATAACCTTCTTGAGCAATCGTCAAAACATACGAACCGGCAATCAGTCGCTCAATACTGAAATGACCTAGGCTATCAGTCACCAGATTTCGAGTCTCAGCACCGGTTAACGATAAAGTTACTCCTGACAAAGCAATACCGGTTTGTGCGTCGACAATTGTCCCACGAATGCTGGTGATATCTGGGTTAGCTGCTGCTCCGGGAACAAGGGATAAAGCCTGCAGAGCTAGAGCGGTCAGATAAACATCTGACCCCCAGCTGCCATTACTGGCCTGAGCATCAGCCAGAACTTTACGACTGTTTTCAATACTGGAGGGATCTTCTATCAGAGGAGTAATAGCAAGGAGAGACTGGGCACTGATCATGTCAGTCGCCCAACTGCCGTCAGTAGAACGCAGGGACAAAAGGTATGCAGCACTGTCATCCAGAGCTGGCTGAACATCCCGATAGACTTTTCGCAATGGCCATAAGGCGATAGCCACCTGAGCTGTCAGTATCGGGTCATTATCAACACCTGTCGTGTACCTCCAGCTTCCTTCTACCCGCTTATTTAGAAGGTAGGCCACAGCCTCAAGAACACCTTTTCTGGAACCAAGGGCATTCAAACCCCGTAAGGCAAAGGCTGTGTCATGAACCGTGCTGTCATAACCCGAATGAGCACCAAAACCACCATCGTTGTTTTGTCGGGAGGCCAGGACAGTTTGGATTTTTTCTCTGTTTTCAGAAGAGGGAAGACCTGTCGCCGCCCAACGAGCCAACTGCTCTGTAGAATGATCAGAACCGGAAGACAGAAAATGATTTGTTTGTTCTCTTTCTTGCTGATTCAACCCATCTTTCAGAGCTGCAACTGTTTCAGATGTACTCTGCCAAGGTAACGCCAGATCAGAACTTCTATAAAACCCGCCATCACTATTAGCAGCTTCTCGCAGCCAGGAACTGGCATTCTCAAGATCAACAGCTGAAACATGGGTTAGAGGCAAGATTAGCAAAAAGGTAGCAAAAACAATCCTGAACAGCATTTGCACGACAAATTCCTTTTATCATAAACAGTAATGGCTTCAGATCTATTCCTTTTCTGATCCATACCTATGTAGAGCAGTTTATTTTTTGCGCAAAAATACCGTTTTAATATTAACTTAAAAAGACGATCGTCTTACATTGATAATAAATTGTGACACAGGTCACAAAAAAGAAGGGAAAAAGGAGTCTACCACATACTAATGTCTAGTTTTCTCTAGCAGCTGCGGTATCAAGCATGCCTGCTCAGCTTATTAGAGCAGGCATAATCTATCAGTTCATCAAACGATCAAAACGCTCTACCAGCACCAGCAGCTGAGTCGTTTCTATTTTCTCCAGAACCAGGGCTTCCTCTGCATAAGACGTGATATTAGCGCCTTTTGGCAGAGCAGCTCCCTGATCCAGAATGGCATGAACTCTGGGAATAAACAGCCATTGCAACCACTGAGTGAATCCCATGGTATCCATACAAAAGGGTGTTGTACTGGCCAGAGCTTGAGCTGAAGGTGGCATACTCTGCCAGCAGTCCAGCCTTTTTAACTCTTCTTCCAGAGATATCAATAATTCTCTAACTTCTGTGCTCATCGCTTATCTTCTTACCATGAAAGTGCAGCTCTATCGGGCTCTACAGCCATTTTCATATTTCGGGTGATCCCGCATTCCGGTGAGCTACCTTTCCGCTCATGGCTGTTTCAATGAAAACCCAAACGGTATTTTACTACGGAAATTGCATAAGTTTCATACGTCTTTGAAACTCCCTCTTTCCATCAGAAAATAAATGAATTAGAGTTCATTTAAAACAATAAAGATAATCCGGGGATCATTCAGCTTTGTGGAGATGAAACAGAGTACTGGCAACCAGTTCCAGCTGATAGCTGATCAACCCTGCCTGTTCAGTCTCACTCAGCTGATCTTGCCCCAGCATATAGGGAAAGTTTCTGGAATGGCTATTCAAGAGCAGACCCGTAACCTGATTAAGAAGAAACAATACCTGCTGATCGAGCACCTCTTCCGGCTGCTGATCATTCGTCGCGGACAGATCTCCAATCAGATTTCTGACTGCCAGTCTGACCTGCATGGTTGCAGCCAGCTCCTGGTCAGCAATCGTTTCCAGTTCTGTACCAACAAAGTCACTGTGGATATAGGGGGGATCAATACTGATTCGTACCAGCCCAATATTCTCGCTGAAGTACTGATAAATAACATTGAGCAGATGTTTGAATTTCCGAACCGGCTCTTGCTGCGTTGTCAGCTGTTCTTCAACAAGCAACAACAATCCCTGACTGAATCGATTTTCAAGATGAATAAACAAACTGGACTTGTCAGGAAAAAATTTATAAATCTTGCCTACGGCCATTCCGGCTTCAGCTGCCACCTGTTTCATGGTCAGCCCTCTAAAACCTTTACTGCCAATCAAGGATGCAGCAGCATCCAGAATCAACGTACGGGTTTTCACCGGATCTGGTTTTGGTTTTGCCATAGTGCTTCTGGTTATCCCTGAACTGACTGTTTACATAGCATATTGATGATATAGACAACCTTGATCAAATAAAAATAACCTTTGGAGTCTTACGGACAGCAAGATATTTAAGCTTGGAACCGATGGACGCCTGAACCTAATAAAAGTGCCTGATGAAAAACACTCTTTTACTTTCGACCCTGGCTTTAGCCCTGCTGACAGGTTGTTCTGAGCCTCCAAGCAGCCAGCAGACTACTCAAGCCCAACCCTCAGAAAAAAGCATGAGCAGTCAGAAAACAGCAACCGCCAGAGTGATCAGTCTATACGAGAGGAGTTGCAAATCCTGTCATGAAGTTGCAGCGACCGGCGCACCACTGACAGGCGACCAGCAAGCCTGGAGTGAACGAATGGACAAGGGAATGGATACTCTATTGCAAAGCGCCATTAATGGATCCGGGGCTATGCCTCCCCTGGGACTGTGTATGGATTGTACTGAGCAGGACTTCATCAACCTGATCCAGTATATGTCTGGAGAGGCATCCTGAACCTGAGCCTTTTACCGAATAAGAAGAATAAGAAGAATGAAAATAAATCGTCGACAATTTTTTAAAATGGCCTCCATAGGTTCTGCCGGTATTGCTGCTACCACCTTAACCGGCTGCAACAGTCATACAACACCTCCTGTAGAACCTGAAGTGACTGGATCGGGTGAAGGCATTCCATGGCGCAACTGGTCAGGCTCACAAATAGCCTACCCGGGCCAGAAACTGGCACCAGCCAATACTCAGGAAGTCCAGGAAATCGTAGCTCAGAGTGAGGGTGTCATCAGAGCAGTAGGTTCTGGCCATTCTTTTCCACCACTGGTGCCCACTGAAGGCACCATTATGTCCCTCAGTCGTCTTTCAGGCGTCGTTTCTCATGACGAAAAGCTCGAGACTGCACAAATCCTGTCGGGTACCCGATTAGGTGATATGGGACAACTACTGGAAGATCGGGGCCAGGCTCTTATTAATATGCCGGACATTGATAAACAGTCGCTAGCAGGGGCTATTTCTACCTCAACCCATGGCACCGGGATGAATTTTGGCTCGCTTTCATCCTACGTTACAGCACTGAAAATAGTTAATGCCGATGGCGAGCTGATCGAGTGCAGCGCTGATAACAATCCGGAACTCTTTTCAGCAGCCAGAGTTTCACTAGGCTCGTTGGGTATCATCACCGAGATTGAGATGCAAAACCAACAGCCTTTCAGACTCCAGAATGAATCCTGGGCCGAACCCATTGAAGATTTACTGGCAAAAGCTGACCAGCTCAAGGATGAGTACCGGAACTTCGAGTTTTACTACATTCCTCATACTGATTACGGCATTGGTTACGGTAACAGGGAAACCTCTGACACCTCTGTTGTACGACAGCCTGACACCTCTAATGAAGATTTAGGAACCCTCCAGATGGTCAACCAGTATCTGGGTTGGTCACGAGGCTTACAAAAAACCGCTATATCCACCTTTATGCCGGGCTCTGAACCCCAGATCAGTAGAGATGTCTCTTGGAAAATCTATTCAGCCCAACGCAATGTCCGTTTTAATGAAATGGAATTCCACGTTCCTATGGAGCACGGCATTGACTGCCTTAAAGAAATCATTCAACTGGTAGATTCTGACGAACAGAACATCTGGTTCCCCATCGAGTTTCGATACGTGAAACAGGATGACATCTGGCTGAGCCCTTTCTACAAGAGAGACACCTGCTCCATCGCTGTGCACCAGTACTACAAAGACGACTATCATCGTTTGCATAAAGCCGCACAAAAAATATTCGCTCGCTACCATGGCCGACCGCACTGGGGTAAAAACCATTATCTCCAGGCGACTGATTTCAAAAAGCTTTACCCCATGTGGGATCAGTTCCAGGAAATCAGACATTCCATGGATCCAAAAGGCAAATTCCTTAACCACCATCTCAAGCAAGTAATGGAGGGGTAATAGCCATGGACGATCCTCTAATATCTTTTGTGTCATTGATACCCATCTATCTGCTAACCCCGATTCTGTGCCTCTATATCTGTCTGAAGGTCTCAGCCCTGAGAAACATTGGGCCGGTCATACTTTGCTATGGCATAGGAATACTGATGGGTATGACCCTTGAGCAGAGCAACCAGATATCTGTTTCTTTGAAAAGCAGCCAGGAGGAAACTCTGGGGGTACTGGTAGCCCTGGCCTTGCCTTTGTTGCTTTTTTCTACAGATGTCAGGGGCTGGTTCAGTCAAGCTGGAAAAGCAGCATTCGCCATGGTTCTGGCTCTTTTGTCAGTTGCGGTAGTGGCTATTGTGGCCGCAATACCCTTGCTGGGTGACGTTGAAAACCTCTGGCAAATTGCCGGAATGGCCGTTGGCGCTTTTACGGGCTCAACCCCCAACGTGGCTGCTGTAAAAACGGCTACTGACGCCAGCTCCGATACATTTCTGCTGGTACATGGTTACGACATTATTACCAGTATGATTTATCTGCTTCTGGTCATGACTGTCGCCCACCGTATTGCAAAACGGTTTCTATTACCCTTTGGTCGAGATAAAGACACAGATGAAACAATGGACCATGAAGAGCATCTGGAGCAATATTCTGAATTACTGATACCCGCCAGAATAAAGCGTTTGTCCTTAGCTCTGGCACTCACGGCTCTGATTGTTGGTGTCTCTGTTGGCCTAGCCGAACTGGTCAATGAAAGCTTTAAAACCATGACAATCATTCTTTTGCTGACGGCAGGCGGAATGTGCTGTGCTCTGTTTCAGAAAGTGCGATCAATACCCAACACCTATCACCTGGGTATGTATCTGATCATGGTCTTCTGTACGCTGGCCGGATCTATGTTTACCTCAGAGGCTTTTGCGAAAATCAGTCTTGAGCTGATGCTCTACTTTCTTGCCATTGTTTTTGGCTCAATGGTGATCCATCTCCTGCTTTCCCGATTCACCCGGATTGATGCAGATACCTTCCTTATTACCTCGGTGGCTTCCATTTGCTCGCCTCCCTTTGTACCTGTTGCGGCCGCCATAATGGGTAACAAAAAAGTGCTTCTTTCCGGCCTGAGTGCCGGAGTCATTGGTTATGCGGCGGGTAATATTCTTGGCATAGCGGTCGCTCTGACGGTCAGAGCCATGGGAGGATAAAATCCCCTGGCATCAGAACAGTATTGGTCTGATGCCAGGATTCAACATCAGTAGTCCTGATCAAAAGCCTGCCACTGATCGCTCAGCTGACTGCCACGCATGATCTTAATCTGACCAAACTGCAGCATGACCGACTCACTCTGAGTCGGTCTCAGAAACACGGAACAATCCACCTCAAGACCGGTACTTGATGAGCCTGTTAATAACTCCTGGTTGGTACTGCGACCATAAAAACTGTTGTTTTTCAGACCCATTGGAGAGCAAACCTGAGCTTTCCACCATCCGCCATAAATAAAGAATGAATGCTCAAGGTTCTTGTTTAATCTGGAAGCCAACTGTGAAAAATCACTTAGAAAAGGCAAGCTCAGCCCTCTGTGCTTTTTCAGTACAGGCGTTGCTATAAATAGAGCAGCCTGGTGTTCTACCAGTGTGTCCAGATCAAAATCCACTGGTTTAACGAATGCCGAACCAATACTGATCTCATTAATGGGCCCTCTGTCATTCTCCGGATACAGCTGATAAGTCATACTTCCAGCGCCGTTAAAACAAAGTGACTTCTTTAGCCATTCAGGAAAATGCTGTTCTATTTCAGCGACGAAATCAGAATAGGTACTCAAGGCTTTTTTTCTGCCCGCTTGTCGTATCGACGAAAGTGGCATCTTGGCCAGATGAGCCTCGTATCCCATCAGTCCACTGAATTCCAAATGATCGGGATTGTTCTGGATGAGTTGCAGCAGGGGCAATAACTCATTAGCTTCAGCAAGACCTCCACGGTTTAAACCAACATTAATCTCAACATTGATTCGAAACTTGAGTTCTCGCTTTTGAGCGAGTGCAAGGTATTCCTCCAAACGTGGATAGCTGTCAACCAACCATTGAACCTGACTCAGACAGTTAAATTCTTTTTCATCCAGCTGATCCAGAAAAGTGGTTGCAGCAGCAACCGGGAAAGGCTTCCCTATCAGAAAATCCCCATCAGGAAATGCTCTGACTAGCTGGTTGAGGAAAGGCTGATGAAACACCATCAAACGATTAGTCTCTAACTTTTGCTGTAGATACGCCAGCAATCCAGGGCAAGGCAGGGATTTAGCAACAATTCTTAGATTGGAGGTATCGCCCATTCGTTGTCTGACTACTTCAATATTATGATCCACCCGATCCATATCCAGCAGCATCATTGGTCGGGCAATACCTGACTGCTCCAGAGTCGTCTCCAGAGTCGAGAAATAGCGGTCATGGGGGGCTCCCCGATCTCGACAGACAATCAATGTAACCAGAATAAACAGAATCAGTATTACAAGGGCAAAAGTGAGCATTTAAACGTCCTTTCCTGAATTCTTTTTAGCTATCTGACGGACAAGCCGCTCCAGCTTCATTCCAATCATCGCCAGATCAACATATTTTTTCAGACTGCCCGTTCGGGTAGTTGTCTTTATAAGCTGTTCCATCAGGTGCAATTTTTTTCTGCTGTATGGGTACCAGTTGGGCTCTGGTAATTGCTTTCCCTGGGTCTCTATCAGAACAGCTTTGGAGCGAGTCATATTCAGCAATCCTTCTGCACCTTTGGTTCGCCCGTAACCTGACTGCCTGACACCACCAAAAGGCAAACCGGCATTGCCTTCAGTCAGCATGATGTTATTAATATTGACACAGCCTGTTACCAGAGCACGAGCCACACGGTCTGCTCTTATCTTATCGGAAGTCCATACGGATGAACTCAGCCCAAAGTCACAATGATTGTGTTTCTGTATAACCTCTTCTTCCGTACTGAATTTGAATACTGCCACGACCGGACCAAATGTTTCTTCTGTTACCACTTTCATATCATCAGTCAGGCCTGTCAGAACCGTTGGCTTAAAGAAATTCTGCTCAATCCTTTCCCCGCCACAAACCACAGTAGCACCTTTTTCGACAGCATCTTTGACCTGGTCTTCTACAATTTTCATTTGCCCAGCAGTGGTCAAACCACCTAAATCAGAATCAGCGCCCACTCCGACAGTGATCTGATCGAATGCCTCAGCCAGCATGGCAACAAAGTCTTCATAAATAGTTTCATGCACAAACAGTCTTTCTGTCGCTGTACAACTTTGACCCGAGTTATGCATATTCCCCCAACAGGCTGCAGCTACAGCTCTCTCCAGGGCTGCATCAGCAAAAACAATCATGGCGTCTTTGGCGCCAAGTTCTGCACAAACCGGAATAACCTTTGACGCAGCTTGAGCCAGCACCTTTCTTCCCGTGGCCACACTGCCAGTGAAGTGAATCAGATCACGACGCTTTTCGATCAGCCTTTCTGCCGTATGACCTCCTCCCTGAACGATAATCAGTGATTCTTTCAACATGGGCGAAAGGTTCACTATTTCATCGAATATCTCTTGCATGGGGGTTTGCTCAGAGGGCTTGATAATAACGGCATTACCAGCCGCAAATGCAAACATGGCTGCCGATGTGGCAATGGCCAGAGGCAGATTCCAGGGAGAGATCACCAAAACCACTCCATGAGCCTCATGATAGATTCGCGACTTTTTGCCCAGAAGAGTCAGTGGAGTTGGAATCTTTTGATCGGCAAGAATACGTTCTGCATTTTGAACTAACCAGTGACAGTCTTCGACCAGTTGCAATAGATCAGAGAGCATGGCATCTCCAATGCTTCTGCCCGACTCTTCAACAATTCTCTCTAAAAGACGACTTTGGTTATCCAGCAGGTATTGAATCAGTCGCTCTACCTCTATCAGACGATCGCGAACACGGGTTTGTCTGAGTTTTTCAGCCCCCTCTCGGGCCCTTGAGACAGCCTCATCAATGTCCTGGTCAGATGCGTCCTGTATAGAGTAAAGAATCCTGGACAAGCGAGGATCCATGACGTCTATAGTGCTCATTGTATTCAGCCTTATTGTTATTCTTATTTAAGCTTTAACAAGACTTGCCCCCAGAAAAGTCGGAATAGATCGCCTCTCCTGGAGGCCTTACGAACTTAAATGGTTTTGTCAGGTGCAGGCGAACAGCCTCAGTACATCAAAGCAAGGTGGTACTATAGTACAAGTTCACGAAAAAACAGAATACTCTTAAAGCCTGTCTGACTTAAGCTTTCATAGATGCTTATCTAAGCCTGGTCGTTCTTTCTGGAATTCAGGTCGAAACAGTCTTAAGTCCGACAGGCTACCCAAGTGAAGTCAGAAAGCTTTTAATTTGTCGTTTCAGTCCTGTAGCGGGACCCAGACTAAGCGCCCTATCCGCCAGTTCACGAGCCTGATCATACCGTCCCTGCTCTTTCCTGAGCTGAGCCATCAGATAATAGACAGACGGGTCTGTCGGACTGATTCTCATAGCCCTGGACAGGGCACTGCCAGCCCTGTTCAGGTCTTCTTCAGCCATAGCATTCCATGCCTGATCCAGAAGGGTACCAACCGCATCCGAGCGATCAGAATAGGGAGAACCAGAACCCGGGATAGATTGTGGCATGTAAGCCATTTGACCTGTACCGGCACACCCTGTTAACAGGACTGCCAATAGCAGAGGTATTATTCGCTTCATTTATTCAAACCATGACTTTATGGAATCAAACAGTGTTTTAACCGGCTCACTCACAGCTCGACCACAGCCCTGATATTCCACAGGCTCCGAACCCTTGATGTAAGGAACTTTTACCGCACCTTCACAACTCCGTCCTGTTCTCACATTGGCTGCTGGCTTCGTCCAGACATATTCAACCTGTTCGCTGTTCAATGACTGGACCGACTTAATAGGCACCTGTTGCATGAATCGGGTCCAGACTCTCAGTGCACCACTGCTGCCGGTCAGTTTGGTCGGACTATTGTCGTCATTCCCCAGCCAGGTAACAGCCATCAGATTTCCTGTAAAACCGGCAAACCAGCTGTCTCTTAAATCATTGGTCGTGCCACTTTTGCCAGCTAACTGGATATCCTGACTGATGCTCCAGTAAGCCCTTCGCCCTGTGCCTTCTCTCATCACCTGACCCATGGCATGTCGCAAAAGTTCCATGGGAGCAGAATCGAATGCCCTTTCAACCGAGAGGCTGTAACGTTTCAATGGCTGACCACGGGCATCCACTACAGCATCGATAGCTCGCAGCGGCATCTTGAAGCCACCGCTGGCAATGGTCTGGTACATGGAAGCGATATCCATAGGGGATAGAGAGGCAGCACCCAGCATGACTGAAGGATAAGGTGGCAGCTTTTTCTCAACCCCCAAACGCTCAACCGTATTCAGAACGTTATCCAGACCCAATGCCATACCAGTCTGGATCGCAGCCTGGTTATAGGACTTGGCCAGTGCTTCTTCCAAAGGCACCATGCCTCTGGACTTGCCATCATAGTTGGAAGGTTCCCAAAGCCCTCCCTGACCGTCGTCCACCTTAATGGGCACATCTTTAACAGGTGTCGTTAAAGTAAAGCGTGCGGGTTGTTCTAATGCCGTCAGATATATTGCTGGTTTCAGCAATGAGCCCACGGGACGTCGTGCATCCAGGGCCCGGTTAAAACCGACATACCCCGGATTTCTATCACCTACTACCGCCAGAAGGTCACCGGTCTGTGCTGATGTCACGACCATTGCACCTTGTAGATCAGGGTTGTCCTTATCCAGCTGGTCAACGGTATCCGTCATGCTTTTCTGGGCAAAACGCTGAATGATCGGGTCCATATTGGTGAAAATTCTCAGACCTTCCGAGGTGAGGTCACGTTCATCGTAATCTTCCCGGAGCTGTTTCTTCACCATATCAATGTACGCTGGGTAGGCGCTGGTATTGAGCTGTTCCCGTGTCACCACTCCCAAAGGCAGTTTCTTGGATCGTTCCGCTTCCGAACGAGGCACGATACCTTCATCCGCCATCACATCCAGCACTAGATTCCTTCGTTCTTTTGCTCTTTCAGGAAAACGTCTTGGATCGTAATACGAAGGGCCTTTCACCAATGCCACCAGCAGGGCAACACGAGCAAGGTTTAATTCTTGAATGGGCTGGGCAAAATAGAAATGACTGGCCAGACCAAAACCGTGAATGGCCCGTCTACCATGCTGCCCCAGGTAAACTTCGTTCAGATAGGTTTCCAGAATTTCATCTTTGGAATAATGAAAATCCAGTAACACCGACATAATCGCTTCATTAATTTTGCGAGTCAGCGTTCTGTCATTGCTCAGATAAAAGTTTTTAACCAGCTGTTGAGTCAGGGTGCTCCCCCCCTGCACAACACCCCCTGCTCTGAGATTAACCAGAAATGCTCTGGCAATAGAGCTCGGGGAAATCCCCCAGTGATCGTAGAAGTTCTTGTCTTCTATAGCTAGAAGAGCCTTAGTCAAAAACTTGGGTGCCTGAGACTCACGAATAAGAATACGATCCTCAAAAGTCGAAGGATAAATGCCTCCCACCGGTTGAGGATCCAATCTCAGCAATGGGATACTTTCAGAGGTCTTACCTTTCAGACTGACCACTTCATTGCCGGAAAATACGACACTGGTATATCGAGAAGGTTCAGCACCGTCTGGAAAGTGAAAACCCCGACTGTAAATCGTAAAGCGATTTCCGGAACGAGCAAAAGTACCGGGTCGTTTGACATCTCTGACCGCTTGATAACCCTGGCGACGGAGTTGGGCCTGAAGCTCATTCGGGTTGAGAAGCTGTCCTTCGTAGAGCTCCAGTGGGCGAGCGTAGACCTGGGCCGGAATTGCCCACTTCTTGCCTTCAAACTTTTTAGTAACCACCGCGTCCAGATAGACTGAGTAGGCAGCAAGCAGAATCAGACCCACGACTCCCAGCTTTATCAAAGCTGAGAAATAGCGTCTTAATCCCCCTGTTTTAGGAACTTTCTTCCTGCGTCTTGAGGGCTTCCCCTTGGACGGTGCTTTTCTCTTTGTGACCATAGTGCGGGATTATACGCCATAGTTTTCCGTAATAGCTCTATGGTTTGCCGTGTTTTTAGCTCAAATTATTTATCAACAGCGCAGTCATTAAAAAGCACTGCTGTCATTAATGGCTCTTGACCGCAACGCTTATGTTTAAATCTCCCCCATCGAGGGGATAAGTAAATATACCTACATCAGGTATAATCGCCCAACGTTAAAAATAACAATCAACAACGGATTAAGACATTGAGCACGGAACTCATTGAGGCTTTACTCAAGCCTTCTGTCTATCCTCACCCTGTTGAGAAGATAGAGCTTCTGGAAACTCATATATCCTGGGTGATACTCACGGGTGAGAAAGTCTACAAAATCAAAAAACCCATGGATTTCGGTTTTCTGAACTTTACTGAGCTGTCCGATCGAAAGAGGTTCTGTGAACTGGAAGTCCAGCTGAATCAGCGTCTTGCTCCGAAACTCTACGAAACCGTCATTCCCATCAGCGGTTCACCGAACAACCCTATACTCAATGACCACTCAGCCCCCATTGAGCACGCCATTGTGATGCATCAGTTTCCGCAGGAAAATATGTTGGACGCCATCAGTTCATCGGGAAAGCTGACTCTGGAACCCTTGCTGGATGTAGCTGAACAGCTGGCGAATTTTCACCAGGACATTGAAGTCAGTACTTCGGATCAGCACTATGGCTCCGAAGAACACGTCTGGTTTCCGGTAGAACAAAACTTTGACCAGATCAGACCTTTGCTGAATCAGGAAAATGATCTGGCCCAGCTTGCCAGACTGGAAAAGTGGGCCTCGGACAGTTATCAACAATTACTCCCTCTGATTCGGGAACGAAAGGCTGAAGGGTTTATCAAAGCCTGCCATGGCGATGTACACCTGGGAAACATCACCATTTTTGAAGATAAAATCACCCTGTTCGACTGCATAGAATTCAACGAAGACTTCCGTTGGACTGACACGATGGCAGACCTGGGTTTCCTGTGTATGGATCTCGATTCCAGGGGACTTTCCCACTTAACGTCTTCCGTCGTAAATAGATATATGGAGATCAGTGGCGACTTTCGGGGACTGGGCTTATTAAACTTTTACAAGGCCTACCGGGCGGTTGTCCGGGCTAAAGTGGTCCTGTTCCGATTACACGGAGATGATGTTACTGATCAGTTACGGTCAGAGGTGCTTGTTGAATATCGCCAGTATGCAACGTTGGCTGAAAGTTACTGCCAATTTGAAAAGCCATTTCTTGCCATGATGCAGGGGCTTTCTGGCTCTGGAAAAACCACCGCAGGCAGAGAGCTTGTAGAGCACTCCAATTGCGTCATGCTCAGAACGGATATCGAACGAAAGAGATTATTTGGTCTCAAACCAGAAGCATCCAGCCACGATGCCCAATTGGATATCTACACCCAGGAAGCCACTACTAAAACCTACTTGCAGATACAGGAAACAGCCCACTTTCTGTTAAGTCGGGGGATCTCAGTTGTTATTGATGGCGCCTCTCTCAAACTTCAGGAGAGAGTACTTTGCTGTCAGGCTGCAATTGAGCTTCAGCTCCCTTATTTTATTGTCAAATGTATGGCACCCGATGACGTTCTAAAGAGCCGTATCATTAAACGTCAATTCAATAACACCGACGCTTCTGAAGCAACTATCGATCTGATCAAACAACAGCATCAGTGGGAAGAACCACTCTCAGAGCAGGAAAAAACACATACTATAGTCCTAGATACAACCAGAGAAAGTTGGCGTGAAAGGCTTATGACCGACCTGACTGATCAATTGAATTGATCTATTTTTCCTTCTTCGGCTGCCCTTTTCTGGGCAGCCGTAAAGACTCGTCTATCATTAAACTCATTAAAAGAAATTTCCTTCTGACATTCAGAAATATCAAGCACCCCTGCAAGGACGCTTGGGACGATTTGGGAATCCGGTATGGCAACTGACCTGATCGAATTAAAAAATCTGGGTAAAACTTCAGTGCAATGGCTTAACGCAGTAGGTATTCGCACACTTGAGCAACTTCATGACGTAGGTGCAGTAGCTGCCTACTGCAAAGTCAGAGACAGAGGCTTCAAAGTATCCAAAGTATTGCTCTATGCAATGGAAGGTGCTCTGATTGGTGCCCACTGGAATGAATTGGACAGTGAGCACAAACAACGCCTTCTAAGCGAAGTTAAAAATCATCAGGGCTGAATTCGTCTCAGCTATTCTCTCCCTGACTACATACCGGACATTCGGGGTCCGCAGCCAGTGACAGACTCTGCCACTCCATGGTGGCAGCATCGAACATCAATAATCGGCCATTCAGTGTCTTGCCGGCTCCCGTCAACAGCTTGATAGCCTCCAGAGCCTGCATGGTTCCAATAGTCCCTACTACGGGACCCAATACTCCTGATTCGGAGCAGCTCAGCTCTTCAGCCACCTCTTCCGAGTAGAGACATCGATAACAGGGTGCATTTTCCTGCCAACGATCAAATACCGTAAGCTGTCCATTTAGGCGGATTGCAGCTCCTGTTACCAGAGGCACTCCAGCATGGACACTGCAACGATTGACCATAAAGCGACTGTCAAAATTATCGGTTGCATCCAGTACCAGATCGCTGTTATCGACCAGAGCCAGCAATTCCTGCTCCCCCAGCTTTCTGGGAATAGGGTCTATCTCAATACCCGGATTCATGGCACTGATTCTTGCGGCTGCAGCATGTACTTTAAACTGACCAACATCATCGGTTGAGAAGGCAATTTGTCTCTGCAGGTTGGTGGTATCCACCACATCCGGATCAATAATGGTCAGCCTTCCAACACCAGCTGCCGCGAGATACATAGCTGCCGGACATCCTAAACCACCCATTCCAACAATGACTACGTGAGCATTGAGCAGTCGCTCCTGCCCTTCAATATCAACCTGAGGCAAAAGTATTTGTCGGCTATAGCGCAGCAGCTGATCGTCATTCATCTTGAAACGTCATGTTCACAGGAAAGGGAGAATGCAGTATACCGCCAAGAACTGAGGCAGCAAGACCTTCAGAAACTAGTTAACACTCGAGAGAAAGACATAAAAAAACCCTGACTGAGCAGGGCCTTTTTATGTCTTGTCAGGATTAAACCCTATCAGGCTTCTGACTCTACAAATTCAGCGTAGGCTTCAGCGTCCATCAGCTCGCTCAGTTGGCCTTCATCAGTAATCTTGACCTTAAAGAACCAGCCTTCATCATAAGGAGCGCCATTGACCGTTTCCGGGGTTTCTTCCAAAGCTTCGTTAATAGCAACGACTTCACCAGAGATAGGTGCATAGATATCAGAAGCTGCTTTTACAGACTCAACCACGCCCGCCTCATCTTCAGCAGCCAGAATGGAACCAGCTTCAGGCAGTTCAACGAAAACCACATCACCCAGAGCTTCCTGGGCGTGATCGGTAATACCAATGGTGGCAGTACCGTCTTCTTCGATTCGGATCCACTCATGGGAACGAGCATAACGGAGTTCGGATGGAATGCTGCTCATCGAAAATTCCTCTGGTCACTTAACAATTTCATTCTTTTCAGTAGCTATCAGTTGGAGGCTGCCTACTGATGGCACCGCACATTCATCTAGAAGGTAGTCGAAAAGGCTGTACTTGTAATTTCAGTATTTACCCTGATCTGGCTCGCCCAAAATCAGGTACTGAAAAGGTATAAAAAATAGAACAGCCAGTCCTTATACTGATGATGCTCCCCCGCTTCATCAAAAAGATGAAGGTGATTTTCTGCATCATTATCAGCATTTAAATTCTGACGATCAATCCACTGCAAAACCGCAGCCACCGCACCAAAAGCTACCTTCCGGAAACAGGACTTCTACGGCCCCGGTTATCAAGACTGGCATTCTAACCAGAATCCATGACTCAGCCAATATTTCATTCAAGATGAATGCACTGTGTTGACATTCATTGATATGACTCAGATTCAGAGCCTATACAAAAAGGCTTCCTCTATGACAGACTGAATAAATCAGGAATAAAAATAATTCGGAAACAGCATGACACTGACCGATGCCCGCCAGTTTAATATCAGCACGCTCTCAGAGCTGGAATCAGTGCTTCTTCATCTCTCAGAAAAGCAATACAAAAAGACCTCATCTCTTTTGTCGAGCTCAGTAGGCACCCATGTCAGACACATCATCGAGTTCTATCATTGCTTTTTCAAAGGGCTGGATTATGGCGCTATTGATTACGACAATCGCCCACGGAATCATACACTGGAAGAATCTGTCGAACAGGCCATAGACTACCTGAAGAATATTCATTTACTACTTAGCGGGCATGATATGACCCATTATCCCGAAACTGTGGCAGTGGTGGCCGTCATGAACTCGGGAAGTCCGATTCAAACCAGCAGCAGTATTATCAGAGAACTGCTTTTTCTGCAGGGCCATACCACCCATCACCTTGCCCTGATTGCCCTGATGCTGGAGCAGGAAGGGATCAAGCTGCCCGTCGACTTTGGGTTAGCCACCTCTACCAGACTGCACAGACAGCCCGCTGAAAGCTCTGCGCAGGAATAAAAGCGCTTACAGCTAACCCGTCTTATGCAGCAGGCCGGTTATATTCCAGGAAAGCTTTTGCCCCTGCCGCTCCCATATATTTATTGAGCGTTCTTTCGTCCACTTTCAACAGATCAACAATAATCAAACCATCCAGGGCATTGTTAAAATCCGGATCAACGTTAAAGGCTGCCAGTTCCCCACGCAGTTTCAAATACTGTTTTAACAGGATCGGGATACCTTTGTTGTCTTTCTCTATCTGCTGAACCAAAGAAGAGAGCTTTTCAAAATCCGTCAATCCCAGTAAGTCAGCCTGATTCCAGAATCGACCTTTACCTGGCTTCAGTGGTGTTGTTGGTTGAACCAGGTCACGAAGCACACTGTCCGAGTTATTCATAGACAAACAACCGGCCATCAGTTGACGTGAAACTTCACTGTAGTCACTACTGATGCTCACTGGACCAAATAGTACTTTGTACCAGGGGTTAGCGGCTACGTAGGCACCAATGCCTTTCCAGAGCATCATCAGAGCACTCAAGCTCCTCTGATATTCCGGTACGACAAAAGATCGACCCATTTCGAGGCAACTGCCCAACTTGTGGATAAATTCTGCATGGTAGCGAAATAAACTGCGGGAATAGATGCCATGGACGCCTTTGGAGCGAAGGATCTGATCAACCTGACCAATCCGGTAGGCCCCCATGATCTTTGCTTCTTTCTGATTCCAGAGAAACAGATGCAAGTAGTAGTCATCATACTCATCCAGATCTCTGGGTTTGCCGGTTCCTTCGCCCACTCCCCTAAAAGTCATTTCCCTGAGACGACCAATTTCCGGCAGGATATCAGGCAGCTGTTCTGATCGGGCGCAATAGACACTCATCTCACCCTTTTCCAGCAGAAGGGACTCTTCTGGCAGCTGTTCAACGTTGGCTTTTAGCTGTTCAGGGGAAACAGGATCGGCAATGGGCTGTTCTTTTCTCTCTTTACGAGGTAATGAAACCAGCTTTGTGCGAACAGCTTTGTGGGTGGATAAGAGATAAGTGTTCAAACGAAGATAGTTCGTTAATGCTGCATCAGAACTCATCGATTGATAGTCTGAAACATCCAATGTACGGCCAATTCGAAAGCTCAGAGTTGAACCTCTTTTGTTCAATAACTCCCTGATCAGTCTGACTGTTCTTAAACGGGGGTGAATCAATCCCATGGCCTGAAATAACCAGCCATTTCGGCCCTCTATAAAAACGGGGGTTACTTTGGCCTGCGTTTGCCTGACAATTCGAGCCGCTGTATTTCTCCACTTGGGATCAGTGACTTGCCTTAGGGAAAGGTCCAGACTGGAAACTTCACCCGCTGGAAAAATAAGCAGCTGATGACCTTCTTCCACCCACTTTCGAGCTTCTTCAATGGCGTTCACATTTTTCTGTCGAGCATTGGCGTTAATAATGTCCACACCAATAAACAGCTCTTTCAGTTCATGAATACGACAAAGTAATTCATTGGTCAGCACTTTTACATCTGGACGTACCTGGAGCAATAAATCTGCAAGGGCTACTCCCTCGATGCCACCGAATGGGTGGTTTGCCACAATAACAGAAGGTCCTGTTTCAGGAATTGAATTCAGATGCCCCGAAGCAACCTGGTGTTGAACATTAAATATTTGCAGCACCAGTTTTATAAAATCATCTGAGGGGTATTCTTCATTGACTTCTTTTTTATAGAGCTGATCCATGGTTTTTAAACCCAAAAACCACTCAGCAACAGCCTCAGGCAAACCGGACCGTGTTTTTTTTGGAAGTCTGAATGGAGAACTTTCAGGAGTCATCCGATTTTTCCCTTTCTATTTGAGATGAAAAACCTTGTTCTCTCGCTGATAAACATCAATGAAAGCAACCGTTGCTTTTCTATCTCTGTGGGCATTTTTACTCCAACTCAGGAGACTGACCAACTTCCTATCTTTTATAATGAACAAGCTGGCCTTTATGAACAAGACTAGGAAGGGTAAATGACAAATCCATTAACAAGATGTGAAAACACTGTGACGATATTCATTTGGGAAATGAGCGGGATACGAATATCCCGCTTGCGACAGGGCTAATCAGGAAAAAATACGTTTGATTGCATTATCAGTATCAATAAATTCCAGAATGGCCACCACTATTGCAGCCACCAGCATGCCTGAAGCGTTATAGAAAAGAAGCCCGCCATCATCACCAATGATATTACCCATATTATCGAATTCAGGCATATTGATACCTAAAGGGGTGAATAGATGGAAGAACACTGCGCCAGCCATAACCCCAGTGGAGAGAATGGCTCCGTATAACCTGCTGGCAGGAATCATCAAAAGAATGGCAGCAATCAGCTCCGTAATGCCCACACCATAAGCACCATATTCAGCAAACCAGTCCAGGCCAGACCAATTACCCAGAACACTGAAAATGTACACAGTCTCGTAAGCATCTGTGAATTTAAAAAACAGTGACTGAACAAATACAAAAGCAATGTATATGCACAACACCCACTTAAAGCCTTCCTTGAACATAATGCTCTCCTTGCATTAATTAGCCATCATTTTTGGCCAGTTCATGTCACCCAGCTTGATAAAGCCCGGTATATCCTTCAGCCACTTTGTCTGAATATCTGCGTCGTAATTCAGATAAAGCTTCTTATCTACAATTTTCCAGTAATTAGGATCGCCAGGCGCTCTTTGTTTTTTCTCAGCCACGGCCCAGGCACAATAGCCCCCGTATTGAGGCCGGTATTGATCAGGCTTTTTCTTGAACATCTCGAGGTGTTTTTCAGAGGAAAAGTACCACTCTACATCCAGATACTTGTACTTGAATTGGGCATTACCTTTAACGGCTTTCCCTTGAGTAAAGTAAGCCACCGTATCATACCCACTGACGGCTTTATTACTGAACCAGCCGGTATAAATATTCTTAGCAGCAAAGGTATTGCTACTGAACAG
This sequence comes from Endozoicomonas sp., assembly GCF_051008435.1. Lineage (GTDB taxonomy): Bacteria > Pseudomonadota > Gammaproteobacteria > Pseudomonadales > Endozoicomonadaceae > Endozoicomonas_A. The sequence goes on along the minus strand of NZ_JBPCXO010000173.1, from coordinate 1,978 downwards.
CAACATCAGGGCTAAAATAGCGCGGATCATCCTCGCCTCCCTGCGGACAATTACTCCGTATCCGGATATTGTCTAACAAGCTCCCGCTCCTGCTTCCAGTACTTATACAACGCCAAGATGGAAGGTGGGCGAAATCCCCGGCGCCGATTGAGCCACCCCAGTCGAAAGAGCGTCCGATACTGATAAAACAGAACTCGATAGACTTCTTTGAGTGAACTTCTGCAATCCCAGATATGGGCTGCTTCGCTGCTGGCACCATTCACTTCAAGTATATAGTAATTTTCGCCATTCATTAGAGAATTTATATCTCTAAATCGAATATCAATGCGTCCATAAAAGTAGCCCGGAAGACCTTCAGCCACTTTATCAAAGGCTTTTTCAAGCTCTGGGGTAATAAACTCCCTGCCGTCGCGAAAAATAGCACCTCTGGAATGACTGCCTGCAAATGCCAACCGAAAGGGAACGTCTCTGGGAATAACTTGCTCCAGTTTTTGAAAATGGCGCCTGAAATACAACTTACTGACCTTACTGGCTCTTGGGTCTTTTTCAATTAACTGTCGCAGCGTATCAATGCCATTTCCAATAACATAAGGAGGGTACTTCAACGTCATTGAAAAGATTTCCCCTCGCTCTTCTCCCGGATAGCGAATATAAAACATCCCCGCTTCTGCTTCATAAGGTATGACTTTCTGAAGCATGATCTGACCCGAACCGGGGAAATTATTGATGTAAGCCTTCAACTCCAGAACATCCCTGACAATCTGGACGCCTGCTCCTCGACAGCCTACGTCAGGTTTGGCAATAACCGGAAACTCCAGATCAATAGACCCCATAAGCTGCCGGGCTTGCCAGACAGCATCTTCTGTCGAGTACCAATCTGAAATAAGACACCAGGGAGCTATTCTTTCTCTGGCTTCACCGGAAGCGGATGAAAAGATTTCTGACTTGGACTCCCCCACCATTCCACTGAGACTGATACCAGGGTTACTGATCAAAGGTAAACTGATTCCCCGATAACGAATGGCTAACCACAGCCATTGAAAAACGACAGGAAGATAGAAAATATAACCGGGCCAGAATTCAAAATAGGAAACAGCCTTCTCAGACATATCCAGTGGCGGCAACCCCTGATGAATGACTTTGTCTTTCCCGGCAGGGCGTATAAATGTTTCAACCAGACTTTCCGTGTCGGTTATTTCCATAATTATTTCAAGACCCCATAAGTGCGATAAATCAATCGGTGTCCGTACATAATCAGAATCACGACAACAGGCAACAACAACCACTTCCACAGACCCAACTCAGACCAGAACATAATTCCGACCGCATAAAACCCTGAAAACAAAAAAGCCGTCCAGGCAATAGAAGCAATAAGAACCAGAAAAAGAAACTTTAAGAATGAAAGCTTAAAAAATCCACAGGCAGTATAAACCGGAAATCTAAGACCCGGTATAATCCGAACCGATAGAATCGTTGCTGACATACGATTTTCCAGCCAGGTACCTGCCCGCTCAACGGATGAAACATCAAGAAGGCGACTCAGCCTTTCTACTTTTCTACTAAGAACGCCTAAACCATAAAGTCCAAGATCACCGGTAAAGATACCAATAAACAAAGCCAGAAAAGCCAGCTGACTGCTGATAACACCATCGGCACTTAATAGAGCGGCAAATACAATTGCAGCATCTTCCAATATATAGCTGCCTAAAAGAATGAGTAATGCCAGCAACCAGGGATGCTGAATATAATCCAGCCAGTACTCAAGCATACTTTCACTGCCATTTTTTTGTCGTTTTATTCAGGTTATAACGTTGAAACCTGCTAATTCAATCATAAATGACAGAAATTACAGGTCTAGGAGCCTGTCGGACTTAAGACTATTTCGGCCTAAATTCCAGAAAGAACGGCCCAATTATTCGATGAATTCGATTAAATAGGTCAACTATTCTCACGAATCCATCGAATAATTCGACTCGTT
>NZ_JBPCXO010000172.1:0-36029 GCF_051008435.1 Endozoicomonas sp. | reverse complement strand
AAAGAACGGCCCAATTATTCGATGAATTCGATTAAATAGGTCAACTATTCTCACGAATCCATCGAATAATTCGACTCGTTCTACTGAAATTTATGCTCGAAAGCATAAGTCCGACAGGCTCCTAGAGGAAAGCCAACCTGACTGGCTGGATTGGCAACTGACACCATTCCCATTAGTTTCAACTGGTTCAGTGATAAATAACCCATACTATCCTGATAAACAGAGCGCCAAGCTTCATTACCATAAAAGCTGCCTTGGGAGTGGGCCACCAGCAATACTTTATGACACTGGCTGATATCCCTTGAATAATCCAGAACATGTCTACGGAGATCGCCATCAAAAACATAATTAAACGCATCGTAGCCCGTCACAACACTTTCAACCCCTTCCTGAAACCAGTCTGGTGCTGTCTCAACCCCGGCCAGCCATAACAGGATACTACGGTAATCCTGCAGCGTTTTTTGCCGGGCTACTTCCAGCATTTGCTCCATGGGGTTTTCGTTATGGTTGTAGGATATTTTATAGCTGACCTGATAGCCTGGCAGTTGGTTTGCCATTAACCTGCGGAGTTTCCGTAGAGATTGTCTTGTATCATCTTTACCATTGAACATCCCATTACCAAAATAAATAGATAACTCAGGTTTCTTGACTTCACATTCAAGAGCTAAAGAAATAGTGGAGAACACCAAGCAATAGATAATAATTAGATTTTTCACTGTTCGTCCCTGAAAATCAGTCAATTTTAGTTTTCTGTTTTAAAAGAACACTGAGAGCTCAAGTCATCCGGTAACGTGAAGCTCATTCCACTGAAATAACTATTTATCTTATTCCACGCTCTAGCTCTCTCCTCTGTATTCACAGTGGCAGCTTCGAGTTTTTTTAGAATATTTTCAGGGTCTCCGTCACTTAGAAAGAAAAAGCAATCACTAGCAATATCAACCTCAGTACCTAGCTCAATAACTAAATCTCTGTTCTCAACGCTTTCATAGATTTTTTGTCTTGAAATAGCCATAGCTCGGATAGTTTCTTTCTTCTCAATCGAATCCGGTAACACTCTTTCAATAAACCGTTCCACATCATCACGAATACCGTCCTGATTACTATCAATCCCTGTCAGTCCAATCAGTCCCTCTGCTCCAGGGTCCGGGGGCAGGTCAAACAGCCAGCGTGATTCAGCAGACTTCAGACACTCTTCCCAGGGCAGTGTTTTGAACCGCATCGGCTTTCCAAGAGTGAGACAATAACTGCTGCCCCTGGATTCAAAATACAGCCGCTGCTGCCTGTAACGAACAGAGTGCAAACCTTTACTATGGCGAAGTGCCGTTGCCGGATAAAACTGCTTTCGCCAACGATAAATGCTTAACTCACCACCGACTCCTGAAATTACGCCATTTTCATCAATATCCCACTCTTGCCCCTTTGACTGATTACAGGCTTTTGCACGAACAAGTAGGCCGTGCTTTATCGAGGGTTCCTTCTTAAATACCTTTTTGATCTTTTCGGTCCAGTGCCTGTACCACTGTGTTCCTGCCTGAAGGCAGATACCTTCTTTAAGAACGCCTGACTCCAAGGTTGAAGCCTGAGCAGAAAACCCATATCCCAAAAAAAGAATAGAAAGAACGATGATCAATGGTTGTCGAATGGTCATAACCAGTCCCTGGTTCTTGATGTCCTGTTTTTCAAGAGATCATTACGTACGAATAGTGTCAATAAAAAGCCGACTCCTCCTCAATTACTGAGCACAATGGCAAAAAGCCTGTATACCCATTCCCCTTGAAGATGTGGGGGTGTTGGCTGCTCTTTCTCTCGGCAACTGCTCCTGCGTTGCACTACCTCCTGCATCCATGCAGTCGACCCCAGTCACCTACTATTTGTAGGCTCTTGGGGCTTCACGAACTTGCCGCCTAGTAGCAACTTGAAATCCAATGGGTATAGATAGGCTTTCTCCATTTAGCAGAACCCTGTGCTTCACCTCCATATTCATCAATGCTCTATAGCGGTAAACTAACCTTTTGCTGATAGAGCTATCTAGCCCCAGACTCCGTCTATTGCCGATGGGTAGTAGCCAACTCTCCCGGCGGTAGCCTACTGTCAGAAGAACATAATTTTCAGGAGCGTCAGAATGACCAGTGCCCAACAACGCGCCGAGCTACAGCGCCAAATCTGGCAAATTGCCAACGACGTGCGTGGCTCAGTAGACGGCTGGGACTTTAAACAGTATGTGCTTGGCACTCTTTTCTATCGCTTTATCAGTGAGAACTTCACCAACTACATCACGGGCGGTGATGACAGCGTCAATTACGCAGCGATGAATGACGAAGATGAAAACATTGCCGCAGCCAGAGAAGATGCCATTAAAACCAAAGGGTATTTTATCTACCCGAGCGAACTGTTTGTTAATGTGGCAGCCCATGCCAGCAAAAACCATAATCTGAATACCGATCTGGCCGACCTGTTCAAGTCCATTGAGAGCTCAGCCAATGGTTATCCTTCAGAAGCGGATATCAAAGGCCTGTTTGCTGACTTCGACACCACCAGCAACCGCCTGGGCAACACCGTTAAAGATAAAAACAGCCGACTGGCTGCTGTGCTGAAAGGGGTAGCAGAGCTGGACTTTGGCGATTTTGAAGGCGACTTTGAAGAGAACCATATTGACCTGTTTGGCGATGCCTACGAGTTTCTGATTTCCAACTATGCCGCTAACGCTGGCAAATCTGGCGGAGAGTTCTTTACTCCGCAAAGTGTTTCCAAACTGATTGCCCAGCTGGCCATGCACAAGCAGACCCGTGTTAATAAAATTTATGATCCGGCAGCCGGTTCTGGCTCATTGCTGCTGCAAGCGAAAAAGCACTTTGATGCCCATATAATTGAAGAAGGTTTTTTTGGTCAGGAGATCAATCACACCACCTTTAACCTGGCTCGAATGAATATGTTTTTGCACAACATTAACTACGACAAGTTTAATATTGAGCTGGGTAACACCTTAACCGAGCCGCATTTTGCCGATGACAAGCCCTTTGATGCCATTGTCTCCAACCCACCTTACTCAGTGAAGTGGATTGGTTCCGGTGATCCTACACTCATCAATGATGACCGCTTTGCTCCCGCAGGTGTGCTGGCCCCCAAATCCAAAGCCGACTTTGCCTTTGTGATGCACGCACTCAACTACCTTTCCAGCAAAGGCCGGGCAGCCATTGTCTGCTTCCCCGGCATTTTTTACCGCAGCGGTGCGGAAAAGAAAATCCGTCAGTATCTGGTGGACAACAACTATGTGGAAACGGTGATTTCATTAGCTTCAAACCTCTTTTTCGGCACCACCATTGCAGTCAATATTCTGGTGCTGTCCAAGCACAAAACCGAAACCACTACCCAATTTATCGATGCCAGCGGTGAAGACTTCTTTAAAAAACAAACCAATAACAATGTGCTGACCAATGACCATATCAAACAGATTATGGCCATCTTCGATGGCAAGGACGATGTCGATCATGTAGCGAAGTCAGTTAGCTATGAAGCTATTTCTGAAAACGACTATAACCTCTCTGTTAGTAGCTATGTAGAAGCCAGAGATACCCGTGAAAAAATTGATATTACCCAGCTGAATACTGAGCTAAAGACCACCGTTTCAAAAATAGATACGTTGCGCACGGATATTGATGCCATTGTCTCTGAAATAGAAGGTGCGGAGATTGAAGCATGAGCAAAGACAACAAAAAACTCATTCGCAACTCCACTGCGGAATTTCTGATTTTTACAGCCCAATCCGAAGCGCAGAGCATTGAAGCCCGCTATGAGGATGAGACCATCTGGCTGTCGCAAAAGCTCATGGCGCAACTCTTTGGCGTCGATGTGCGTACTGTGAACGAGCATTTGAAAAATATCTTTCAAACAGGCGAATTACAGGAGAATCCAGTTATCCGGAATTTCCGGATAACTGCCACAGACGGCAAAAATTATAACACCAAGCACTACAATCTGGACGCAATCATTTCTGTGGGTTCCCAACAGCAAATAGAGGATGCGATTCGCCATGTTTTATCTCATTGAGCACAATCGCACCACTAAGGCCACTCAATGGGCTGAATACAGTGACTACCCAGTAGCACAGGCGGCCTGCCTGCAAAAAGAGCAGCAGTACTTTTTGGACAATAGAAATGAAATGGAGATGGAGATGGTGGTTTTTGAAGCCAACTCCATTGATGACTTAAAACTCACCCACAGCCGCTACTTTGTTACTCATGAGGTTGCCGATGAACCAAAAGATAATACAGCAGGCACTTTATTGGCGGTTGAGCTGGTGGGTCTTGCTATTTATTTGCTGAACAAGAAGTGAGCAAGATAAGTATGAACTTCGACAGTGAACTGGAAGAAGCTTCAGTTATTCGAGATTTTCGAATAACTGCCAATGATGGTAAAAACGACACAACCCAGCATTACAACCTTTCAGCCATGATTGTCCAGGATCGCCTGTTTGAAAGTGACTTCGATAAAGAGGTGAAAAGAATCGCAGCCTCTCAGAAAAAAAATGGTGGCGCAGCATGATACTGACCAACAAATTAAACATCACTGACCAGGTAGAACTGGCCAGAGCGGAAGAAAAAATCAGCAAACAAAAAGCCAAACAACTGTTTGATTCTGGAGATATCAATAAGGTCGATGTCGGAATCTTTACTGGCCTGGCTTATATTCATGCCTACCTGTTTGGCGATATATACGATTTTGCGGGCCTTATCCGCGAGGTAAATATTGCCAAAGGGGATTTTCGCTTTGCTCCCCTGATGTACCTGCAAACCTCGTTAGACAATATCGACAAGATGCCCCAAGGCAACTTTGATGAGATCATCGAAAAATACGTGGAGATGAATATCGCCCACCCCTTCCGTGAGGGTAACGGGCGTGCTACTCGTATCTGGCTGGATCTTATACTCAAAACCGAAATCCAGCAGGTCATAGACTGGAACCAGGTGGATAAAGAAGACTACCTATCCGCCATGCAGCGCAGCGTCGTTAAAGATATCGAAATCAAACACCTGCTCAAGCAAGCCTTAACTGACCAGATAGACGACCGAGCTCTGTTTATGAAAGGCATTGATGTCAGCTATTTCTATGAAGGGTATAACGAATTCAGGACCGAGGAGCTGTAGTGGTGAGCGATATGGACTTTATGGAAAAGTTGTTGGATGGGGTTGTGGTGGAGTGGAAGCCTTTAGGAGAGATAGGTGAGTTTATCCGTGGCACCGGAATGCAAAAAAAAGATTTCATTGAAACGGGATTTCCTGCCATTCACTATGGTCAAATCTATACCAGATACGATTTATCAGCTAAAAAAACTTTCACCTATGTAGCTGATGAATTAGCAAGAAAATTAAGAAGAGCTGTAAAAAATGATCTCTTGTTGGCAACAACCTCAGAAAATGATGAAGAAGTTGTTAAACCATTAGCTTGGCTTGGTGAACAGGTGGCTATTTCTGGCGATATGATGCTATTTAGGCACAAGCAGAATGTTAAGTACTTAGCTTACTTTCTGCAAACAGCTGAGTTCCAGACGCAGAAGAAACCGTATATTACAGGAGCAAAAGTACGTAGAGTATCAAAAGACAACTTAGCGAAAATTGTTGCCCCAATCCCCTGCCCAGAAAACCCAGAAAAGTCCCTGCAAATCCAAGCGGAAATCGTCCGAATACTGGACAAGTTCACCGAGTTGACCACCGAGTTGACCACCGAGCTTAATGCACGAAAAAAACAATACCACTACTATCGTGATCAGTTATTGGGTTTTGAAGGTGAGGATGTTGAGTGGAAGACGTTGGCAGATATAACGTTAAAATCATACTCTGGAGGAACCCCAAAAGCTGGCAATACGGAATACTATGAAGGTGGGACTATTCCTTGGTTAAGAACAAAAGAGGTAAAGTTTTCTGATATTCAAAGCACAGAGGTTAGAATTACATCCAAAGCTATAGAACAAACTGCTGCAAAATGGATTCCTGAAAATTGCGTTATTGTTGCAATATCGGGAGCGACGGCAGGGCGATCAGCCATAAATAAAATTCCATTAACGACTAATCAACACTGTTGTTGCTTAGAAATCGATCCTACAAAAGCATTATACCGTTACGTCTTTCATTGGGTAAGTTTTAACTACGAAAACATCAAAGGGTTAGGGCAAGGTGCAAGAGGTGACCTCAACTCAGGGATTATAAAGGGCTTTAAAATCCTGATACCTTACGCAGAGGATCCTGAAAAATCCCTTGCAGAGCAGGAGCGTATTGCCTCCATCCTGGATAAATTCGACGCGCTAACAAACTCAATCAATGAAGGCTTGCCCCGAGAAATAGAACTGCGCCAGAAGCAGTATGAATACTACCGAGACTTGTTGCTAAGCTTCCCGAAGCCTGAAGAGGGAGCGGCATAATATGAGCAGTACGCTGACAGAAATCGCCCAGCAGCTGAAAAATACCCATAAAAAAGTGCAGCTGATCTATGGCTTTAATGGCACCGGAAAAACACGGCTTTCAGGGAAGTTTAAAGCGCTGACTGCTCCCAAGAATGGCGATGACGACGAAGCTGAATCGCCACGTAATAAAATTCTCTACTACAACGCTTTCACTGAAGACCTGTTCTACTGGGACAATGATTTAGAGCAAGATGCAGCACCCAAGCTGAAGATTCAACCCAACTCGTTTACGGACTGGATTCTTGACGAGCAGGGTCAGGACATGAACGTTATAACAACGTTCCAGCGCTACGCCAATGATAAACTGACACCTCGCTTTAACGAGGCGTACACCGTGGAAAACAAGGACGGAAAAAAGGACGAAAAAGAGGTTGTAAAGGCTTTTTCAGAGGTGACCTTCTCTCTCCAGCGCGGTGACGATGAACCCTCAGGAAACTTGAAAATTTCCAAGGGTCAGGAGAGTAACTTTATCTGGAGTGTTTTTTACACGCTATTGGACCAAGTGATTGGTGTGTTGAACGTTGCAGAACCGGATGACCGTGAAACCAACCAGTTTGATGATCTGGAATATATATTCATTGATGATCCTGTCAGTTCTCTGGATGAAAATCACTTGATTCAACTGGCTGTCAATCTGGGTCGATTAATTAAGTCCAGTGAGTCCAACATAAAGTTCATTATATCGACTCACAGCCCCGTGTTTTACAACGTGCTTTACAATGAAGTAAAAGCCAAGAGTGGTTATATCCTCAGCCAGTTCGACGACGGCACTTTTGAGCTGGAAGAAAAGCAAGGGGATTCAAACAAAAGCTTTTCTTACCACTTGCATATAAAGAAACTTATTGAGCAAGCTGTTGAACAAAAATCCGTCCAGCGTTACCACTTCGCCTTGCTGCGTAATCTGTATGAAAAAACGGCCAGTTTTCTTGGTTACCCACGTTGGTCCGACTTATTGCCTGGGGATAAAAAGGCCTATGCTAATCGGATTATGAACTTCTATCCTCATAACACGTTATCCAACGAAGAGATTGCAGAGCCTGCCACGCCAGAGAAAGAGATGGTCGGCCTGCTACTGGAAAATCTGGATAAGTTTGGCTATTGGCAACAGGAAGAACCGCATGGGTCATAAAAGTCTGAGCCTGCAAGACCAAACTACTGAGTTCCTGCTTTATACCGCCCCTAAGGGTGATGTGAAAGTAGAGGTGTTGCTGAATAATGAAACTATTTGGCTGACCCAGCAGCGGATGGCCGAATTATTGGGCGTACAGCGCCCAGCTATTACCAAACACCTGAAAAATATATTTGAAAGCAATGAGTTACAAGAAGATATGGTATGTTCCATTTTGGAACATACCACTGAGCACGGTGCCATTTCTGGGAAAACACAAACTCAGCAAGTTAAATATTACAATCTGGATGCTGTTATTTCGGTGGGTTATCGGGTCAACTCGGCGCAGGCCACTCAATTTAGAATCTGGGCTACCCAGCTGATTAAAGAGTACATCATCAAGGGCTTTGCCATGGATGATGAGCGCTTGAAAAACGGTCGTTACTTTGGCAAGGATTATTTCCGTGAGCTGCTGGAACGGGTACGCTCTATCCGTGCCAGTGAGCGGCGAATTTACCAGCAGATTACCGACGTCTTTGCCGAATGCAGTATCGACTATAACCCAAAATCTGAAACGACCCGCCTGTTTTATACTCATGTACAAGACTCATTTCATTTTGCCATTACCGGTCACACGGCAGCAGAAATCATCGCCTTAAAAGCGGATGCCAATCAACCTTTGATGGGCATGAATACTTATAAAAATGCCCCTGATGGTCGCGTACTGAAATCGGATGCCAAGGTCGCAAAGAATTATTTAGTTGAAAATGAGATCAAACAGCTGGAGCGTGCCGTATCCGCTTTCTTTGATTATATCGAGGGGATTATCGAGCGGCGCAATACTTTCACAATGGAAAGTTTTGCAGACAGCGTAAATAAGTTTCTGACCTTTAATGAGTATCAGATTCTGGAAGGCTATGGCACGGTTAGCCGCCAGCAAGCCGAGCAAAAAGCTTTTGCCGAGTATGAAAAATTCAACAAAAAACAGCGGATTGAATCGGACTTTGACCGCCAGGTAAAAAAACTACTGACAAAGAAGGATGGTGATGAATGACTGACTACAAAACCATCGCAGAATCAAAAAACTTTATTGTACTCGACCAGTACACTGGGGAATGGCAAGTCAACGATAGCTACCAGAGCGAACTCGATCTCGAGCATGAGCTGGTAGAGGATTTGCAAAACCAGGGCTATGACTATGTAGCGGGCTTAAACACGCCAGAAAAAATGCTGGCCAATGTCCGTGAGCAGTTGCAGGCACTGAACAAGGTTACGTTTCAGGAGGGTGAGTGGCACCGCTTTGTCGAGCAGTATCTGGACAAGCCCAGCGATAATATCATTAATAAAACCCGCAAGATTCATGATGACTACATCTTTGATTTTGTCTTTGATGATGGTCATATCGAAAACATCTACCTGCTGGATAAACAGAATATTGCCCGCAACAAAGTGCAGGTGATCAAACAGTTTGAACAGACCGGCACCCAGGCCAACCGTTATGATGTGACGATTCTGGTGAATGGCTTACCTCTGGTGCAAATTGAGCTAAAAAAGCGTGGTATTGCTATTCGTGAAGCCTTTAACCAGGTGCATCGCTACAGTAAAGAAAGCTTTAATGCCGAGAACTCGCTCTTTAAGTACTTACAGCTGTTTGTGATTTCCAACGGCACCGACACTCGCTACTTTGCCAATACCACTCAACGCAATAAAAACAGCTTCGATTTCACCATGAACTGGGCGAAATCAGATAACTCCCTGATAAAAGACCTTAAGGATTTTACCGCCACCTTCTTTCAGAAAAACACCTTGCTCAGGGTGCTGTTGAACTACTGTGTCTTAGATGTCAGTAATACATTGCTGGTGATGCGCCCCTACCAGATTGCCGCCACAGAGCGCATCCTGTGGAAAATCAAGAGTTCATATCAGGGCAAAAACTGGAGTAATACCGAAAGTGGTGGGTATATCTGGCACACCACCGGCTCGGGCAAGACCTTAACCAGTTTTAAAGCAGCTCGCCTGGCCACCGGGCTGGATTTTATTGATAAGGTCTTTTTTGTGGTGGATCGTAAAGATCTCGATTACCAGACCATGAAAGAGTACCAGCGCTTCTCGCCAGATAGCGTAAACGGCTCGGACAGCACCGCAGGGTTAAAGCGCAATCTCAATAAAGACGACAACAAAATCATTGTCACCACCATTCAGAAGCTGAACAACCTGATCAAAAGCGAGGGTCATCTGCCTGTTTACAATCAGCAGGTCGTGTTTATTTTTGATGAAGCCCATCGCAGCCAGTTTGGTGAAGCGCAAAGGAACTTAAAGAAGAAGTTCAAAAAGTACTATCAATTTGGCTTTACCGGCACGCCGATTTTCCCGAAAAATGCCCTGGGTGCAGATACTACAGGCAGTGTATTTGGCCGTGAGTTGCATTCTTATGTAATTACCGATGCCATTCGCGATGAAAAGGTGCTCAAGTTTAAAGTTGATTACAACGATGTACGCCCGCAGTTCAGGAATCTTGAAAAAGAAACGGATGAGAAAAAATTAACCGCCGCCGAAAACAAGCAAGCCTTTTTGCACCCGGTTCGCATTGCTGAAATCACCCAGTACATCCTGAACAACTTCAGGCAAAAGACTCATCGTATGCAGGCAGGCGGCAAGGGCTTCAATGCTATGTTTGCAGTCAGCAGTGTAGATGCTGCCAAGGCTTACCATGAAAGCTTCAGAACGCTACAGAATAAGGATAATCAGGGGCAACTTAATGTCGCCACCATCTTCTCTTTTGCTGCCAATGAAGAACAGGATGCTGTCGGAGATATCGTCGATGAAAGTTTTGATGTGTCGGCCATGGACAGCACTGCCAAGGAATTTCTGAGCGCCGCCATTGCTGATTATAACGTCAGCTTCAAAACCAATTTTGGTGTGGATAGCAGAGGCTTTCAAAACTACTACCGTGACCTGGCCCAGCGAGTCAAGAGGCAGGAAGTCGACCTGCTGATTGTTGTGGGTATGTTCTTAACCGGCTTTGATGCTCCCACGCTAAACACCCTGTTTGTTGACAAAAACCTGCGTTATCACGGTTTGATGCAGGCCTACTCTCGTACCAACCGGATTTATGACGCGACCAAGACCTTCGGTAATATCGTGACCTTCCGTGACCTGGAACAGTCTACTATCGATGCTATCACTCTTTTTGGTGATAAAAGCACTAAAAACGTCGTGTTGGAGAAAAGCTATCAGGAATACATGGAAGGCTTTACCGATATAGCGACAGGTGAAGCTCGCCGAGGTTATCTGGACGTGGTGGCAGAGTTGCAAAGACGCTTTCCAAAACCTGATGAAATTGTCAAAGAGCAGGACAAAAAAGATTTTGCAAAACTGTTTGGTGAATACCTGCGTGTTGAGAATGTGCTGCAAAACTACGACGAGTTTGCTGGTTTGAAAACCTTGCAAAACGTTGATATGGATAACCCTGAGGCCGTCGAGGCGTTTAAAGCTAAATATTATCTTAATGATGATGATTTAGCGGCCATGCAGGCTATTAAAGTGCCTTCAGAGCGATTAATCCAGGATTATCGCTCAACCTATAACGATACTCGTGACTGGTTACGTCGTGAAAAAGCAGCCAACCAGAAAGAAGAGTCCAGCATCGACTGGGACGATGTAGTGTTTGAAGTTGACCTTCTGAAATCTCAGGAAATCAATCTTGATTACATTCTGGAGTTGATTTTTGAGCACAATAAAAAGAACAAAAACAAAGCTGACCTGATTGAAGAAGTTCGTCGTCTTATTCGTGCAAGCCTGGGTAGCCGTGCCAAGGAAAGCCTGATTGTAGATTTTATTAACCAGACGGACCTGGATAACATCGGTGACAAAGCCAGTATCATTGATGCTTTCTATAAATTCGCACAGACCGAGCAAAAACGTGAGGCAGAAGAACTTATCAGCTCTGAAGGTTTGAATGAAGAGGCTGCCAGGCGCTACATTTCTGTGTCGTTGAAGCGAGAGTTCACCAGCGAAAACGGTACCGACCTTAATGCCACGCTGCCTAAAATGAGTCCATTGAATCCGCACTATAAAACAAAAAAACTGACTGTATTCCAGAAGATTGCTAACTTCGTAGAAAAATTCAAGGGTGTCGGTGGTCAGATTTAACCTGTAAGTGGCCGAAAAGTGACTATGACGACAAAGAGTATTTTATTGGTAGCTTGATCTGTGATGGGCAAAGATATACCCATCGCCTTTCAAGTTGCTACGTTGTTGTCAGCGTTCGGCAACTGCTCCTGCGTTGCTCTGCATCCATGCAGTCGTCGCTCACCGGGATGCCGGACCACCCAGTCACCTACTTGTTTCAGGCTCCTGGGGCTTCACGAACTTGACGCCCATTAGCATCTTGAAATCCAATGGGTATTGGTTGCAGCTAAAGAAGACTTTTTCCACTTTTTTAGCTGCACTGGATGTCAGAACCGATAAGCAACATCAACACCGTAACTTCTAGGATCACCGTAGTAATTAGCAGCGCCTACAAAATTACCGTTCGGATCAGCCACCGGCACACCATTGACCCGGTACTCTTCGTTGGTCAGGTTTTTGCCCCAGATCGCTACTTCCAGAGATTCATTGCCTACCCGAATATCCTCCAGGGCAATACGGGCATTCCAGAGACGGTAATCGCCCGCTTTGGTCAGCTCCGCAGTAGCAGGCTCATGGTAGACGTAATACTTATCCACCCAGCTGTAATCCAATCTGCCCACCAGGTGAGCAAAACCCAGACTGTGCTTGTATTCCAACCCTGCAGAGATTTTTGTTCTGGGTGCATAAGGGAACTTGTTGACGTCTTTCAGCTCGTTACCACTCTGATCTTTGAAACTGTCGTATTCAGGATCCAGGTATCCGTAGTTCAGATTCGCCGTCAGGCTGTCAGTCAGTGCCGCCAGCATTTCCAGCTCCAACCCTCTAACGGTTGCTTCACCCGCATTCTCAATCAGTGAATAAGCACCCAGATAGTTGGACAGCTGCATGTCTTTAACATTGTTCTGGAACACAGCGGCATTCAGCTGCAACCGGTCTTTCATCCAGCGAGATTTGAGACCCAGCTCAAAGGCTGTCACGGTTTCTTCGTCATACGATTTTTGGAAGATGGCTACATTCTGGGCTTCACCATTGAAGCCGCCCGCTTTCCAGCCCTGAGAGACTTTGAAATAGGCGCTGGCTTCGTTGGAGAAGGCATAAGTCAGGACAGCCATAGGGGAAACATTGGTCCAGTCATCTTTGGCTGTCGTTCTGCCAATGTTGCCACCAAAAGCACCACCGGTGCCATCTACCCGCTCGATATAGGCGTCTTTCTCTTCTTTGGTCCAACGGGCTCCACCGGTCAGAGTCCATTTGTCGGTCAGATAATAGTCAGCCTGGCCGTAGAGTGCATAGGACTGGCTTTCCACGCCATACCAGTTTTTGACCAGACCGTTTGCTCCGCCAATATCAAAAGGATTTTTGGCATCGGACTCTTCTTTAAAGTAAAACGCACCCAGTACATAATCGAATCGATCCCCATTGCCGATCAACTGGAACTCCTGAGAGATCTGATCAGAATCCACATCTCTGCGAGTATGAAAGCCCGCGACGCCTGTTCCATCATAATCCCCTGCATCTTCAAAGCTCATGGAGCGATATGCAGTAATGGATTTAAGAGTGAGATTGTCTGCCAGATCATAGGTCAGATGCAAGGCATGCCCACTCGTTGAAGAACTGTCTTCTATCGAGCCGTCATTTGCACCTTTATCCTTTTTCTCAAACTGACTGCCAGCCAAATCAAACTGACCAAAGGCCGGAGTATTGTCTTTTTTGCTCTGGTCAAAAATGTAATAGGCTTCCAGACGATCTGTGATATCAAAAGAACCGGCTATTCTGGCAGCCTGGGTATCCAGCTTTTTATATTCATCAACTGCGCCGGCTGCGCTGGAAGTATTTTCATAGAAGCCATCACGATTGCGTACATTCAACGCCACGCTGAAAGCCGCCCGATCAGCAAGCCTGCCGGTATTCAGACTGAAAAAGCCTTCCTTGTAGTTGTAGTTTCCCGCTGAGAGTTTCAGAGTGCCGCCAAATTCTTCGGTGGGCTTTTTAGAAATCAGATTAATAGCACCGCCAATGGTGTTCTTGCCGTAGAGTGTTCCCTGGGGACCACGAAGCACTTCGATGCGCTCCAGCTCTGCAACATCAAATAAGCCACCTACATTCTTGGCCACAAAGACGCCATCGACATAAATACCAACCGGTGGTTCCCAGGTTACCGCCGGGTTGATGGAAACGGATCCTCGAATACTGATCGTTGCTCCGGTGCTGCCACCGGGTGTCTCAGCGATTTCAACATTAGGGATATATTGACTGACATCCGCAACATCCTGAATGTTCTGATCAGCAATAGCCGCAGCACCAAAAGCCGAAACAGAAACCGGTGTATCCTGCAGGTTCTGTTCACGCTTCTGGGCAGTAACAATAACTTCTTCCAGCGCCCCAGCTTCGGCGTGGACCTGTCCTGAAGACAAAGCAACGGCAACAGCCAGAGCAAGGGGTGTCCTGACAGTGGGTTTTAACATGTTTGTGAGTCCCGGGTTTTTATTTTTATTATTTCCCGATGGCTACTGCCGGGCGCTTACCTGAATAACGGCAAGCTCCTGAATACCACCCGAAGTGTTGGTCGAAACAGCCATGAGCGAAGAAAAATATTTTGAGTCATCCCCGAATATCAACAATGACAAAACAAAATATTTTTCACGGTAAAAAATCATCGTATCACTGAGATTTTTTTCGCTTGTAGTCCCTTTGAACTAAGTAATCGGGTTCTCGGGGTCAGACATGTCTGTAGTATTTGGCAGTGCCTCCCGCTAAGATTCCGCTATTACCTGTATTTAATTTGAAAGAAAACATTTTTCATCATTCGGTTTTTCAATGAAAAATGATTCTAGGTGCCTCGGGAGGTTCGGCCTTGTCATTGCCGAAAAAAATAATCAACCTGTTTGCCAGGCAATCAGAAGCTCTATCTCTTCGCCAGCAGCTGCTATTGCTTTTTGGTGTGCTATTTTCAGCTCTGACTTTGTCCACTGGCTTTCTTGTCAGCAGCGAGTTGGAATCAGCCAGCCGCCATCAGGCTGACTCTATTGGAAACCTGCTCAGTGCCCAGACAGCCAGCGCTGCCACCGACATGCTGGTAACAGGAGACAGGCTCAGCCTCAATGTCTTGCTGGGGCAACTGGTGCAAAACCCCTATGTAGCCAAGGCTGCCATTTACAGTATTGATAACCGTGAAATAGCGTCTTCAGAGAGTGATCGTGTCGGTGAAAAAGGTGAAACCTACTCGTCCCCCATACACTATCAAGACGTGATCGCTGGCTATGTTCGCTTGCAACTGGATAAAGGTTTACTGACCCAGAACCCGGGGGATGCGCTGACACTGATCATTACTATCAGCGTGATTCTGCTGATCAGTGGATTGCTATTACTCTATTTCTTTGCCTCCAACGTCACTCTCAGGCTCAGTCTTATTGAAAGACAGTTGCATTCTATTCTGCAATCACCCGCCAACCCGGTCTCCTGTCGAAACGAAATTCTTCGACTCTCAGGCTTTGTGGAAAAGCAGCTTACTGAAAAACTGATGGATTCCATTGAGCCGGAACCTGAGGAAGAAGAGAAAGAGGAAGTTTCGGCCATTATCAGTGTCCGCAATAAGAACATGACCCGGTTGCGACAGCTGCTGGCTCCTCATGATCTGATGCACATTATTGAAACACACAGCGAGGCACTGGAACGGGCCGCTCAACAGTATCAGGGAGAGTTGAGTTATACGCCGGATGGTACCGGATATGTTCGCTTTTCCAGCCTGGAGAGCGCTTCTTTTGCCATGGATGCCTTGAGTTGCGCCCTGTTGATACAAAGCCTGAACCGGGTAGTTGGCGAGCAGAATATCGCCTCTCTGGAGATGGGGGTTGGCGTTTGTGTCAGTGACGGTATCAATGATTTCCCTGGTACAGAACATCCTTCACAATCTGACAGTGCAGCCAGTAACGCCCTGATGCTTGCCAGCTTACCGGGTCCGGAAAGTATTCATATGTTTCGCGATCAGCTGAACTGGCTGCCCGCCGGAGAACCTGAAATCAAGATCAGTGAACATGGTGAAGATATCGTAGAAATCACAGGAATCCCTGCTGAACAGCAGGAAGCCATTCAACAGGAAGCTTATTCCATCAGCAGGGAGCTGGAGCAATAGTTCGATGCATACTGTTTTTTGCTCATGGCTGTTTAGAATCTATTCAGGAGGGTGATAAATGAGTCTAAGCCCGTTTCAAAATGGTAGCCAATGGTTAAAGGCAGATTTTCACCTGCATACACGAGCAGATAAAGAGTTCAGCTATAAAGGTGAAGATAATGATTACCTTAACCAATATGTAAAAGCTCTGCTTAGTGCAGGTATTGGTCTTGGGGTAATTACCAACCACAACAAATTTGATCTGAATGAGTTCAAAGCTCTGCGCAAGAAAGCCAAAAAATCCGGTATTGGTCTATTGCCAGGTATTGAGCTATCAGTGAAGGATGGACTATCAGGTATACATACCCTGGTAGTATTTTCTGATGAGTGGTTTAACAACAAAGAGCAAATCAATCATATACAAACCTTTTTAAATCTGACATTTGCAGGTGTTGCCAATTTTGAAGATGAAAATGCTCGCTCTAATCACGATATAGTAGAAACTGTTCGGGAGCTGGATAAACTCCAAAAAGACTATTTTCTGATTTTTGCCCATGTCGAAGCGCCCAATGGTTTGTGGGGTGGACTATCACCTGGCCGTATCAAAGAGCTATTTGACACTTCTGCTGTTCAGGACAGAGCCCTGGCTTTTCAGAAGGTTCGGTTCCGCGATACTCGAACTAAGATTAAGCAAGCATTGGGCAAGCTCTACCCAGCAGAAGTCGAAGGATGTGATGCTAAGCATTTGGCAGATATGCCCGCCAGAAAGGAGGCTAGTTTTTTAAAACTAGGGGCTTTTAGTTTTGAAGCTGTTAAGTTTGCCCTCCGAGACAAAGAAGCCAGGGTTAGTTCTGTTCGACCAGAATATCATCACTCGTATATTCGAAAAGTCAGCTTTGAAGGTGCTGGCACCCTGGGGGGTACTGAAATATTCCTCTCTCCTGGACTTAATACGATGATAGGTATTCGGGGAAGTGGGAAATCATCAGTTCTTGAAGGGATTCGCTATGCATTGAACATTCCCTTTGGAGCAAAAGCATCCGATATTGATTACAAAGAAGGACTCGTTAAGCACCTGTTGCATAGTGGAGGCAAAATCACCATTGATGCCATAGACCGCCGAGGTCAGCCTTACCAAATTCGCAGGATTCTAGGCGAAAGACCGGATGTTTATGTCAACGGGCAATTACAACCGGGAGTTTCTATCCGGGAGACAGTTCTCCATCAGCCCATCTATTTTGGTCAAAAAGATCTTTCCAGCACCGGAGCAGGGTTTGAAAAAGATCTAATAGAAAAACTGGTAGGCGAAACACTCGTACCAGTGCGTGAGAAAATTGAACGGGGCCAAAACAATGTGCTAGATGCTATTCGTCAGATCAAGAGGCTTAATCGAGCAGTATCTCAAAAACAGGAGTGGACGCAGAAAAAGCAAGATTCTGAGTTTAAATTAAAGTTTTATCAGCAACATGGTGTCGAAACCAAACTACAGAAACAGATTGACTTTGATCGTGATGAACGAAAAGCACAACAAGTTATTCTGGGTGCTGATGATTACTTATCTAGATTGAACAGTTTTATAGCCAACTTTGAAGATGAGCTAAAAAATCAGTCTCTGTATAAGTCACTACAGAATCAGCCATTTTTTGATGACTTTTTTACTACCTATCAAAGACTATTGACTGACTTTGATGGCATAAAACAGGTAGTTCCTGATGGTCAGGTTACGTTGCAACAATTGCGAGAAAAACTTGCCAACTTTAGTGAGCAAAAACTAGCTCTTAAAGAAGAGTTTGCAGGAATAGAACGAAAGCTTGCCGGAGAACTCAAGCAAGCAGGTGCACAGGCCATCAGTCCACAAGAGTTTAAGCAACTAAAATCCTTGCTGGACCAAGCAGAACAAATGCTGGAAGTGTTAGCCAAGAGTGAGCAACAATACGCCAATCTTGGTCAAACACTTGAGAAGGAAGTGGCTAGCCTCAATAATTTATGGTTAGACGAATATCGTGCTATCGGAAAAATCCTAGATAAAATCAATCTGGTTGACTCTCCTTTGAAAATTCTACCAGATTTCAAAGCCAACAAAGTCGCTATGCTCAAACACATTCAGGACTTGTTCCGTGGGAGTCATATTCGAGAGATAACACTCCAAAGTGTTGTCGATGAGTTTAATGATTTTGGTGCCATGTGGCGTGAGAAGGATAAACTGCAATCCATTCTGGGTGGCTCGTTTGATACTTTTTGGCAGTACTTTGAGGAAAATCTGGATAGATTACTCACTTGGCAGGTGCCTAATACCTATACCATTGAATATCACAACAAGCCCTTGGCTCAGCACTCTTTAGGTCAAAGGGCTTCTGCACTCATGCTCTTTGTTTTAAGCCAGCGGGAAAATGATGTTGTCATCATCGATCAGCCAGAAGACGACCTGGATAACCAAACCATCTATGATGATGTCATCAAGTTAATACAAGAACTAAAGCCAGAAACTCAGTTTGTGTTTGCAACACACAATGCAAACATTCCTGTGTTAGGAGACGCCGAACAAGTAGTTGCTTGTGAGTATCTGGATGATCGAGTTCAGTCTATCAGCGGCAGCATTGACTGTTCCAATATGCAGCAACGTATTGTTGGAGTCATGGAAGGTGGTGCAGAAGCCTTTGAGAAACGTAAACAGGTATACGAAGCATGGAAACCGAAGAACTTTTAGGCATTATTGCCAATGGCGAAGATTCCAAGCACCAATTTAAAGCAACTATAAATAATGCTAATTCGTTAGCTTCAGAAATGGCTGCCTTTAGTAACTCAAAAGGTGGTCATATTCTCATTGGTGTCAATGATGATGGCACTATAACAGGGCTGTCTGATGATCAGTTACGAAGCATAAATCAAGATATTGCCAATGCTGCAACAAACAACGTAAAGCCAGCAATCAACCCGATTACCCAGAACTTTACCCTTCCTGGCGGAAGAGTACTCGTATTGACAGTAGAAGCTGGTTTAGTCAAACCCTACATGGTCTCAGATGGTTACATTTGGGTAAAAAGCGGTTCTGATAAGAGAAGGGTTACAGCTCGTGAAGAGTTGCAGCGTATGTTTCAGGAGGCTGCACTGGTACATGCCGATGAAATACCTGTTAGAAGCTCTTCTATAGCAGACGTTGACGACGAGTTCTTTGATGCATTTTTTGAACAAGAGTTTGGTGAAAGTGTAGAAGAGCAGGGCATGCCTCGGTCACAACTACTAGAAAACATGAATCTGGCAAAAAATGGCCAGCTAAATATTTGTGGTGCACTCTTATTTTCCTCTCGCCCACAGGTTCGGCTACCTGTTTTTATCGTCAAAGCGGTTGCCTTTCCTGGAGAGAATATTGAGGACGATCAATACATTGATAGTCAGGATATCAAAGGGAAACTGACCGATGTTTTTCAGAAAGCTCTGGGGTTTGTGCTGTCAAATATCAAGCACCTTCAAAAAGAACAGAGTTTTAACTCAGTCGGTGAGCCTGAAATTCCCAGAATTGTTTTTGAAGAACTCATTGCCAATGCATTAATACACAGAGATTACTTTATCTCAGCACCTGTAAAACTATTAGTGTTTGCTGATCGCATTGAAATTATAAGTCCAGGACATTTACCGAATAATCTGACGATAGACAATATAAAAATGGGTAATTCTAATGTTCGTAACCCCATCCTTGCATCATTTGCACCCAAATTACTGCCATATCGTGGTCTTGGCAGTGGAATCAAGCGAGCCATCAAAGCTTACCCATATATAGATTTTATTGATGATCGAGATTCAAATACCTTCAAAGTAATCATTTTGCGTAAAGAAAGATAGGACGCCTAAGAACGCTGGAAGGAAAGAGTTGAATCTCTTTCCTTCCCATCATTTCAGAGTCTCATCTCAATGCCATGTTTAGCCATATACGCTTTAGCTTCCGGAATAGAGTATTCACCAAAGTGGAAAATACTCGCAGCTAGAACAGCGTCGGCCTTACCTTCCTTCACACCTTCAACCAGGTGATCCAGATTGCCCGCCCCTCCAGAGGCGATCACAGGAATGTCCAGAGCGTCGGAAATAGCTCGGGTTACGCCAATGTCGTAACCGTTTTTCACACCATCCTGATCCATGCTGGTCAGCAGAATTTCTCCAGCGCCCAACTGCTCCATTTTTACCGCCCACTCCACGGCATCAAAGCCGGTTGGCTTGCGCCCACCATGAGTGAAAATCTCCCAACGATCCGGCTCACCTGACAGACTTACTTTCTTGGCATCAATGGCTACAACAATGCACTGGGAACCAAAACGATCAGCAGCGTCCCGGACAAACTCAGGGTTAAAAACAGCCGCCGTATTGATACTGACTTTGTCGGCGCCAGCATTCAGCATGGTACGAATATCTTCCACCTTACGAATGCCTCCACCTACCGTCAGAGGGATAAAAACTTCACTGGCCATACGCTCAACGGTATGAACCATGGTGTCGCGGTCTTCGTGACTGGCTGTGATATCCAGAAAGGTGATTTCATCAGCCCCTTCTTCATTATACCGACGAGCTACTTCGACCGGATCGCCAGCATCTCGAATGTCGACAAACTGTACGCCTTTCACCACTCTGCCATTATCAACATCCAGGCAGGGAATAATTCTTTTCGCTAAGCCCATTGAACGGCCTCTCTGTTTACTATGAAAATGCAGCTCTATCAGGTTCAGCAACCGTTTTCATGGTTCGAGGTGAGCTGCATTTGGCTCATGGCTGTTATTTCACTGAGCCCCTTGAAGACTCAATTGACCAGACGCAAGCTAACCGGATAACGGTACTCATCACCCCGACTGGCTTTTATGCTGGCACGGATCACAAAGATCAGGGCAAAAACGACAGCAAACGGAATCAGGGGAAGAAAAATCAATCCAATCAGCACTGCACTGAGCAGTCCCCACGCGGCAATAGCGAGCAGGACGGTAATCTGGAAATTCAGGGATTCTTTCCCATGGAGTGCTATGAATGCAGACGTATCCTTTTTCTGATACCAGATCAGCAAAGGGATAACCACATTAATCCCAGGGATAAAGCAACCAAACAGAGTCAGGATATGAGAGAACATAGCCCAGTTTTTTTCATCGGAATCGGGCCCCTTCATAAGCTGATGCAAAGAGTCTCTGTCCATTAATTTGGCCCGAAAGTGTTATAAAGCGTCGAGTTTATCGCTCTGCTATTTTTTTGGCTAACACATTTTCTCAACAGATTCATGCTTATTGCATGAATCTGTTGAGAAAATGCTGTCATGGCGGAAAAAGAGCTAGCGAAAAGCCGACGAGCGATTTCCATATTTTTTCGTACGCTGTTAATAGACTGAGCCCTCAAGGTAACAGTGCATTATAACTTATGGTACAGCGGCTTTATGATACTTTCGGGCCCTTCTATGGATTCCAGTTAAGAAAGTTCTCAAGCAGCTTCAGGCCACTGTCCGCACTTTTCTCAGGGTGAAACTGCACAGCAAAGATATTGTCCCGTGCCAGAGCCACATCAAAATCGACGCTGTAATGACAACGACCTACGGCCATACCATCATCATTGGCATGAGCATGGTAGCTGTGGACAAAATAGAAACGAGAATTGTCTTCTATCCCTTTCCAGAGAGGGTGATCACGATGCTGCTGAACCGAGCTCCAGCCCATATGGGGAACTTTCAGTTTTTCACCGGACTCATCCACCAGCCCCTTGCCGAAAAACTTGACTCGCCCAGGCATCAGCCCCAGACAATCAACACCACCATTCTCTTCACTGTGATTCAGCATAACCTGCATGCCAACACAAATACCCAGCAGCGGACGTTGGCTTTCAACCACTTCCCGCACCACATCATCAACACCCTTGGCACGAATTTCAGCCATGCAATCACGGATAGCACCCACACCTGGAAGCACCACATGATCGGCTTGCTGAATGAATTTCGGGTCAGAAGTAACCTTCACACGGGTATCACTGCTGGCGACGTGTTCCAGAGCCTTACTGGCAGAGTGAAGATTACCCATACCGTAATCGATGACTGCAACTGTCTTCATTCTTTGAACTCCCCGAACAGTTTGTAGGGAAAAATATTAACGACGTCACTCTTCATGCTTGAGAGTGACGCAAAATATTTTTCTTCGCTCATGGCTGTTGACCGTAAAACCACTTCCTCACCAAAGTCAGGAGATGACTTCTCTGCTCATGGCTGATTAAAGCGAACCTTTGGTGGAAGGCATCTGACCAGCCATGCGGGGATCCAGTTCAAGCGCCACTCTCAGCGCCCGACCGAAAGCCTTGAAGACAGTTTCTATCTGGTGGTGGGCATTGCGACCACGGAGGTTATCAATGTGCAGTGTCACATTGGCGTGATTCACAAAGCCCTGGAAGAATTCGTAGAAAAGATCGACATCGAACTTGCCAATGATGGCCCGGGTAAAGTCAACATTGAACTCAAGACCCGGACGTCCTGAGAAGTCGATGACTACTCGGGAAAGAGCTTCATCCAGGGGTACATAGGAGTGACCGTATCGGGTCAGACCTTTCTTATCACCCAGGGCTTTTGTGAATGCCTGACCCAGGGTAATACCGATATCTTCTACGGTATGATGATCATCAATATCGTTGTCGCCTACAGCCTTGATGTCCAGATCAATCAAGCCATGACGGGCAATCTGGTCCATCATATGATCAAGAAATGGAACGCCTGTATCGAACTGGCTCTTGCCAGTACCATCCAGATTGATATCAACCCTAATCTGGGTTTCCAGCGTATTCCTTTCAACACTGGCCTTGCGCTCAGCCATTATGATCTCCGATTATATCTATTCTAAGCATGGAGTCTGTCCAGTGATTACTGCCAGACTCGGGCCACAACCCGGCCATTATACGGAGCTGCCTTAAAGCAGGCGAGCTATTCGTTTCTTACTTTTTTGAAAAAGCCTCCTTCCAGCCTCTCAAGCAGCTTGTCTATCTGCACTCGCTTGTTTTGTACCAGCTTGCCACCGGAAGGTCTTTCGCGGTCATTGGTCCAGTGATCCGACCAACCTACCGTAGTATCTACACACTGTTCAGCAAACTGAGGCAGTGAAAACGCTTTGGACTGCTCCAGGCAACCCGTGAGGAAGTTATCAACATCAGACTGCTGAATAGGGTACTTGCTAACAGGCTTCGACTTGCTCTTGGGTTTGACCACATAGATCCAGAACTGCCCTTTATCGGGCAGATGGCCACCCGCCATACTCTTGAGCTGCCTGACATCAATCAACGTTCTGCATGTCCGGGTTTCATTACGATCCAGACTGCTGATCTGACGATCAGAAGAAGCCAGCAACAGACCATTGAATAATTTACCCTCTTCCGGGGTGACCCCCAGCACGGTTCTCGCAGGGGCTTTTTCGACCACTCTGGCCATCCAGCCACGCTGATAACCGCTAACCCAGACAGGCAGCTCGACCTCAGCTTTATTCAATTTCTTTTCCCTTGCAGCTTCCAGCATCATCATGCCTGATGCCACAAGATACTGAGGCTGACCGGTATCAACCTTGGGGAAACATGACGAATCCAAAGCCCATAACGAACCAGACAGGCCCAGACAAAATACGACTGCCAGCCATCGTTTAACGTTCATTATCCCCAAAGCTCCAAATTTCTCCATAACATGTTCCTCAGATATTCAAATGACAGAGGTGGAAAAATCCCCAGTCAGAGTCACACAAACAACCACTATTCTTTAGCCGAGATTTTTAAAGTGGACAGGCTTTCATCCTATGAGCCGACGAAAGACTGCGTCAGTACTTATGGCTGCCTGGGAAAACCACACCTCCATAATAGTCGCTGAAAAGCATGCCATAATGTGTGATTGTCCATACCTTGAGACCGATTCACCTTCCTGAGAGTTCCTGAGTGAATACAACCAGTCCATTATTTTCTTTGGTCAACAGCCTGATCGAACCTCATAACCAGCACGCTATGGTATTGAGCATTGCCAGCCTGTTCTGCTTTCAATGCGAATTTATGGATACAGGCTGTCTGGCTGCCCGGAATACATTCCCGGAGTTTCAAGAGGCCACTTGTTTGCAAAGAAGAAGTTGGGAAGAAATTGAACAAGAAATAAGCCACCCCATTTGGTTTCCTATAACGGGTTCTCCACCCTACCCTGCCATTATTCTGCTCCATGGCAGCTCTCCCGCTTTCTCAATGAGCATGAAAGAACGGCGGGATTTTTTTCTATCCCAGGGTTATGCCGTGATGATTGTGGACAGTTTTACTCGTATTCGAACCCTGAAGTACTGCTTTGATAAAGATCAGCCTTGTCATGCTTACCTGGAGGCAAGGGATTCTTCCATCGACAGGGCAATGACTTTGGATCTGCCAGAAAGTGATCTGCTGACAGAAATCCATAAGGAGATGATGAACAAAGTGGCAAAGGGGTATTTTCTATTACCCGCTGAAAGAACCGCAGACCTTTTCATTGCCCTCAAAAACATCAGGGGCTACCAAAAAGTCGATAGCAACAATCTCCACATCATCGGTTACTCCCATGGTGGTTCCGTTGTGCTGGACGCCATGACCATGGCCAATAACAACCTTCCGGTTCCTGCTGTCAGCTCCCTGCCTGCAGACTCCTTTCAAGGCGTCCAATCCGTCACTGCTTATTACCCCAATTGTGAACCGGGCACGTATTATCAGAACTTTATGTCCACACCCACCACCATCCCAACTCTGATGGTGCTTGCGGAAAAAGACACCTTTGTGAAACCGGAAATCTGCTCAAACATTGTCAAATATATAAACCGCCGATCATTCTGGAAGCCCTACGATCTGGAGACTTTCAGTGAAGGTCACGCATTTGATATGAAAGAATATTTTGATACTTATAACACCCAGAGCAAAGAGTCCGTCATGCAGAAAACATTGACGTTTATCCAGTGGAGTCAGCAGCCTCGCTCCCCACTCTACTCTGTCTACCGATGGCTTCTGTATTCTATCTATCCCTATCAGTGAGCCATACAAGATGGTGTGTTTGAGATATAAATACAACACAACACTTGCAATTGATTTTCAAATCTGATTTGTTAAAAGCAATGGTCAGAAGGATCTGATTCATGTCTGTTCGAGTGTTGTTTACGGATAAACCGCTCAGGCTTGGAGTAGTTGCTGCCTTAGCGTCGCTCACCGCTGTTTCAGCGGACGCCCTCTTATTGCCTCCAGAACCTCTGGCACTAAGTTCATCCTGGGACTGTCGCTCCGGCCCCGACAGTGAATGGCTATGTCGAAGCAATCAAACAGACAACTACGAAGAACCGCTGGAAACAGCAGCCTACTCAGCGCCTGAGAGAAATAAAACTTATCAGGAGTACCTGCCTGCAGAACGCTCAAGACCAGCAGAGCCTGACTCAGGTGGCTATTTCAGACAAGAATCAGCACCACCGGCATATCAGCCATCCAACCGCTATCAACAACCCGCTCCGCAACAGCAAGCACAACAAAGAATCACCCAGTTGCTGAGCGCAGAACATGGCAGTTTTGTCATCCAGTGGCTGGCTACTCATACCGAGGAGCCACTGATCGATTTACAGCGACGCTTCCCGGTACTCCAACAAGCGACCATTGTTCGTTATCAACGTAAGAACAAAGACTGGTTTGTACTTCTGGACGGGCCTTTCAAAGATCGTCAATCTGCCATGACGTCTCTTAACAGTCCGCCCAGATTATTAATGACGGACAAGCTCTATCCATGGACTCGATCTCTGGCCAGTATTCAGAAGCTGGATCTGATCATGCCGGACGAACTAAGGGACCCCAATGATCCCACAAGATCATTGGATAACGAGCGATATGCCTACGAAGAGCCCGTCAGGCCAGACAATAATCGACTGTTTGCCAGTATCGCACCAGCCTATCCACAGGTGCAGCAACAAGAAACCTATCGGGATTATAATACCGATCCTTATCAGGTGACTGAGCCTCAATTTCGATCTTCCTACCGGTCCGACCCTTATGCAGAAGAACCGGATCTGAACTATAACGCTCCACGCCAGCAGCGTTATGCCCAGATTACCCCGGAGGTGGATCGTTCAAGAGTTCGCAAGCACTATCAACAGGATGGTTACTCGGCCTATTCAGCCCAGGAAGAGGTCAGCGAATATCGTCGTCCAAAAGAAACCAGGGAGTACCGCAAGCCCGCCAAGCGCAGCATTCTCGAAGCTTCCCAGAACAGTTACGCTATTCAGTGGCTGGCTGGCCCCAGAAGAGATACTCTCGAGCGAGTCCGCAGGCGCTATGAAGAGCTGAATGATGCCCAGATCATTCACTATCGAAAAGGACGCAGGGACTGGTATTTGCTGGTAGGAACACCTTACTCAAGCAAAAGTAAGGCCGACAGGGCTCTTTCCACTCCTGAGCTGGCACGTGCTTCCACACGCCTATACCCCAGAATTCGTTCTGTTAATGAGCTACAGGGTCTGATTACAGGGAAGCCAAAAAAGACTCAAAAAGTGTATTCTCAAACTATTACCCAACCGCAAGGAACGATCATCAGCGGCCCGGGAAACAGTTACACAATCCAGTGGTTTGCAGCAAACAAGCCTGAAGCCATTGAAAAGATGAAAAAACGATTCCCGGAATTGAAGTCTGCTGTCACCGCCCGATATCGTAAAAATCAGAAAGACTGGTATGTCCTGCTTCAAGGTCAGTTCACCAGCAGTAAAGAAGCTCTGGCTATGATCAAGTCCCCCCAGCTGAAAGATGCTGTCAGAGTTCTTCACCCCTGGACTCGCTCCGTTAAATCCCTGAAGAAGCTGCAAGCCCGGGAGAGTTAAGCTAAGGACGAATCGCCTCCAGAGCCTCACTGATTTGTCTATGCTTCTGACGAATTAGCATCGTTTCACTATCCCAATCCTCCGCTCTCTCCTCTGCGGGCATTCTGTAATGAAATTAATTGATTTCTGTCTCGGCACCTTTCTGATTACGACGATGGCTTCTGCTCATGCTGGCGTCGAAGAATCCCTCCAATACATAGAGACTCTGTTAAGTCAGGGCAAAAAAGTGGCTGTGATTCTCATGGACATGCAGGAAGGCTTTATCAATCCTGCTGTTAAAAATTATGGAGAGATCATTCAGGATCAAATTCGATTGCTGGACAATATTGCCAACAAACAGGGTGTCTACATACTGGATGTGGACTATGATGTGAACTATGATCCCCACTAAATGGGCGATACCCTTCCCGGGCTTCTGGCATCCCTAAAAAGACATGTCATGTACAAACAGATTTCCAAAAACGCGGACGGTGTCTTTGACAGCTACAAAACCGTGAAGCTACCCAGTGGCCGTGAAGTCATTCAAAACGATAATGTGCTGGACACCTATCTTAAGGAAGAAGGCATAAAAGACGTGTTTGTCACCGGCTGTTATGACGGCGCCTGTATCCTGAAAACTGTTAAAGGCGGGCTGGAGAGAGACTACCGAATGGCCGTCGATCGGGAGTTGAACATCGTGGATCATGTTGGAGAACTGGAATCATTTTTTTCCGGGGTTTGGAAATCTCTCAAGGATAAGTCTCCCAATATGACATTGATCAGTGACTCACCTAAGGCAAAACCGTGCTCCGAAGAATAACTGCAACGTTATAGTCTCTCCTGTTTGAGTAACACTGTTACCCTCCTGATCTAAAAATCATCGGAGATATCAGAGTCAAGTAATCTACTTGGCAATTAGCTCTTGGCACACCCAATACTTCTGACATATGAGTGCTCTCTGCGGAAACTCCACCTACCTTATTCTCCACCCTGCAACCATGATATATATCAATCAAACGATGACTGTAATCTTTTATAATTGTAAAAATTCATATAATGTCGACCCTATCAACTCTACTAAAAAATTCTCATGAAAAAGTTATTGCCACTTTTCGCAACTATTGCATTAGCCGGGTGTGCGACACAGACACCACAAATTCAGATAACTGACGCCCCTGCCAGCCGAGAGACTCAAGCTGAAGCACAAGAACAGATGCTTAAAAATGAGTCAAAGGAACAGCTTCAGCTTAAGCGCAAAATAGCAGTGGGTCGTATCAGCAACGAAACCAACTATGGCCGCTCACTGCTGCGAGATGATTTCAATGATCCTCTAGGAAAGCAGGTGGGAGACATGCTTTCTGCTCGTCTTATTGAATCAGGCAGCTTTATGGTCTTCGAACGCCCTGACTTAGCACGTGTGGAACAAGAACGTGAAATGTTTGGCGCAAGTGGAGATCTGGTAGGAGTTGACACTCTTATAGTGGGTTCTTTAACTGAGTTTGGACGAAATGTAACCGGTGAAAAAGGGTTTTTAAGTAGTTCAAAAAAACAATCAGCTTACGCAAAAGTTGAGCTGAGATTGATCAACGTAGAAACCGGACAAGCTTTCTTTTCTTCAACCGGAACCGGTGAAGCATCACTAGAAAGCGCTTCCGTGGCAGGTTTTGGTTCACGCGCTTCCTATGACGGCACCTTGACAGACAAGGCTATTTCCAGCGCAATCAGTGATGTACTGGATGAAATGATTCGTAAAATCATGGAAAAACCATGGACAACCAGTATTTTGGACGTATCTGACGGACAAATCTTTATTAGTGGTGGTGAAAGTCAGGGCTTGAAACCAGGAAAGGTATTGGTCGTAAAAACACAAGGCAAACAAGTAAAGTCAAAGCAAACAGGCTTCACCATTACTCTACCTGGAACCGAACTGGCAAAAGTAAAAGTCATCGCAAATTTTGGTGACAGTGAAAGTAACGAGGGCAGTATTGTTGAGTTAGTTGAAGGCTCTATCGATAACTACCAGATTGATTCGCTAAGCATTACAGAATAAAGGTTTTGAAATGAGTCGACTGATCGCTTTAATGGCTGTTTTTTGTTCAATACTAATGCTATCCGGATGTGTTAATACGCCCACCGAGATGGCGGGAGTTAAAGATGACAGGCCCTATATCATGTTCTCTGGAGTTACCAGTACTGACATGATCAGGCTTGATGGTATACAGATGGGTAAAGCCTCGGACTATATCCAGGACAAGTCTGGGATGAGAATTGAGCCAGGTACTCACAGAATAGAAGTGCTTCGAGAAGGTGAAATTGTGTTAGAGCAGAAGTTTTATCTTTCCCGAGGATCCAGCAAAACTTTCAGTGTCCATAAACGTCAGAGTCAGTAAAAATAATAATGAAAAAAGAGAAAATAGCTGCTGCTTTACTTATAACCGGTTCAGTACTGCTCGGAGGCTGCCAAACCTCTAAAGGCCTTTATCACTGGGGTGAATATGAAGAGTCCTTATATGAGTACTACAAAAATCCGGCCGAGCTTGCAGCTCTCACGGAAGCAATGCAGAAAGCAATTCAAGATGGAAATGGGAAAGTTCCACCAGGACTTTATGCTGAATATGGCAACCTTCTGCTTCAGCAAGGCAAGACTGAAGAAGCCATTAGTTATTTCAAAAAAGAACGAGATCTTTGGCCTGAAAGCCAGCACCTAATGGATACTATGATCAGTAGTCTATCAAGTAGTCAGAAATCAAAAAATGAGCAGGTAAATTAAGATGTTCAAAAAAATCCAATGCTCAATACTTCTCACACTGATAGCTGTCCTGTCTGGCTGTGCTACACAAACACCAAAAGTTGAACATACTGCCTTCAATCAGGAAAAACCACGCTCAATATTGATTGTTCCTGTAGTGAATGACTCAGTTGATGTTGATGCACCTGACTATTTTCTGAGTACAGTGGCAATGCCCCTGGCAGAGAAAGGCTACTATGTTTTTCCTGTTAATACCGTCAAAACGGTACTTGAAGGAGAAGGACTTTACGATGCAAATCTGATTCACTCTGCAGATCCTGTAAAGCTGGGAAGCATGTTTGGTGCTGACTCAATTCTTTTCGTAACGATCAATAAGTGGGACGCCCAGTATGTCCTGATAAGTACTACGGTCACCGTTGGATTCAATTATCGCATTGTTAGTGGCAGAACGGGTGAAGAGCTATGGGCTGCAGAGAAAGTGATGCAATACACCCCTCAACAGAATAACTCTTCTGGAAACCCGATGGCGGACTTACTGGTGATGGCTGTTACTGCGGCTATTACTCGCGCTGACCCAAACTATATCCCTTTAACCAGGCAAGCCAACCATCAAGTTTTTTATATAGATCAAACTCAACTGCCTGATGGACCTTACTTGCAGAAAGAAAAAATCAAGAATATATAATTGAGAGACTTAAGAGATCGCTCATTTTGGCTGTAAATGTACTGGAGCCCAAACTATATGGGCTCCAGTACTGTGTATATACAGAGTTAGGTACTTAGATGGAAGATTTTTAGCTCGTTAATGCCTGTAATAGAATCCCATGCTTTAAAAAAACACTCAGTTTAATCTACTTCTGATCTCCTCTATACGCTAACCAAAATATACAATTTCTCCATTCCTCCAAAGCTTACTGATACACTATCCTGATCAAGGAATAACAACACTCTGTGCCCTGAGATCCCGAGGCCTCCCATGAATCGTGCAATTAAACTCATCGCCTTTGTGGTGGCTGGCATCATTATTCTTGCTGTTGCCGCTGCCCTAATTCTTCCCAAAGTCATCGATCCCAATAATTACCGGGATGACATTTCGAAACTGGTTTATGACAACACGGGCCTGACGCTCACGATTGATGGGCCTATTGGCTGGTCGGTCTTTCCCTGGCTGGGACTTTCCCTTGAGCAGGTGAATGTCAAAGGTGCAGACAACACCGAACTGGCCAAACTGGGTACCGCTGAAGTCAGCGTTAAGCTGTTGCCTCTGCTGAGTAAGAAAGTAGAAATGCAGACCGCCAAGTTGGTGGGGCTGGAGCTGAATCTGGTTAAGGACAAGTCTGGCAAAGGCAACTGGGAAGTTCCCAAAAAAACAGGCACCCAGCCCACTGCAACAGAAGAAACAACGGTTGCAACGCCTGAAGGTACGACTGAATCTGCGCCTCTGGAGCTGGATATTGCCAATGTCACCGTCGAAGGTCTGGTGATCCGGTATGACGACAAGAGCACTGGTAAAACCTACCTGGTGGATCAGGCAGGACTGGAAACCGGCGCCGTTCGCAACAATGTGCCTTTTGATTTCAACCTGAAAGCCCGCATCAAAAGCAGTGAACCCGATCTGACTCTGATGACTGGCATCAGTGGCGTTCTGAAGTTCAACCTCAAAGAGGGCGCCTATGATCTGAAAGATCTGAAGATCTCTGTCAATCCAGCAGTGGCCGATCTTGTAAAGGAAAGCGCTGAAACCCTGCAGATTGTTGGCGATCTGAATGTTCAGCAGAAGCCTCTGATGATCAAGGGTCACCTGGATGTTACCCAATTCAATCCGGGCAAGTTGCTAAAAGAGATCAAGATCCAGCTTCCTCCCATGGCCGATCCCAAGGCAATGACTCAGATGGCCTTTAAGAGCAGCTTTAATACCGATGGTAAAAGTTTCTCAGCAGAGAAACTGGATCTGACTCTGGACAACTTCAACATTGATGGCTTCTTCAAGATTGCCGATCTGGAAAAACAAAACATGACCTTCCAGTTCAAAGGCAATGATCTTAATCTGGACCGCTATCTGCCACCGGCCACTGATCAAAAGACAACCAACGAAGAGAAAGCCGCAGACAAAACTGAAGGGGTTCAAAGTACTGAGCCTCCAGCAGTCGCTTCAGGTCCGGCAAAAGAGCCTTCAGCCACCAAAAAAGAACTCCCCCTG
The DNA here is from genome assembly GCF_051008435.1 of Endozoicomonas sp. Taxonomy (GTDB): domain Bacteria; phylum Pseudomonadota; class Gammaproteobacteria; order Pseudomonadales; family Endozoicomonadaceae; genus Endozoicomonas_A. The sequence goes on along the minus strand of NZ_JBPCXO010000172.1, from coordinate 4,459 downwards.
ATTCCGGAAGATGCCCTGCGCCCTCTGAATATCAAAGGTTCTCTGGAGCTGGCTTCTCTGACCGTTGCAAAGCTCACTTTTAACAAGCCCACAGTCAAGCTCACTGCCCTGAATGGACGCCAGGAGATCAAACTGGCTTCTGGCTTCTATGAAGGTTCCATTGATCTGGACGGGAAGCTGGATGTTCGTAAGAAAGGTGATCCAAAAATCCAGACAACCGCTGACCTGAAAGGCATTAACCTGCATGCCCTGGCTCAACCCATTCCTGCCCTGAAGTCCATTGAGGGTAAGGTGAATGCCGATATGAACCTGACTACCAATGGCCAGCTGCAGAGTGTCCTGACCCGTAACCTGAACGGCAAGGTCGATTTCAAATTGGATAAGGGTGCCTTTACTCAAGCCAACTTTGACAAGATGGTTTGTGAGGGGATTGCCAAAATTCGCAAGAAAGATCTGCAGAAAAAAGATTGGGGTAACACAACCCAGTTCACCAACCTTGGAGGCAGCTTCACCGTTCGCAATGGTGTCGCCAGCAATAAGGATCTGACTGCAGCACTGACCAATCTGAATCTCAAAGGTGACGGTGATATTAATCTGGTCAAACAGACTCTGGACTATCACGTGGGCCTGAATATCAGCGGCAACCGCGCTCCTGACAGTGATCCCGCCTGTCAGGTCAATGAAGATTATGCCGAGGTCACCTGGCCGGTACGCTGCCAGGGCAAACTGGGTCAGCAGGAGTGTGGTATTGATACCGAACGCCTCGCCGACACCATCGCCTCACTGGCCAAGCAGGAGGTGAAAAAGCGCCTGGAAAAAGAGATTGAGAAAAAAGCCGGGCCTCTGAAAGATGCCCTGAAAGGTCTCTTCAAGTAAATACTATCGGGCGCAGCTTAGGCTGCGCCCTTATTCAGTTGCCTCTCGCCTTCTATCCCTGCAGAATCTACAGCAATAATAATTTAACCACAATCTCGCCAGGGGATGGCATGGTTATATCAAGTAGAACAAGTTCCAAGATTGCACGACGCTTTAATCATAAAGCCCGGAGCTTCAGCAAGATTAATATGGCCTGTCTGGCCAGCTGCTCCAATATTGCCTACCGGACTTCCGACGAGATCAAACAAATTCTGGAGTTTGAGGGATTTAACCTCAGTGATCAGGATGTGTTCTTTGAATACCGGAAAGACCATATGGACCCGGATATTCAGGGATTTATTGTCGGAGACAGCAAGAAGATCATCATCAGCTTTCGGGGCACAGAATCGAAGTTTCAAGACTGGAACCTGAATTTTGACATCATGCGGGAAGACTGGACGCCTGAAAACAACCTTGGTTCCGTCCATCGTGGGTTTGTCGAAGGACTCGATACGGTTTGGGCAACCATCAAAGAACGTCTCAACAGACTACACGACAATGATCAACGTATCTGGATCACTGGCCACAGTCTGGGTGGAGCTCTAGCCACTCTGGCTGCAGCGACATTGGAGCTTCAGGAGAACTTGCCCATTGCGGGCGTTTATACCTTTGGTCAGCCCCGACTTGGCAACAGAGAGTTCTACCGCAGCTTTCACAACAATGAGAACAATGCTGCTTCCGATCTATTTGAAAGATCGCTGGGTAAAAGAACCTTTCGATGCGTCAACAATTGCGATCTCGTCACGCGGGTCCCGCCCCAAATCACCGGCTACCGTCACGTTGGTCATCTTATTTATTTCGACCATGAAGGTCACTGTCACACCAGCGGTAATCTATCCAGATGGGCTACATTTTGGGATCGATTCGCAGGCAGAGCCGAAGACATTCTCGACTTTTCAGAGGGTCATCCTCGCCTGTTGATTGACGAGGATTTGGAAGATCACAGTATTGATGTGTATGAATTGTTGTCTCGCCGATTGGCAGGGTTAGCTACTACTGGTGATGAAGCTTGGCGAGCTATGGATTAAATTCGACTTTTGGTAAACGTCCATGTAATTTTTCAGAAAGCCTTAGTACATCCATTGTCTTGTAATTATCAGGGGGATTATTTATTCTCCAGACTGTCTATGAGTCAATACAATTTATCAAAGGATGATAATTACATAATGAAAAATTTAACTCAGGCTGCCCTGGTTGCTGTATTTTTGATGTTTTCATTAACAGGATGTGGCGGTGGAGGTGGCAGTAGCAATGATTCAGCCTCAGAGCAAAACCCACCTGCAAATCCTGCTCCTTCCCCTGAAAACCCCACACCTCCCCCTGAAAATCAGACGACCTTCACCGTTACTGTTGATGCTCCCGGAAAATTTCTGACTGCTAAACACGACTCCAGTGGAGCTGATTTCATAGATGCTTTAATCTCAGGCATTGTCCCTAAAGCTTATGCCGACATTGTTGATAATGCCTCTATAAAAGCGGTTACTGTTAGCGAAAGAGGTATTGTCACAGATACTCTTAGCATCACAGTAGTTTCTATTGGAAATGGTATTTATGAAGTATCTCCTCAAAGCACTCCACGTTCTGATCTACTGTTTATTGCTGAGCTACCTGGGCAAACAGTCAACTTAGAAGCTGGTAAAACAATCCCTGATAATGCGCTCTTGGTCCTTGGGTATGATAATAATATACGACTGGATGCCGCATCTACAGTAGCGACTCGGCTGCTTTTTGAATATATAGATTCATTTACTGAGCTCACTCTCAATGAGATTAGTGACCTTATTGATACAATAGATCGCAGTCAAATTGATAGTTTTGCAAGCAACTCAGCCGATTTGAGTTCTTTTTTGCTTCAAGCTGAAACAGAGTCTCAAAATCTCATTTCCCAACAGATAGCCCAGCACAATCAAGCTTCTGCATCCCTGGAAGAATTGAGTCAGTCCTCGGGCTCATATGGTTTATCCAATTTCTCAATAGCAAGCGGGGCTGGCTATGGCAGGAGCACTTTTGGCTATAGGCACGCTAATAACAGGCCTGGAACTATCCAGATCAACAATAATGCATTGAGCCTGTCACTGGGGGCATCAGAAGAATTCCTCGGCTCAGTTTATATTAGAGATATCTTGTCTATAAGCAGTGACACAAACGAAATAGAACAGGACAATACAGGTTACGATATCTGGCTAAACACCGACAACTCTTACTCTGTCTTTTTTCCTGAGGAAAGAAGGGAAGTAGAAAGCGCATTAGACCGTACAGACAAACGACTGGAGATCGATAACCCTTCTATTCTCACCCTTGAGCCTATAGTTGATGGATCCTACATGGGGATCCTTAATAAAATCAAAAGAACTCACCTTATCAACGATGGTAAAACTGATTTCAGCGGTATCTATGATCTGGAGATTGAAAAGTCATTTGTTTTTATGAATAAGCAGGACACTGATTTTTCAGGCAATATTTCCGACAGCTATGGTGTCTTTTCATTCGGTTTATCTCTTATCAATGACAGCGATTCTAATAGCTTGAACCAGATTTTAGCCTTAACCTCCTACGGCCTTATAGACATTACAGGCAGTTCGACCAATGAAGACTCAAGTACTTATTCTTATGAGTCAAGAATTGCAACTTTTATCGCTTCAAGCACCCTGGCTGCTTTTTCGCTTCTCCCATTAGGGTCTCTTGGTAATGAGGTCAATGAGAATGGCACATTCACAACTTTGAAAACAGGTAGCGCCCTGTTTGATACTGAAAATTCCTTAGACAGAATGCAGTTCTCTTCTAATGGTCAGTTTTTCTGGCGTACTGCAACCCAGACTGTTGATGATTCCAACGATCAGAAAGCCTCCGCTATTTCAATAGGCCTAAAAAAAGCCAATGATACAACCATCAACGATTTGAGTGACAAGACTTTTATGGCCAAGGGATTGAGTTTCTCAACTGATACAAATTTTGAGGCCAGCGAGAACACTTATTCGGATCTTGATACGGCAGACTTAAGTGTTGTTAAAATAAGCTTTTCAGAGAACAATATTATTATCAAGGGAAGTCGAAACTATACGGCGATTAATACAAAGGATGGAGCTATTGAAGTCAGCTCATCCCCTTTCGAGTACACTATTCCAATAACCTTTGATAATGGAGCTTTTATAGGAGAGGTGCTTCAAGACAATGGAATAGTAGTTTTGATCACAGGTGTTGTAGGGACCGATGAAGACAATATTACGGGTCCTGATGCTTTGCTGCTTACAGTTATTGAAGTCAGAGATGATATTGAAGTGATTGAAGGAGAAAGAGTGATACGAAACGATATTCGCCACTCTATATTAATGGCTACTCCAAAGTAATACTTCGTAATAACAACTTTCCTCTCACACCAGAATCGGGCTGACTATATCCAGCCCGATTCTGGTGAAATCAAGGTAGGCCGCTTCGCGGCGACTTTTTGCCCAGTGCAGCCCTCCAACCTATGGGAAATACCCGTCATTTTCTTTTGTCTATCCTTACTGACTTTGATCCCGAGAACAGCAAAGGAGAGAGCCAT
>NZ_JBPCXO010000171.1:0-20215 GCF_051008435.1 Endozoicomonas sp. | reverse complement strand
CTGTCGGACTTATGCTTTCGAGCATAAATTTCAGTAGAACGAGTCGAATTATTCGATGGATTCGTGAGAATAGTTGACCTATTTAATCGAATTCATCGAATAATTGGGCCGTTCTTTCTGGAATTCAGACCGAAATAGTCTTAAGTCCGACAGGCTCCTAGGCAGGTATGGCTAGGTTGTAGTAGCAAAGTGCGAAAAATAATAATATACCCATCGTCTTTCAAGATGCTACGTTGTTGTCTGCGTTCGCTCACCCCGATCACTTACTATTTGTAGGCTCACGGGGATTCGCTCTCTTGCTGCCTAGGAGCCTGTCGGACTTACCACTGACCTACTGCGAAAAAGCCTGATTTGGCCATTTTTTATGATTCTTTTCGTTGAATAGCTCACTATTCGCCTCAAATAATCATAAAAACTGTCTCAAACCGGACTTTTCCTCGCTACGGTCGGCTAAGTCCGACAGACTCCTAGTAGCATCTTGAAGTCCAATGGGTATAAATAGGTGTCGTGTTATTATAGCAGGTGCAGAATTATTCATCCTGCACCTGTGTTGTTCTGAAAAATCAGGCTTTTCGACATTGCGTCAGGTTATTGAAAAAAGCCTTGTTCTCTTCGCTGGCAAAGAAACTTTCCAGATTCTCTGTCAGACGTCGTTGCCAGTTTGGATACTCAGTACTGGTGCCAGGCACATTGACCGGAGTATCAATCATCATGCAGTCTTCCAGCTGAATACCGGCAATCTGTGAGCCTGATCGAGCCAGATAGTAGCTGAAACGCTCCATCAGCTGACGGGTAAACGACTCAGGAATCTGATCCCAGGTGTCTGATGGTAATTTGTTTTAGGCAAGATGACTGAGTTTCAGAATGGCGTATGGGCCGAATTGGGGATTCGTGCTGAATATGGCAATGGAGAGTCGGCTTTCTACTCTTCTCCAGGCAGTGAAAACACACAGGATGATGGCCAGTTTGAAGTGAAAGAAGCTTTCATGAAAATTGGTGGTCTGTCCTACCTGCCTGAAGATGCCCATGTTTGGGCAGGTCGTCGTTACCTGAACCGTCAGACTGGTTTGTTGTCAGGTGAATTCTGGAGACAGTCTTCCGGTGTCGGCTTTGGTTATGAGCAGGGACGTTCCGGTATCGCTGTTGTTTCTGTTGATCCTGGCGAGAAGGACAACAAAGATAATATCGAAGAAAAAGTGGGTGATTGTGTCACCATGCACTCCATCGACTTATACAGCTATGGCCATGAGGCTCTGGGTGGCAGCTTCGATTACGATCTGAAAATCATGTTGCAGGACAACAAAGGCAAGTTTGAAAAAGCCTACGGTGACAATGCTGCTACTAATGGTATTGGTACTGCTATCACCTACAACCGTGATTACTATGGCCTGGACGGTTGGTCTACCACCGCTCTGGCCTACGGTACGGGTATGGCGGCTAACCGTGGCGTTGACTTTGGTGCCTGGTCTGGTCTGGTCAGGCGGGTGGCGGTGCTGCGGACAACGAAGATGCCAGAACCCTGTTCTTCACCTCTTACGGTGTTCTGAACATCAACCCATTGTGGCAGATGGCTTCTGAAGTGACCTACCTGCATGGCAAGAACATCTGGGGTCTGACTGAAAGTGTCGACACTCCAGTGAAGGAAGCTGAAACGGTTGATCGTTTGCTGGTTGCTGTTCGGCCAACCCGTCGTGTAAACGATAACTTCCGTTGGGAATTCACCGCATCCTACGGTTATGACAAGTCCAACTGGTCAGCTCAAACAACGACGACCGATTATTACACGGCTGAAATAGCGGGCGTGATCACAGTGAATGCAGACTACTTTAGTCGCCCACAAATCAAGCCGTTTGTGACCTACCTCTACAAAGATGCCAAAGATGGCTGGGGCGCTGACTTTGATAATGAGAAAGGGGTGCTTCAGTTTGGTGTAGAAGCTGAAATCTGGTTCTAAATCGGTCGATCCTTGTGTGACTCCTACTTTGCCGACGCCTTTGCGCCGGTTTTTTTACAGCCAGGCGGCGCCTCTTACCCCGGAGGAATCTCCATGTTTGGCTTGAACAATTCGAGTATTCAACCGGTCAGAGAAAACATACTTTGCCACTGCGTTTGGGAGTTCGGTATAGAGTGGTTGTATATTCGACATGCCTCCCCCCAGGACTATCACTTCCGGATCAAAAATGTTTATGACACCTGCGAGAGAACGGGCCAGTGCATCGACATAATGACTGAAATGTTTTACGGCCTGTTGATCACCGTTCTCAACTCTTTCCATTACTGATTTTGCCTCAGGAATGTCCTGGACGCTGTAGCCGTGGGCTTCACGGAAACGTTTGGCCATACCCGTGCCGGATGTAAAAGTTTCAATACAGTTCTTCCGGCCGCAGTAACAGGGTTGGTCAGGTCCATCGGAGGATTCGTGGTAATAAGGCAGAACATTATGTCCCCACTCTCCGGCAATGGCGTTAGGTCCTTGAATCAGCTGACCGTTATACACCAGTCCGCCACCGCAGCCTGTTCCGATAATGACGCCAAAGCAGCTCTTGGCTCCGGCAGCCGCTCCATCGGTTGCCTCTGATAAGGTGAAGGAGTCGGCATCGTTGGCCAGTTTGACCGTCTTGCCCAGGCGCTGTTCAAGATCTTCTGCAACCGTCTGATCATTCAGGTAAAGGGTGTTGGCATTTTTCATACGGCCGGTATCAGGGCTGACGGCACCCGGCAGACAAAGACCGACATTGCTGGCCTGACCGTAGTGAACTTCAGTGACGTTAATCAATTCCTGGATACTATCCAGAAAGTCCGGGTAGTTATCGGGAGTGGGTTGCCGCTCACGGTGAATCATATCTCCGGAATCGGACAGTAAGACGATCTCCGTTTTAGTACCACCTACATCGATGCCAATTCGCACAGAAACACCCCATTTGACGTTAAACCGACTCTTGCGATGAGTTTAAACGAATCTGAAAAGTAGATGAATCCCCTCTGTCAGGCGTCTGGCCGATCCTCTTTAGAAACCGTTTTTTGATCAGGCAGTGGGTTTTTGCTAAGGCTGCTATCCAACCAATAAACACTGTCGTGCAATGTTGAAATCGTTTACAGGGCGCAATTCCTTTCCATAGTGCGACTGACCAAGAATAATTTGCAACTAAACCGGAATGACCGGAAATCAGAAGTATAATTATCCACAGGTCATGCCGTCACGTTTGGTTAACAGACAGCCATGAGCGGAAATGCCGACGTGTCGGAAATCTTCAGACACAGGTTACGCCAGCCGGGTTAAACCATCGAATGGCAAGCACCTGTCATGGCGACTTTTTCACGAGGTGCTGTTTGGGTGCCCGACAGCTATGAGCGGCTGAATCATTGACTGCCTCTGATAGGCGAGAAATTTTTCATGGTAAATAACGCAGGTGGAAAAACATGAGCGCAAACAAGGCTGGGCAAAATGATGTAATGCCCGTTGTAGACAGTGAAGACATTGCCCAGGGGGTAGTTAAACATCTTCATCAATCTCTGGGTGTTGAGTTCGATGAAGCCGGACCTGCAGAGTACTGGGAAGCTTTGAGTCTGGTCGTCCGTGAGATTGATCTGCAACGTATCCGCGCAACACGCAAGAAAGAGCGTGAAGGAAAAGCCCGCCGTATTTACTACCTTTCTCTGGAATTCCTGGTTGGCCGTCTGCTGGGCAATAATCTCCACAATCTGGGGATCTTCAAGCAAACAGAAGAAGCCATGGCCAACCTGGGCATGCCTCTGGTTGATATTCTGGAGCACGAGTCTGACCCTTCACTGGGCAATGGGGGCCTGGGAAGGCTGGCTGCCTGCTTTATGGACTCGATGACCACTCTTGATATGCCCGCCATGGGGTATGGCATTAACTATCGCTTTGGTCTGTTTCGTCAGAGCTTTGCCGGTGGCAAACAGGTAGAAACGCCGGATGGCTGGCGTGAAGACAGTTTTCCCTGGGGTATTGAAAGAGCCAAGCGTAAGCAACACATCAAGCTTTATGGCACCGTGAGAGAGCATGCCGGTAAAGCTGTCTGGGAAGATACTCAGGAAGTTCTGGGCATGCCCTGGGATGTCCCTGTCACAGGTTATGGCACAGATACCGTTAATACTCTGCGCCTTTGGGAAAGTCGCGCTGCTCATGGTTTTGATCTGAACAGTTTTGATGCGGGCCGTTATCAGGATTCCCGTTCCCAGGAAATCAGTGCGGAAAACATCAGCCAGGTTCTCTACCCCAATGATAACCATCCGGCGGGTAAAGAGCTGCGTCTGATCCAGCAGTATTTCTTTGTGGCCTGTTCACTGGTTGATCTGATTCACCGTTACAAGCGAGAGAACGGTGACAGTCCTGAGCTTGAGCAAGTCAGCCTGGATAACATTGCTGACAAGGTAGCCATTCAGTTGAATGATACCCACCCGGCCATCGCCGTCGCTGAATTCATGCGTGTTCTCATGGATGAAGAAGATCTGGTCTTCGCCAGAGCGTTGGAAGTCACTCGGGAGGTCTTTGCTTACACCAACCATACCTTGTTACCGGAAGCTCTGGAAAAGTGGCCTCAGCGTTTGATTACCAAAGTGCTGCCACGCCACATGCAGATCATTCATATGATCAACTATCACTTCCTGCATTCCGAGGTAGAAACGGTCTGGCCAGGTGATGACAACATGAAACGTCGCTTGTCGATTATCGAAGAGCCGGATCGTCCGGGCGATGATCAGATGGTGCGGATGGCCTTTCTGTCAGTTGTGGGTAGCCATAAGGTCAATGGTGTGGCCGCTTTGCACTCAAGACTGGTTCAGGAAAAACTGTTTCCTGAGTTCCATCAAATGTGGCCTGATAAAATCATCAATGTGACCAATGGGGTCACTCCAAGACGCTGGCTGGACTACTGTAATCCAGAGCTGGCTGCACTGATTGATGAAACCATTGAGGGCGACTGGCGAAAAGATCTCTATAAGCTGGATGCCATGAAGGCTTATGCCGATGATCCGGCTTTCCAGAAACGTTTTGCTGCCATCAAGCATGACAATAAAAAGCACCTGACATCGGTCATCAAGGAACTCTGCAATGTGGATGTGAGCCCTGATGCCATTTTTGATGTACAGATCAAACGTCTCCATGAATATAAGCGTCAGCAGATGAATCTGCTCCACATCATGGCGCTGTATCGACGACTGCTGGATAACCCGGATCTGGATGTGCCTCAGCGGGTCTTCATTTTTGGTGCCAAAGCCGCTCCTGGCTACAAAGTGGCCAAAACCATTATTCATGCCATCAACCGGGTGGCCGAGCGGGTGAATAATGATCGTCGTATCAAAGACAAATTGAAGGTAATTTTTCTGCCTAATTATCGTGTCAGCCTGGCTGAAAAAATCATTCCTGCTGCGGATGTATCAGAACAGATCTCTACGGCCGGTTTTGAAGCTTCAGGAACAGGTAACATGAAGTTTGCCCTCAACGGTGCCCTGACCGTGGGGACGCTGGATGGGGCTAATGTCGAGATTGCCGAAGAAGTAGGCGACGATAATATCTTTATTTTCGGACTCACTGTTGAGCAGGTGTCAGAGCTTCGTCATCGGGGCTATAACTCAAGGGATATCTACAACAGTTCGGAAGAGTTGCGCAGTGTTATTGACTGGCTGGATTCCGGGGATCTTTCTCCTGAAGAACCTGATGCGTTCAGACCGCTGGTTGAATCCTTGCTGGATCAGGGAGATTACTTCCTGACACTGGCGGATTACCAAGCCTACAGTGATGCCCATGAACGCATTGTAGAAACCTGGAAGAAGCCTGAACTCTGGTGGAAAATGGCGATCATTAACTCTGCCTCCATGGGTAAGTTTTCATCGGATCGTTCCATTCAGGATTATGGCAAGACCATCTGGAACATGACCTGATAAAGTTGGGTAACAGGTTGTTTTCTACGGTAGGTCAAGTGTATTATTTTTAAGCAATATGCCTGACCTCGATAATAGGTACGTCAGCAGTACCAAGCAGTTCGTCGATTCGGGCTCTGTTCTTGTCATCCAGATTAGCGTCCCATTCGTCAAGTAACAACAACTCTGGTTTGTTATTCATAGCTATGACTTCTTCTATTGCTGAAATAACAAATTGCCCTGTAGAGAGTTCAGGGCTTGTATAATCAAACAATAAGCCCGATGGATCAGAGGGCATATAATAGGCGTTGGGAAATATTTGCTTGATCTGCTTCAGAATAAGGCTTTTGCCCGTTCCATTGCCGCCACGGAGTGTAGATCGCCTGATTTTGTTTTGTTTAATCAATTGTAAAATAGTGTTAATAGAGTAGATGGGCTGTCCATTCATGGTGATTTTTTTCCATTGAATCAGGTGGTTAAGGTATTGATTGTGAAGGTTGGAGGGCGTCAGAGTAGCCATCATTTCAGACAGTTTGGTTCTGTAGGATTTTAGTTGAAACAGTACGTCAACGGTAGTTTGAATAGATTGTATAATTTGAATTTGTCTGGGCAGAGTTATGGCTAGAGCGATCATAATAGCTTTGTCGTTAGTTGACAAAAACAGGTAAAGTATAAAACCTAAAATTGGACAAAGAGCTGCCGCCATGGCTATCGATCCAAACAGATGTCGAGTTTTTGCATAACATGTAATTCTATCTTTAAGGTTCTCTGCCATGGAAAAATGTTTTTCTTTCCAAATATCAAAATTGAGTTGATTACCTGTCAGGATATTGTCCCATGCATGAGTGAGAATCTGGCGATAGTTATTTCGAGCAATTAACTCTTCTCGGGTCGCCCCGACAATAGATTTATTCGTCAATTTGATGGATAAAATGATGATGAGTACTGAAAAAAGATAAGGGTAAATAAATTGATGGTTAATCTCTATTATGATTACTAATGCTGATAGAAAAAGATTGAGTGCAGTTGAAAGTGAGGTATAGAAGAAAAAAGTGCTGTCTTCTATTACTTTTTGAGCTTCTGAAGTAAGCCATGATTTAGTTTGTTTTTTTTTATTTTTATCTAAGAATCTAAAATAGGAGTTGATATGAGATTGATGGAATAGATTGACATAGGCAGTGATGATTGTGACTTTTGATTTTTCCATAAAAAGGAATGAAGTGACTGCGGGTATGTAAACAATAACCAAGCTAGAGAAGAATAATGTAAGTGAGGCCAGGTAACTGTTGTTGTTGATAATATCATTTCCCAGTTTTACAATGAAAACCGTTGAGCTGGCAACAATCAACTGCTGGATTAAAAGCAATACAACACTTATCAGGAAAAGCTTGTTTTTAAAAATTAACCTCAAGATTAAAGGCCTTTTAACTGAAAGTTGATTTTTTCAATAATCTCCAGGCTTTTTGCTGTAAGCAAATTGTGTTTTTTGTTTGTGGAATTAATTGAATCAATAGTTTCGATACAATCTTCCTTGAGCTTGTTATAACCAGGGTGCAAGGAAAATGAATACTCAGAGGTGTTCAGATGCTGTCGAAGTGATAGAATCTCAAACCCAACTACCAAGCTGTGAATAACCTTGTCCATTGGTCTTGGTTTGCAGAGTATGGCAGATAAAGAAAATTTTTCAGGGTCATTAATCTCTGTATAGTTTTTATAGTGTATGAACCTGAGTTCATCAAGAAACATCAGTTGGTGAGTTACTTCATGCACCAGAAATTCAATGGTATCCCAGAGGTTCCAGTTTTTTCGGTTCGATACCCAGATGACTCCAATGGCGTTGGAAGTTGAGCCGCCACTTTGATTGACTGATCGCCAATAGAACAGAGTGTTCACGACCAGAAAAAAAAGATCGTAAATCTGAGGAGCCTTAACTTTTAGTTGGGAAAGTGCTGAGTCAATACGGCTGAGTGACGCCTTCATGCTTGCTTTTTCTGTATACTCTAATCGACTTTTATGGATATTTTCCTTCGAGAAAGACTCTTGTTGGGAAAAACTTGATAATAAGCTTTCTATTATTTTATGGTCGTATATATTTTTTGAGAATGAATGATTTTGCCATGTGTTGGGTTGAATCTTCTTTAAAGTTTTTATGTAAGCAGTTTTAAGCGAAGCCGTGTTGTTGAAACACTGGTTGCTTGAAGTGTATTTTGAAATGGATATGATGGTTTCCAGATTTTGATGAAAACCGTTAAGAAAGAACATGCGTTACCTTTTGATGCTGCTCAAAGAATGAGGTTGTAAAATATCTGTTATTCTTCGTAACTGCTCAGAATTTGTAGGCGAATTTTGTAGTCGATTGACTATAACCACAATAAAATCAAGGTGGCGTTCTCAAAAAGGGTATTTTTGCTTACAAAAAATGAGCAGTTACGTCCCAAGTAATGCTTCAATCTGGTATTGTTGACCCTGACCCTGACCCTGACCCTGACCCTGACCCTGAGCCAGCTGCCAGTATTGTCTGGTTTGTGTACTCATTCCTGACTTCCATTTCTGAGTGTGAGAGCTACAGAATGTATCAGCAGCTGGCTCACATATGAAATATCAGTCGATTGCACTTATTGTATTAATCCAGCCTTACCTCATCAAGCATTCAGAAAAGATCTCCCTTCCTTTCATGGACAATCATAACGTACGGCTGATTTGAAAAAGTGGTAATTGTTTGATTGGCGATTTCTTTTGGCAAAAAACACTCGACACTGACGGATATTTTCCTGATCATATCGTCCAGTTTTAAACCGCTCTCGTTATTGTCATTGAGGCTGTTCTCCATCGCTGCTTTCTCCACAAAATAGAAAGTTTATAGTAGAGGGAAAATTTATAGAAGCTGTCCAGAATCCCGTCAAGTTTCAGGTAGCCTGCTTTTTGAGAGAAGATCGTGGAGAGAAGATCGTGGAGAGAAGATCGTGCAACCAAAGACTATAATGGCTTTTCATAGTATTAGCAGTGAATTTGTTATCGTATGCCTAATTCTGTCGAACCGCTGATCGGCCATCTGCTGGATAGCCGTTGTGCCGAGCCATTTAATCTCCTGGGGTTTCATGAGTGTCCTGAAGGTGGTGCTCTGTTGCTGAGAGTCTGGAGGCCCGATGCCAGTTCTGTCAGTGTCATTGCTTTCACGTCTGGTGAAGCTATGGGCGAGATGGCTCAGGTCGCACCGGGACTGTTTGAGTTGGTACTGCCAGAATGCTGCTCTGTCTTTCTGTATCAACTGGCGATCACCAATAAAGATCATCAGTCGTATACATTAATTGATCCCTATCAGTTTCAGTCATACTCCCTGAGTCATGTTCACCGCGAGCCTTACCGGAATTATCGGTATATGGGAGCGCATCTGGTTTCTTTGCATCCGGAGCCCAAAGTCACCGTTGAGGGCGTGATTTTCAGGGTTTATGCGCCGAATGCGAGAAGTGTCAGTCTGGTAGGTAGCTTTAATGGCTGGGATGGCAGGATTCATCCCATGTCCAGCTCGGATGATGGTATCTGGCGTTTGTTCATCCCGGACGTCAGGGCAGGTGATCTTTATAAGTATGAAATTCGAAGCCAGCAGGGCGATTTACTGCCTCACAAGGCAGACCCTTATGGTTACTATGCGGAGCAACCGCCTGGTAATGCTTCTATTGTTTATGATCATCTGGATTATGAGTGGGATGACAGTCGCTGGAAGCATCATGCCTGTCTGGACAGGCCGGTCAGTATCTATGAAGTGCACCTGGGGTCCTGGCGTCAGGAGCAGGGGAAAAGCCTCACTTATAAAACACTGGCTGAACAGTTAATTCCTTATGTCGTCGACATGGGATTTACTCATATTGAACTGATGCCACCCATGGAACATCCGTTTACAGGATCCTGGGGCTATCAGCCGGTTGGACTGTTTGCACCTACCAGTCGTTTTGGCAATCCGGATGATTTCAAGGCCTTTATTGATGCCTGCCATCAGTCAGGTATTGGAGTCATTCTTGACTGGGTGCCTGCCCATTTTCCTTCTGATCCCCATGGTCTGGGCCGCTTTGATGGCACAGCTCTCTATGAATATGCGGATCCCAAAAGAGGCTGGCATCCTGACTGGCAAACGCTTATTTATGACTATGGCAAACCTGAGGTAAAGGATTTCCTGATCAGCAATGCCATGTACTGGCTGGATCGCTTTCATCTTGATGGTGTTCGGGTGGATGCCGTGGCTTCCATGCTCTATCTCGATTATTCCAGAAGTGAAGGGGAGTGGGAGCCTAACCGTCTGGGCGGGAATGAACACATTGAAGCAGTGCAGTTCCTGAAGGAGTTGAACGAAACGCTTTATCTGCACTATCCGGATCAGGTTTCCATCGCTGAAGAATCCACCAGTTGGCCCAAGGTCTCCATGCCTACCTACGACGGTGGGCTGGGTTTTGGCTACAAATGGAATATGGGCTGGATGCACGACACCCTGGACTATATGGCGCGTGACCCGATTCATCGCGGCCATCATCATTGGGAAATGATGCAAAGCATGACTTACCACTACAGTGAACATTTTATTCTTGCACTGTCGCATGATGAGGTGGTGCATGGTAAGGGCAGCCTGCTTAGCAAAATGCCAGGGGATGAGTGGCGAAAGTTCGCCAACCTTCGGGCCTATCTGGGGTTTATGTTCGGTCACCCGGGGAAGAAGCTGCTATTCATGGGTTCTGAAATCGGCAGTACCCGGGAATGGGATCATGATGGTCAGCTGGACTGGAATTTACTCAATAAAAATCATTACAGCCAGGGACTTAGCCAACTGGTTAAAGATTTAAATCACCTGTATAAGTCTTATCCTGCTCTGTATAAGTCAGACTATGACCATAACGGTTTTGCCTGGGTGGTTGCAGACGACCAGCAACAGAGTGTATTTGCCTTTATACGAAAAAGCTTTTCAGGTTCTCCGGTTCTGGTCGTGGCTAATATGACACCGGAAGTAAGACAAGATTACAGGATCGGCGTGCCGATCGAGGGAATCTGGAAAGAAATATTGAATTCGGATGGACAGTGTTTTGGTGGCAGTGGCGTCGCCAATAGCAAGGCACTTTATACCGAGCATTATCACACCCACGGTTATGATTACTCGCTGGTGGTAACACTGCCTCCTTTATCGACCCTGTTCCTCGCTCCGGATTCATGCGCCATATGAAAAAGTACCTAACCTGTTGTTGTCACATATTCTGGGCGGCGGCTTTTTCCATCTATCTGCGTTCCAACTCTGGTTACGAAGAGCCAGCTACGCGCTCGACGTTGCACCCGAGGGCATAAGCGCCTTGAAGGATGAAAAAATCCACTCGCCAGAAGATGCGAAAACAACTGGCAAGGTACTCTAACCTTGAGCGAAAAAAATTATTGTGATAACTGATATTTCTGTTTCTGCGGGGTGCCCCGGGCTGCAAGGGGCAACACAGGTTAATGACGATTTTTTGCCGGCTTCTCATCATGAGGCTGTGGGCGTGAATTTTGCCGTTTATGCGCCTGACGCCAGTCAACTTTACCTTTGCCTTTTTAGC
This sequence comes from Endozoicomonas sp., assembly GCF_051008435.1. GTDB lineage: Bacteria > Pseudomonadota > Gammaproteobacteria > Pseudomonadales > Endozoicomonadaceae > Endozoicomonas_A. Next base: position 8,762 of record NZ_JBPCXO010000171.1, on the reverse strand, counting down.
CCGAATGATGGGGAGCAGCGGCTGGAAATGATGCCCTCTGATCAGGGAGTTTGGCACCTGTTGGTTAAGGGTATTGATGCAGGCCAGCTTTATGGCTTTCGTGCCGATGGTGCCTGGTCACCTTCTATTTCTCCCCGGTTTAACACGCACAAATTGTTGATGGATCCTTATGCCCGGGAAATACGGGGTACGATCCAGTGGTGTGAAGAGCTGTTTGACTACCAGTGGCATTCGCAGTCAGAGGACAATGCCTACAAAGTCAAAAGCTTCTCTTCAGCAGACAGCGCTGAGCAATGGCTTAAGAGTGAGCAGGACAGCTCTGCCTTTGTGCCCCGAAGCGTGGTGAGAGAGCATTCTTTTGACTGGCAGTCTGTTAAAAAACCTGGCATTTCCAGGGCAGACAGTATTGTTTATGAATTGCATGTTAAAGGATTTACAGAGCAACATCCGGATGTGCCAGAAGAACTCAGAGGGACTTACCTGGGGCTCTGTCATCCCAGTGTGATTGAGTATCTGAAAGGACTGGGAGTCACGGCTGTTGAGCTGCTACCTGTGACATCACTGGTCAATGAAGAGCGTCTGGATAACATGGGGCTCAGGAATTATTGGGGATATAACCCTCTTTGTATGATGGCTCCAGAGCCTTCAATGGCTATCAAGGATCCGGTCACTGAAATGAAGACAATGGTTCGTGAGCTGCATAGAGCAGGTATCGAAGTCATCATGGACGTGGTCTACAACCACACCTGTGAGTCAGGGCATGGTGGTCCCAGTTTGAGCATGCGCGGGCTGGCAGAAAGTGATTACTATCTCATGGATGATCATAATGGTCGTCTATCCGCCGTCAACTATACGGGTTGCGGTAATACTCTGAACTTTGACAGCCCCCAGACTCTGAAGCTGACTATGGACGCACTGCGTCTGTGGGCAGAAGAGTATCAGATTGATGGTTTCCGCTTTGATCTGGCTCCCACTCTTGCCAGGCAGCATCGTGCATACCAGTATGACAGCGCCTTTTTCCGTGCGGCCCATCAGGATCCGGTGGTTTCCCGCACCAAGTTGATCGCAGAGCCCTGGGATATTGGTCCTGAGGGCTATCGACTGTCCGGTTTCCCGGGTGAGTGGCAGGAATGGAGTGATCGTTTCAGAGATGGTACCCGAGCCTATTGGCGCGGCGATGATGGACGGTTGGCTGAGATGGGCTGGCGCATAACCGGTTCTGAAGATGTATTCGGTAAGCGTCGTTCATTAGCCAGTATTAATTATCTCTGCAGTCATGATGGTTTCACCCTCAATGATCTCTGTTCTTATGAAGAGCGTCGCAATCATGCCAATGGCGAAGATAACCGGGATGGAGATCAACACAATTTTTCACGCAATTATGGCGTTGAAGGCGAAACGGAAGATCGTGGTATCAGAGCCAGAAGGCTAAGAGCCAGAAAGAATATGCTGGCAACGCTGATGCTCTCTCGGGGGACTCCGATGTTGATGGCGGGTGATGAGTTTGGTAACAGTCAGCAGGGTAATAACAATGCTTACTGTCAGGACTCACCGTTATCCTGGCAGGACTGGAGCTGGATGCAGGACAGAGAAGGGGACAGTGCAGTACTGCAGTCATTTGTTCAGCAGCTGATTACGTTTCGAAAGACCCATGACCTTCTGGGTGGTGCGGGTGGTCGCAAAGCCACTACCTGGTATTCGCCGGACGGCAGTGTATTGACTGAAGCCCAACTGGGAGAACTGGGTGGAGGTTGTCTCTGCATCAAGATGGTTTCAATGGACGCCAACGAGGATGAGAGAAGTCTGTACATCTTGATCAATAACGAACAGCAGCCCCGAAAAGTGACTTTGCCCCAGGTTGAACCCCATAAATACTGGACCCGGTTGCTGGATACCAGCTCAGAGTCTCCATTTTCCAAAGAGGCTTTACTTACCCGTGGCTGGTTTGAGATGGAAGCTAACTCTCTGGTTGTTATTGAAGAGCACCTCTGACTCTCACTTCATACAGGCGCTAAAGCGCTCGTCTGAATGATTCCTATCTCATATTCGGGCATCTGTACATCAGGCAGGTGTCCGTTTTTTGAACAATGTCATACATTCACTATTTTGGTGCATAACGGGCTTTCGAAGTTTTGCACTGGTCAGATACTATACACCTTGGTCTATTTTGAAACAGTCGTTTGTTTTATGTCTGGGTGGGGACTATGCACTCAGGTTTATTTAGTAACAATTGTGCGTTTCAAATCTAGCCCGAAAATTTCATAAAGTGCCCAGAAGCCGACGAGCGATGTGCGTTTATTTTTTTCCGGACTAGTGACTCCCTGACAATAAAATAATTAAACAATAAAAATAATATGACAAAAAAATACCTGACCTTAATGGCACTCAGTCTCTGGCTGTTTGCAACGGGCGCTATGGCATCCAAGGGCGTCGCCTTTATTCATGGAACCGGTAAGCAAACCAATGCTTACGACAACTACTGGACGGGAAACTTTGTAAACTCTGTACGACAGGGGCTGCCAGATAGCAGTAAGTATGTAGTGATCAACTGCGACTTTGACCAGTTTATGTGGCATCCGGAGGCGGCGGGTTGCCTGGCCAGCCAACTGACAAACTTTATCAATAACTATGGAGTTACTGATCTGGTCGCCATTACTCACTCCAATGGAGGGAATGTAATTCGCTGGATTATGTCCAATCCCACATCGGATTCACGCTACCCCAACATCATAAATACTTTAAGCAGAGTCATTGCTCTTGCTCCCTCCAGTTTGGGTACTCCACTGGCAGATGCCGTCAACCAGGGGAATGTCTTTGAGCAGTCTCTTGGCTGGATTCTAGGTTATGGTTCGGATGCGGTGAAACAGCAGCAAGTCAGTTGGATGGCGAACTATAACGCCCAGAACCTCTATGGCACACAGGGCAGACCCTCTCTGCCAAAGCCTTTTGAAGCTGTTGTAGGGAGTGATGTTGATTCAGCCATTTGGGACAATGACAGTTACTGTGGTGGCTATCAGTATCAGCTGTCTCTGGAAACCACCCAGAATTGGTTGGACAACTGCTCCGATGGCTTTCTGGAGTGCACGTCACAGGCCGGCGCCGGTTCCGTTCTTTTCTACGACAAGAGTCGAACAAAAGGCAGAGAGCCATTGAGTCATCATCAAAGCAGACGCGACTGCTTCAGGCTCGACACCATTCTGCGCAGCGAAATCCAGGGGTAATATCATGAAAAGAACAATGATTGTGAGCCTGATAGCAGCCAGTGCAAATCTGATGACTGTTGGCAATGTGACGGCCAGTGAGTCTGAGCTGAACAGTATGTCGGTTCCCATGCAACAGCGGAGTATGGAGAGCATCACCAGTGAGCAGCAACCCATTCATTTTAGTTTTGCTGAAACCGGTGAAGTCTGGGAGAACCGTCAATCGGCTGAAGTGGCGTTGGAAAGTAATGAATACTGGTTCCAGGTTTCTGGTGCTGAACTTAAGTCTGGCGTTGATCTGGATATCAGTGAGCCTGAACCTCTGGTTCGGTTTTCATCCTTAACGCTGGCAGATCCAAGGCAAAGTCTTGGTGGTAATCAGACCGGTTTACCTTCTGTTCAACCAGGACTCATGAGCAAGCAGCCCGGATTATCTGAAATGCCAGGAGCCCAGAGCCGTCGTCGTGCCAATGCTATTAATCCTGATCAGCTGGAGATTTTCAGAGAGGGTCAGGTTCAGCCCATGATTGCTGCCAAGCTCAACATGATTAATGAAACACAACTGGCCTCGGACAGTGTTTTTCAGCGCTCAGGGGCGATGAAACTCAATTCGTCGATTGGAACCGGCCGCTTCAAAATGAGAACTCGTCAGAGCCTCCGTGACTCCGATCAGTATCTGATCAATATCAAGGAAAAAGGCAGTCAGAAAAAGCTTCATATGTCAGCCCCGAGACTGTCTCTGCTATCAGGAGAGGCCATTACCTTTGGAGCCCAGATGAAAGATCGTAATCGGGTATTATCCGGTGCAGGGTATCAAGCCTATGTCGTCAGCCCTGATGGAGAGACTAGCTGGGTAAAACTGAGAGAGGGTAAAAAAGGACAATGGCAGGTTGATATGCCTTCCAGATTGGGTCACACAAGACCTGGAGAGTTACATGAGTTGTATATTGATGCCTATGCTCCAGAAGGAAACAATCAGCTCAGACGGAGCGGTAAAATTGCTTTCTCTGTCGCAACACCTACCGCTCAACTGGAAGATATCAAGCTGGTGATGGAAGACGGCACACTGGCTGACAGCATGATCAATGTGGCTTCCGAAGGTCGTTATGAGTTGCGTGGTACACTCTATGGCACCGACGAAAAGGGAGAGATGCGTTCCATTATGAGAAGTCACTCTGCCTACTGGTTAACACCCGGTTTGCAACAGGTGGCTTTGAAGCTGGATCAGAAGATTCTTGAGAACAGTGGCTTGAGCGAGCCTTTTACCTTGAAGTCTTTCGAGTTGATTGATCAGAGCCAGCTCGGTGTTCTTCACCGCCAGTCTGAAATCTGATCATGCCAAGCCTGACGGGAAGTAAAGTCAGGCTTTTAACCATTCACTGCATTGTGTGATTTGATTCTCAGTCCAGCTATGGAGTTTTTTGAGGCATTCCGTTTCGTGGTCAGCCAAGGCCCAGAGTTCTGACAGGTCTGTGATGGAGTCAGGCTCATCTCTTTCCTCTATTTCTTCCCGAACTGATTGCAGCTGATTGAAGGTGGTAACTTTCTCATCCAGGAATGTTTCCAGTTGGTTGTATTGAGAGGTCGCTTCAGAAGTTGATTGTACCAGGCTGGCAAACGACAGAAGACTGCCATGACCTTTGTTGAGTTCCGACAGTCTTTGATTCCAGTGATCGGAGGGTTCTCCCTTGTATTGATCCACCCGTTGGCAGGCATCCTGAAAAACAGGAAGAGTCTCTTCTATGGGAAGGGGAGAGTCTTGCAGCATCTTCTCGAACTGGTCTCTGATATCCAGCATAGCTTCGGCTTTTCGGGTCTTCTGAAGCTGGCTGTCCAGTACTTCCACCGCAGTATCCAACAGTTTCGCCTGAAGGTTGTAGTGGGCTTTCGGGTTTTCAACCACGGTATCAATCCAGGCTTGCATGTCCCTTAGCAGAGAAAGGTTAAGATCATCGGAGTTACTGCTTCCGGCTTTTTCTGTGCATTGCTCAAGAAACTTCAGTGCGCTGCGACAAAATGGGTCAGGGTAGGTGAGCTCTTTGAGGTGTTCCAGCGTATGGGTAAAGGGATAGGTCTCCTGGTTTTGCATTTGAATACGAGCCATATTGTATTCGGGAGCTGACTCGGGCTCTGCTATTTCCAGCGTCTCTTCCCCTGACTCTTCGTTCACTTGTTGTTGATAGACACGGTAAACCTCATCCATTGTGTCTTCTTCCAGTTCGGGCAGATCGTCGAGTTGTTCCAGGTAACTTTCAATTTCCCTGTGGAAGGTTTTCAGAGTCGACTTTTCCAGCATGGATTCCAACAGTTCTACCAGGTCGGCTCTCTGGGCTGGGTCACTGCGTTGCTGTTTGAGGGTGTCCCAGTGACTTTTTACATGATTCGTGAATAAAGACTGATGAAGTCGTCTTCTGGCTCTGGGATTCGGCAAGTGCTCACTGACAGCATTGGAGAGATCCAACAATTCAGAAGGTGTTTGGGTTTCAGACATCTCTGAACCAATGAGTCGCTCCATTTTCTGTGCATAAGAGTCAGATAATGCCTCCTGGCGTTCAGGTTTTAGACTGGCAATCTTGCCTCTCAGTCTGGCCAGTTCCTCAATGCTGGAGGCTTTCTGAATCATGACACTCAAGCCTGTGACCTGACTTCTTCGTTTTTTTCCCGGTGCATCATGAGTCTGTGCGGCGGGTTGGGGGCTTTTGAGGCCAGCAGTGGGTTGTGGCTTTGTGCTCGACACTTTTCTGTGCTGATGGCTGGAGACTTTGTCTATTTCGGTGTTCAGGCTTCCGGGTTCCTGGGAAGGAGGATTCAGGGGGACGGAAGGGCCTGTGATATCGCCTGACATAGCGGGTCATCCATGACTCTGGTAATTAGATTAAGGGTAGTCACTCAGAAACCGTTATTCCGCAGCTGTCATCGTGACTGGATCCTGGTTCAGTGGAGTGGCTGGTGTATAAAGCATCAGTACAGCCAGGCTGGCCAGTCCACCCAGGGGGAGCAGAATGCCAGGAATCCAGTCAATGTTCGAAATTTCGATCAGCCAGGTAGAGAGTAATGGTGTTATTCCACCTGCGATAAAGCCGAGATTGTAGCTCAGGGCAATGCCGGTATATCGAACCCGGGTGGGGAAAAGCTCGGAAACAATGGGGATCTGGGTGGCTGCCATTAAGCCAACCAGTAAGGAAAACATGGGGAGCGTTATTGCATTGAGGTTGGGGTAGCGGATGACCAGCCAATACCAGGGCAGCCCTATGAATAAATGACAGAAGGTTGCCGCTTTCAGCATGGTTTTCGGACGGCTGCGATCATAGAGCAGACCAAACAGCAGCACTGTTATCACAATCAGAGCCGCCATAATGGTGGAATGAAAAGCCGTTGTTGTCTCTTGGTGATGGAGCTGCAGCCAGGAAGGCAGAAAAACCTGAAGAAGTATGATGGTGATGCTGTGGGTAATAATAGCCAGAGCGCCACAAACTACTTGTCGTTTGTAGTGTTTCAATACGGTCAGTAGAGGCACGCTGGAAATCTGTTTCGAGGCCAGAATTTTCTGAAACAACAGGGTTTCCTGAAAGCGGCGGCGAATAACATAGCCAATAATGCCCAAAAAAGCGCCCAGCCAGAAAGCAATTCTCCAGCCATTTTTCAACAAGCCATCGTACCCTAGGGTAAGCATCAACACGCTATGCACGCAGTATCCCAATAGCAAACCTGAACACATCCCTGAAATGACAGAGGCATTGGCAATTCCGATTTTTTCGGGAAAGTGCTCGCTGATATAGGTCAGGGCGCCACCTGTCTCTCCCCCCATAGAGATTCCCTGAATCAATCGTAAGGCCATCAGTAGAAGAGGGGCCAGATAACCAACCTGATCGTAGGTGGGTAAAAAACCAATCAGCAAGGTAGAAAGGGCCATGAGCAGTATGGTGAAAGTGAACGGTTTCTTTCTGCCTTTTCTGTCACCCTGATGCCCAAACAAAATACCTCCCAGAGGCCTTGAAACATAGCCGATAGCAAAGGTTGCAAAAGTCAGCATAAGACTTTCATTCAGTTTCTGGGTGGGAAAGAAAAGCTGGCTGATGTAAGGAGTCATCAGGGCATAAATCATGAAGTCATAGACTTCCAGGGCACTGCCCAGGCTGACAACGGAGATCAGTTTCAGATTGAAAGGTTCTGCAGGCTTGGTTTGCATGTTGGCACTGCCAAAGTCTTAATTTCGAGCGAAAGGTTAGTTCATGTTGCGTAACGGACAGGAACTAAATCAGATCCTGAACGTCAAAAATGGATGGAAATTAGCAGTGTCACGAATGAGCAGGAGGCTCGGTATGGACTCGGTATCTCATCCTCTTCAGAAGCCCTTACCCCCACAACCCGTAACGGATGCAGGACGCCCGAAGGCGGGAAAGGCATCCCGTTTGACGTTTGGATCAAGAACATTCAAAACAATCTCTTCTGGTCTGACGACCCGACAGATGATCGATAGCCTGAGCAAAGCCGACAGCGCTCTTAGGGAGAGAGTGATCTGCAGTTCCAATCCCTTAGAACTTTCCCATCATTTGCAGGCTCTATGGCCAGCTGATGAAGCCAGCGAACAAACGCAGGATATTGACAGTCTCCAGGTAATGGAAGCTCTGAATAATCTGCGTCTTGTCGATGCTTATCATCGCTATGTGGACCTGGGGGAGGACGATTCTGCTGCTGTCCTCAGGGAAAGTATGAATAGAGCGGCCAGCTTGTACTTTTTAAAGACTATGGATGAGCAGGGTATTTGTGAACTTCTGGGCGATGAGGAACTGATGAAGAGAGTGATAAAGCGCGATTTTTATCAATTTATGCAGGCTTGCCCAACGATCGGTCAGGATATTGCATCTGACAATGCATTGAGTTTTGTTCAGCTTTCTGAGATTAAATCCCAGCTGAAAGAATGGTTGTCTGATGTGGGTTTTTGCCCGGTCAGAAGCCAGTCCAGAAAAGCTCTTGAACAGGAATTAGGCATTCCTTATGAGATGCTTCCAGAGTTTGATCATGAAGGGTTCATGGCTCAGAGAATCACTGAATTGGAGTCAGCACCTGAATTGTTGGTGTTTTTGCAATGGGGAGAAACTAAGCGGGTAAGCGATAGACTCATGCGACAGGGTAAGTCAAAGCTCGCAAGGTTGCTTTGTTCAGACTTACTCTCAAAAGCTTATCTCTCGGAGTACTTTGAGCACTTGGGGAAAGACAGCCGAAGGCTCTATGCCAGAAAAGAGACAGACAGCGATGTCTATCGAAGTCAGCAGCAACAGTTGGCCAGCAAGATCCGATCCAAACTTATCTCGGTTGTTGGAAAAGCCCGGCAAACCGCTGAAAAAGTGCCCTACAAGAAAGAGAGTTTCAGCAGCCTGGAAACCTGCTGTTATTACCTGAAAGTCTATTACCAGGAATCGATTGAGAGTTACTTAAACTCGATTCTGCAGTTTTTCTCACTTGACAATCAGGTTGCATCCAATAATTCAAATTTCCCAGCATGAGATTTGAGTGATTCCGTAGGCTCCCGTTTACCAAGATCTCGCCCCGCCATATGCC
>NZ_JBPCXO010000170.1:0-8247 GCF_051008435.1 Endozoicomonas sp. | reverse complement strand
CTGTCGGACTTATGCTTTCGAGCATAAATTTCAGTAGAACGAGTCGAATTATTCGATGGATTCGTGAGAATAGTTGACCTATTTAATCGAATTCATCGAATAATTGGGCCGTTCTTTCTGGAATTTAGGCCGAAGTAGTCTTAAGTCCGACAGGCTCCTAGAGTAAGGCCCATGAAATTAGATCACCTGAACAGAGAACCCTCTACCACTGATTCAATGACTTCCAATGTCTTTTCTCCTACCCCAGACAACGAGAAAGACATGATCATTCCTCCATCCAATAAAGATAGCGACAGTACGCAGTAACCTGAGTCACTGAAAAAAGCCTTCAGATGTCATTAGACGTCTGAAGGCTGTTTTTTAAGCAACTGACTGAACTCTTTACACTTAATTTTCATCCTGCGCCTCTTTTCTCGACAGACCCCGTTGAAAACCAGTGATATATTGCGATTTATCAGAAGATCGCCTCTAACTGGGAGTTGTTTATGCCCAAACTGTCTAGCTTTTATTGCCTAACACTTTTTGCAAAGCCGGTTCATTATGCTTAAAGGTAATGCAAACTATTTTTCTTCGCTTATGGCTGCTTCAACGACACCTATTATTCTCGCATTGTCGTTGGTCATGACAGGCTGCTCTTCTTCTAAGGAAACCCTGAAGAACGATGCAGGGCGTAGTTACAAACTCACTATTCTGCATACCAACGACCACCATGGTCGGTTCTGGAAAAATGAGCAGGGTGAATGGGGCATGGCTGCCCGAAAAACGCTGATTGATCAGATACGAACTGAAGTAGAAGCTGAGGGTGGAGAAGTATTACTGCTCTCGGGAGGCGATATTAACAGCGGTGTCCCTGAGTCCGACTTGCAAAGTGCCGTTCCGGACATCGAAGGTATGAACCTGATGGGCTACGACGCTATGGTGGTGGGCAACCATGAGTTCGATAACCCGATGAAAGTGCTCCACCAGCAGGAAAATCTGGCCAACTTCCCCTTTCTTTCTGCCAATACCTACGACGCCAGTACAGGCCGGCCACTCTTTGACGCATTCCGTTTGATGGATGTCGGTAATATGACGGTGGCGGTGGTAGGCCTGACCACTCAGGACACCCGAAAGATCGGTAACCCGGACAATGTTTCCCGGATAGATTTTAAAAACCCCCTGCGCATCGCACGCCGACTGGTTCCCAAGATACAAGAGCAAGTAGACGTGGTGATTGCCCTGACGCATCTGGGTTACTTTCCTGAACAGCAAAGCGCTAATGCTCCCCCCGGAGACATAGAGCTGGCGACAGAAGTCAGAGGTATCGATATGATTATCGGTGCTCACTCCAGAACAGCGCTATACCAGCCAGAAGTCGTCAATAACACCTGGATCATGCAGGCCGGAGAGAATGGAAAATACCTCGGCAGGGCTGACTTTACGCTGAAAGATGGTCAGCTCACCCTGGAGAAGTATGAGCTGATCCCTATCAACCATAAGAACCAGACCCCCCGTATAGAAGAAGACCCAGAAATGCTGAATCTTCTGGCTCCCTATCAGAAAAAAGGTCAGGAACTGACCATGAAGGCTTCAGGGGTGGTTGACCAGAGGTTTGAGGGTGAAAGAAAAGAAATCCGCAGTCGGCCTACCAATCTGGGGGTTCTGGTAGCCTCTTCCATGATGAAGAAAACCTACGCTGATTTTGCAGTCATCAATTCCGGCAGTATAAGAGCCAGCTTACCTTCTGGCCCTGTGTCCTATCGTGACATTTTGACGGTGAAGCCTTATAACAACTTTCTGGCCTACGCCAACATGACCGGCAGAGAGGTCCGTAAATACCTGCAGAAAGTTGTTAACCTGCCTGCCAAAACCGGCGCCTTCGCCCAGTTCGCAGGGCTGGAGATGACGATTAAAGGCAATAACGTTTCAAACATCAAAATTCAGGGTCGGCCACTGCGAAATAACAGAAAATATCGCATGGCGGTGAATGACTTTCTGGCTGCGGGAGGCGATGGCTATCCGGTGCTTGAAAAGCACCCTGGTTACGTTGTGACAGGGTATGGAACTGCAGAAGTGCTGAGGTGGTTCATAAAAACTCAATCGCCCATCAAAGCAGAAAACTTTGCTCCGGTTGGAATTTTAAGATACTAAGCTATATCCTTAGCTTCAATTTTTATAGTTAAATTTTTCAATATGGAACACTTTTACTTATGTCACTACTTGATGAAGTAAATGAAAAACGTAAAGAAATCAGAACAGATGGATATGCGATGTCCATTAGTGAATGGACTTCTCTATATGAGAATAAAGAAATAGATATTCATCCCGAATTTCAACGGTTCTTTAGGTGGAGCGATATCCAGAAAACCAACTTAATTGAATCGATACTTCTTGGTATTCCTATTCCACCTATTTTTGTCAGCCAAAGACCAGATGGCGTTTGGGATGTAGTAGATGGCCTTCAGCGCTTATCAACCATATATCAGTTTATGGGTGTACTAAAAGATGAAAATTCAAACAATATTGATCCTCTTACTCTAACTGGTACTAAATATCTACCAAGCTTAGAAGGGAAAAAATGGAATAACCCTGATTCAGAACAGAGTTCTTTTACTCAAGAGCTGAGGCTTATAGTAAAAAGATCAAAAATAAATGTAAGTATCATCCTTAAAGAAAGTGATGAAACTGCAAAATATGACTTATTTCAACGCTTAAACACAGGTGGCTCTGACTTAAGTCAGCAAGAAGTCAGAAATTGCATTCTGGTAATGCTTAACAAAAATTTTTACAACTGGCTGCAGTCATTAGCATCCTACACAATTTTCCAAGAGTGTATTTCTCTGAGTGATAGACCTTTAAGTGAATCTTATGATCTTGAGCTTGCACTTAGATTTGTAATTTTTACGCTCATTGACCGTAAAGAACTTAACCGTATTGGCGATGTTGGTATTTTTATTACAGAGAAAATGAGAAAAATTGCCACTGACAAGAGCTTTGATAGAGAGTTTTGGGAAAAACTATTTAAGGAAACATTTGATCTACTTTATCTTGAATTAGCGGAAGAATCTTTTAAACGATATAACACGACTAAAAGCAAGTTCTCTGGAGGATTCCTGCTTTCACAGTACGAGTCCATTGCTTATGGAGTGGGTTATGCAGTGAGCCAAGGCATTAAGCCAGAAAATATAAGAGAGAAAGCTGCATCAATATGGGGTGACACCCAATATACTGACTGGGTTGGCTCAGGAATAACCGCTACACGAAGACTTCCTAGGATTGTGCCATATGGTAGAGAGGTTTTCACCGGTGACAATTAGAACAAAGGAAAACCTTGTTGATAAAATTGGACAGGATCATGTTTGGAGGTTGAGAGAAATTTCTGAACTAAAAGGTTTAGTTGAAGCAAGTGCAATATCTGATTTAAGAAAGTCAGTCCTATGTCGCTCTGGCATAGCTTTGCTATATGCTCATTGGGAAGGTTTTATAAAAAAATCTGGGACATACTTTTTAGAGTATGTTTCAAATCAGAGACACAACATTTCAGAACTAAGAAGTAACTTTGTAACTCTTCTCGTTCGTGGAAAAATTGATAAAGCTAGTACATCAAACAAGTATTCCGCATTTGATGAAGTAACTCGATATATCATAGAAAACCAGAGTACTAGAGCAAGAATTCCAGTACAAAACGTTGTTAACACTGGCTCAAATCTATCTACAACTGTTTTGAAAGAGATTATGTGGTGCTTAGGACTTGATTATGATGTGTTTGCGGCAAAGGAAAAATTAATTGACTTAAGACTTGTTGGTAGAAGAAATCATATAGCTCATGGCGAATCATTAGAAATAGATATAAATGATTTTATCGAAATGGCTGAAGAAGTTTTGGGATTAATGGCAACATTTAAAAATTTACTGGAAAACTCTGCAATTACAGAAAACTATAAAGTTGCTTGAGATTACGTTTTTAAGCCTCAGTCAGAAGAGCAACATTACTTCTTCTGACTGAGGCAATGAGAATCAGTCACCCATCAGCACAGAGTCCAGCGCCAGTACAATCATTTCGTTAAAAGAGGTTTGTCTGTCATCAGGAGACAAGGCTTCACCCTTGCGAATGTGATCACTGACAGTACAGATAGCCAGACCTTTCGCGCCGTACTCAGCGCATACGCCATACAAGCCTGCAGCTTCCATTTCTACACCCAGAATGCCGTGCTTTTCCATGATGTCGAACATGTTGGTTTCCGGGCTGTAAAAAAGATCAGCAGAGTAGATATTGCCTACTTTTACCGGCATGTTCTTGTCACGAGCACTTTTAACGGCATTCTCAAGCAGTCCAAAATCCGCAATGGCTGCAAAGTCATGGTCATTAAAGCGAATACGATTCACTTTGGAGTCGGTGCTCGCGCCCATACCAATCACTACGTCACGCAGCTTCACATCGGAAGAGATTGCACCACAGGAACCAATGCGAATCAGTTTATTCACACCGTACTCTGTGATCAGTTCCTTGTAGTAGATGGAGGCTGAAGGAATCCCCATGCCTGAGCCCATGACAGAGACACGGCGGCCTTTATACGTTCCGGTATAACCAAACATGTTGCGAACGTCGTTTACCAGCTCAGCACCTTCAAAAAAGGTCTCAGCAATATACTTGGCACGCAATGGATCGCCTGGCATCAGGCAAACATCAGCAAACGCTCCGGGTTTGGCATGAATGTGAGGGGTCATTTTTTTTCCTCTATACAGCTTTTCAAAAAGCTGGCCGTCGCAGGGTATTACGACAGCCTGTAAATATAATTCTGTCGCGCTTATGACAGAAAACTGGTTCCGTAATCCATAGGTTCCAGATCAAAGAAACTGGCCAGACTCTGGCCTATATCAGCAAAGGTTTCCCGTCCTCCCAGAGAGACAGGAGGCACTTTCTTGCCGTATACCAGCACGGGTATATGTTCACGGGTGTGGTCTGTGCCAGGCCAGGTAGGGTCGCAACCATGATCAGCACTGATAATCAGCACATCATCTTCCTCCATGGCGTTGAGCAGTCTTGGCATCATGGCATCCAGCTCCTCCAGAGCTCGGGCATAACCGACCACATCACGTCGATGACCAAAGGAGGAGTCAAAATCAACAAAATTGGTAAAGATCAGAGAGCGATCTCCGGCGGATTCCAGCGCCTGCATGGTTGTCTCGAACAGTGCCGGGATCCCGGTAGCCTTCAGCTTTCCGGTGATGCCCTGATGAGCAAAGATATCGGCAATCTTGCCAACGCTGACCACTTCACCACCATTTGAAGCCAGTTTATCGAGCAGGGTTGGAGCAGGCGGCAGGACAGAGTAATCCCTTCGGTTGCCTGTTCTCTGAAAATCACCGGCATCATCACCAACAAAGGGCCGGGCTATGACACGACCAATGTTATAGGGCTCAAGCAGCTCACGGGCGATTTCACACACCTCATAAAGTCTATCCAGCCCAAAAGTTTCTTCATGGCAGGCAATCTGAAAAACACTGTCAGCTGAGGTATAGACAATAGGCTTGCCAGAACGCATGTGTTCTTCACCGAGGTTTTCCAGGATGGTGGTCCCTGAAGCGTGGCAGTTTCCGATCACACCGGGCAACTTTGCCTTTTTTACCAGCTGATCCAGAAGCTCCTGTGGGAAACTGTTTTCTTCATCGCTGAAATAGCCCCAGTCAAACAGCACCGGCACCCCCATCATTTCCCAATGACCGCTGGGCGTGTCCTTACCACTGGAAATCTCTTTGGCATAACCATGAGCACCGATCAGCTTTACATCGGTATTCATGCCAGCGGGAAAGACACCCGAAGAGTCTTTGGCAGCGTGCAGCAAACCAAGGCTGGCCAGTACCGGTAGCTCCAGCACACCGCTGCGCCCGATATCGGCTTTTCCTTCAGCACAGGCCTTGGCAATGTGACCAATCGTATTTGATCCTACATCACCAAACTGATCGGCATCAGCGCTGGCGCCAATCCCGAATGAATCCATTACCAGGACAATTGCTCGTTTCATGTGAGATACCTTACTCCTGAGAGTTCCCATGACAGGAACACGCTGACACCCTTGAATCACGAAGCTCTATGCTCTCAGCAATTCCATGCGAGTCCCCTAATTATTACTCAGAAAAATACTCAGCAAGACAGTTATTAATACTTAATCCAGTGAACGTCCGGAAAATTACTAAACTGAATTCACTTTCAGGAGTACTTCCTATGTTCAAGCACAGACTCTTGCTTATTTTTCTTTCATCGCCGAAACAATTTTTATCCCCGGAAGGAAAAAAATTGTTTTTCTGTCGTTCATGGCGAATGCCCCACCTCTCATCACTACAGAGAGTATTACGACAGTTCTTTCACCCAAACCTGTTTGCATTTCTGGTGCTCCTTCCAGGCCTTTCTGCAGGAACTGAAACGACCCAGACACCAGAAACTCTTGATTTTGACAGCATGCAAAGCTGCTACCAGCAGTTCACCTCTGATAACGATACGATCATTGGCAACTACTACAGGCGCAACCTCCGTTCAATAAATCCTGTTGTCCAACTGCCTGCCCCTCCCATCAGTACAGAGACCAGACAGACCTGTGCCGACATTTTCAAAACCCTTCACAGCAGCGCTCTTGCTGCTTTTGATACGCCCGGGAAACCGAACCTCTTCCCCCGTGAGTACTATGAATTTCTGATGGACAATGAGACCATCGAGATCGTCCGTAACCTGTTGCAAAACAACGAACCTACCGTTGCTCCGACTACTTCCATTACGCCTACCTCTTCATCCACTCAGGAACCCACTGCAACCCTGTCTTCCAGTACAACCGCATCGGTGACAGCAACTCCGACCATGGAGACAGAAACCCAAAACGTTGTGCCAACTGCTACGCCAACGCCCACAACACCGCAACCTCCCGTTACCTTTACCGACGACCAGATCAGGGGATTCATCTTCAACCTTTCTCACTATCTGGTCTCTTATCTGTCCGGGGGTTATACACCCACGTTCTGCGGTTCTTTCGACAATCCTTTTGTGGAAGAAGATGCCGAAAGTTTTGGCTGCCGCGCGATTGCTGCCAAGTTTTTTATCAAGGACCTGAAGAACCACAACAGACATCTGCGCGTTTTCACCTGGTATCAGTCTCCTGACTCCATAACCCGGCTTAATCAATGGCTGGATGACAATGCTTCCAATGATTACGTCGTTCCTCCCATTGTGGCAGTCTTCCAGCATGTTGAACTGGACGCCACACTGGATACCCAGTTTCTGGGTGGCCTTGTTGGCATACCCGATCTGAGGAAAGGTACTTTTGACCCAACCACTCCCTTTGAGGACGAGTATACTCCGACCATCAAAGGCTCAGGCCAATTCCAGACTGCCTGCGAAACATTCCAGCCAGAGAGCTTTCGAGAAGTTAACTGCAGCGGTGTCGATTCCAAAAACCACGATGCAAAGTCAGGCAATGCCCTGGTCAGTCTTGGGCAGGCCAGGGTCTCAGGCGTCAACTTCGAAGCCGCTCTTGCTCCGGTCACACTGGAGCACACCTATCATGACAGTGCTAATGGCCAGGCTAATGCGCGGGAAACCTTTCCCGCCGTTATGGTCATGGCTATAGGGCCTAATCCTGGTAATAAAGCCGCGTCATTACTGATCAACAGTAAAATGAAAATCCATTATCGCCCTGAGGTTGTTCGTAAACTGGAGAAAGACTTTTTTCTCAAGTATCGATTGAACAACAACTCTGGACCTGAACATAATTACGACGTCTATGCCTTCAGCCTTTATACCTGGGTAGACCAGTACATCATTACCCAGAATACTGTTTCGGTAGAAACCTGTGGCACGATGGCACTGGTCTATGAATCGCCAGTACACCAAGCACCTCTACACGTCAGCAAAAACAATATTGTTCAGGACTTTAAAGGCAACCTCTGTCACCAGGAGGCTTCGTCTTCTTCACCTTCGCCCACACCTGTCACCAACCAACCGGATCCATCCCAAACCCCAGATGCTCCTTCAGGAGCTGTAAAAACAACGGTCTACCTGATTATTATTTCTGTTATGAGCATTCTGTCAGTGTTGTCCAACTTACTATAGAAATCTTGTCAGATGTCTAGGAGCCTGTCGGACTTATGCTTTCGAGCATAAATTTCAGTAGAACGAGTCGAATTATTTGATGGATTCGTGCGAATAGTTGACCTATTTAATCGAATTCATCAAATAATTGGACCGTTCTTTCTGGAATTTAGGCCGAAATTGTCTTA
>NZ_JBPCXO010000169.1:0-6051 GCF_051008435.1 Endozoicomonas sp. | reverse complement strand
CCAAATTGCCTTCACAGGATTCTGCCAGAGAGGAGCCTGTGTGGGCTGATAGATCAGCCGCTGTGTGAATCAGCCTTTTTGTACGACGTTTATCACCCAAATCTGCACACCCAAAAGTAAGTTCCGTCCATTGTTCAGGAGGTAATGGCAACATAACCTTGACTCATCGCTGAAAAGGATAAGTCAAGTTTGGGATTTGTGATAAAGAGATGGCCCTGATAGGGAGGGGGAAAGTTTTCCCTCAGGGGGGCGCAGTAGCTGTCTGTCAAAGTGGGAGAGGACCAGCATAATCGATATTGGTCAGTACCTGCTTCCTCTTCACGGATGTCCAGAGTTTCCCCCCGAATGCCAACTACAGGTGGGATCATGCCGTGGATCATACTTCTGCTGGCGGGTGTTAACGTGGGACAGTCAAACTCGGGATTTGAGTTTTCCGGGCAGGTACGGCCTTTGATACTCAGAGTATCTGCTGTCAGATAGGCGTTATCTTCACGGAAAATAGGGCTGACTGCACTCAAGCCGCACTTCGAAAAAGAGCTAAGCGTCTGGTTGGCATTGGGCCAGTAAAAGCTATATGGATTAGGATTAAAGCCGGTAGAATCTATTTGTTGAATCTTAACTTGCAGTGGCGGTCCGTAAATTTCTTTATTTGATTCTCCCCAAGCGAAAAAAGCTTCTCCTTTACTGTTGCAGGAAATATTACAAAGAGAGCCTGTTTTCAATACCCCTTCAATGACTTCAGGATGCTCCCATGATTGTGGATCGCCTGAGTAAGTAAATTTTTCAATGACGGCCTCAAGCGGGTTTGTTTCCCTGAATACCAAGATGTCGCCGCCGGGATTGATGGCTAAGGATGTTTGCCCGCTACCAGGAATGCTGTAGTAGTTTTTGGGAGCGGGCGCGCCATACAGATTGGTTGCCAGAAACAACAAGGCAACAAATGGCAATCGATACATTGTGTTTTATCTCATTGTTTGAGAAATCATCAATGCTTTAGTTAAGCAGATTGAATCTGACAAGAGTGATGTCTTGAAGATTATTATTGATCTTTGTTTACCAAATATTTGATTAAATGGATGAAGATAAAATCGTTTTTATTTTCAAGTCCCCACTGATTTTTGATAAACGCCATATGAAATAGAATGAAAGGATTCATGTTGCAGCCTTCAGAAAGAAGGCTGGCTTTCAAATCTCATGATTTCACCTGTAGAGGGGTGTTTGAAAATCAATAGGCTGGCATGCAGGTGTAATCGGTCAGACGCGGCTCTGGCTTCTTCATGCGCATAAAATTCGCAGCCCAGAATGGGGTGTCCCAGTTCAGCCAGATGAACTCTGAGTTGATGGGATCGACCGGTAACAGGCTCTAGCCAGACCCTGCCATGAGAACCGTTATCAGCCATGAGACGATAACGGGTCAGAGCTTTTTTTCCTAGTTCATGGGCCACCATCTGTCTGGGGCGGTTCGGCCAGTCGCAAATCAATGGCAGGGATATTTCTCCGGACTCCTGCTCCGGTATCTTCCAGACTTCTGCAATATACCCTTTCTCCACTTTCCGATCCTGAAACTGCCGACTTAAGGCCCGGTGACTGTCTGCATTTAAACCAAACACCATCAGTCCTGAAGTTGACATATCAAGCCGGTGTACCACTCGTGTTTCTGGCTCAATAGCTTGCAGCCGCGCATAGGCACTGTCTTTGTCGTTGGGTGGACGACCGGGAACGCTGAGCAGTCCGGCAGGTTTAACAACGACCACCAGTTCAGAGTCACGGTACAACTCGGTCAAGGGTTCCTGGCAGGGAGGGACAATAAAGGTCATGCAAAAAAAGGGTCAATAAAGAATGTGCCGGCATTATGCAGGGAATGGAGGAATTATGACAATCGGGTCCTTTTTCGGACTGCCTTAACAAAACCTCATTGACCAATAGACTGAGTTTCTTTTGAATAGACTCCTGATTCTGGCAGTGAGTCTGCCGGAGTTTGATCAAGTTTTGTATTTGTAGGAATGGACGTATAGGAAGTTAGAGTGGATCTAAATACCAAGAATATACACAGTCAGGTTCGAACTGCGATCTTGTTTGATGCAGAAAACATCTCGTATCGCTTTGCTGAAAAAGCGATCGAACTGGCCAAACCTTATGGTAAACCAATACTTCGAGCTTACGCAGACTTCTCCCGACAACATCTCAAGGGTTGGGAGCAGCCTGCTCTAAAACATGGCATCAGAACCATTCATCAGTTCAGTTACGACAATAAAAACAGTAGCAGTGACTTTTTGATGATGCATGATGCTTTTAAGCTGATCCACAGTGGCAAAATAGATACATTTGTCATTGTCACCAATGACAGTGACTTTATTACTCCTATCCAGTTACTTCGCCAATCTGGAGCTTTTATACATGGATTGGGGAATCTTGATAAGTGCTCAGAGCTTCTGACATCCTCTTGTAATCAGTTCAATTATCTGGATGCAGAGTTCATAAAGATAAAAGCTTCTCCATCACCAAAGCCTGTAAAAACGTCTCTTGTTTCAAAAAAAATCATTTCAAAGCTGGTCTCAGCATATCGTAGTCTGGAGAAAACCAAAAAAGGATGGGTCATGGTTTCAGCGCTGTGTTCAGTAGCAGAGATACCCAAAGACCAATACAGCAAATTCTCAACCTTATTGACCAGTAGCGGACGATTTGAGCTTGGCGATAAAAATCGTCAAACAAAGCTGATCAACTGACTTCTATGAGCTAACTCCGGTCACAATAGGGTAGTAATGTGAACTTTTTCATAGATAGCTCTCTATAGGTTGAATCAAATCCTTTGCAGGAATGGTTAAAAAGTTTTTATCTTAACTAAAGAGTTTTTCAGTGTGCTCCACCAGAGGCTGATGTAGTCTTATTTCATCCACGGTTTTTCTTTCGCTATGGGCATTGTAAAAAATCTTTCATCACCAAAAGCGACGAAAGATCGTCTCTATTGCACATGGCAGGTGCAACCTGCAGCGATAGATACCACTCTCTATCTATAAGGGTGAAATGATGAGTGACGTATTCCACTTAGGTCTAAAAAAGATGATGCTCAGGGGCGCTGAGGTGGCTATTTTGCCCGGTGACCCGAAACGAGTAGAGAAAATTGCAGCTCTGCTGGATGAACCTCATCCTCTGGCCAGTACCCGTGAGTTTACCAGTCATCTGGGCTTTCTGGATGGGCACCCGGTGGTGGTGTGTTCAACCGGTATTGGCGGTCCTTCCACTTCCATAGCCGTTGAAGAGCTGGCGCAGCTGGGGATCAGAACCTTTCTCCGGGTTGGCACTACAGGGGCTATCCAGCCTAATGTTCATGTAGGTGATATTGTGGTGACCACAGGCGCTGTTCGTCTGGACGGAGCCAGTGCTCACTTTGCACCTATGGAATTCCCTGCTGTTGCAGATTATTACTGTACGACGGCTTTGGTTGAAGCCGCTGTTGAGTCAGGTAGACAGCCTCATGTGGGGGTGACAGCCTCTTCTGACACTTTTTATCCGGGGCAGGAGCGTTACGACACTGTCTCAGGCCGGGTCACCCGCCGTTTCAAGAACTCCATGGAAGAGTGGCAGGCCATGAATGTGCTGAATTATGAAATGGAAGCCGCTACGCTGATGACCATGTGTGCTACTCACGGTTGGCGCTCAGGCTGTGTGGCAGGTGTGATTGTGAATCGGAATGAAAAAGAGATTCCGGATGAGGCCCAGGTTAAAAAGACAGAAGCCAACGTTATTTCTGTAGTGGTTGAAGCGGCCAGAAAACTGGTTTGATCTGATAGTGATTGATAAAGCCGGAAGCAATCCTTCCGGCTTTATCTTTTATTCCTACTTTTGATGGTCAGTGACTGGCGACTTTTTAACGAAGCGAATCATAAAGCGTTCAATAAACTCGGGCACTCTTCTGAAAATAAGGGCACAAACCAGCAGATTGAGTACACCCAGCGTCAGGAAAAACTGCTCAATAGACAGTTCCAGTACACCCAGAAATACCATTCCAAATACTGCACTACCGACCATATAAAGAGAGTTCTGTACATTCAGTGCTGCTATGGCCTGTGCACGTCGGTTCTCAGGTGTTCTTTGCTGAACCATGGCGTACAGCGGAACAATAAACAGGCCGCCAAAAAAGCCAATCATTCCCAGGTCTAACAAAACTCTCAGGTTTTCACTGTTTTCTATAAAGGCATTGATACTCAATAAGTCTGCAGTGGTGGCTGGCGTGATAGCAAAGTACAAATCTATTCCGAACAGGCTCAGACCCAGGGCTCCGATGGGCACGATACCTGGCTCAACACTCCCTTTGGAGAGTCGTCCACAGAACAGTGAACCTGCCGCAACACCAATGGTAAACACAGCCAGCATGATACTGACCACTTGTGGGCTGCCTTTGAGAATCTCGCTGGCCAGATTGGGGAGTTGTGTCAGGTAAGCGGCACCCAGCGCCCAGAACCAGGATATGGCAATGATTGATTTATGAACGCTGTCGTTTGATCGGGTTTCCCGGATCATGATCAGGCTTTGCTGGAAAAGGTTCCAGTTCATTTTCAGGTCAGGTGCTGCGGCTTGAGCTGTGGGTATAAAGCGACAAACCAGATAACCCAGAATGGCAAATAGCACTACAGAGCAGGCTACCCAAATATGGGCGTCAGGTTGTTCAATCAGAATGCCTGCGCCCAGAGTCCCCGCCAGTATGGCGACAAAAGTGCCCATTTCCACCAGAGCATTGCCGCCTATCAGCTCATCGTCATGCAGATGTTGCGGAATAATGGCGTATTTAACCGGGCCGAAAAAAGCACTTTGAGTGCCCATCAGGAACAGAAGCGCCAGAAGTACCAGATAGTTCTGAGTAATGATGAAGCCGGAAGCGACCGCCATGATGACAATTTCCAGCAGTTTGACCCGGCGAATGATCATCGACTTTTCATATTTGTCGCAGATCTGCCCTGCAGCACTGGAGAAAAGAAAGAAAGGAAGAATAAACAGGCCAGCGGCCAGATTGATGAACAGATCTGAATTAAACGGCAGACTTTCAGCTGCCGCAAAGGCCACCATAAGCAACAGGGCGTTCTTATAAATGTTGTCGTTAAACGCACCCAGAAACTGAGTCAGAAAAAAAGGAAGAAAGCGTTTTTTACCCAGCAGTGCCAGCTGACTCTGTTGGCTCATGTTGAAGCCTCATTGTTTGTTATTTCCCCCAATTCGGCCCTACAACAGGGGAGGGTGATCAATGATCATTAGCATGCCGTGAGGTTACAATGAGTGCAACGTTTGTCTGTGAAATTAGAGCGGTGCTTTAAAGAGCTTTATCACTCTGAATGCTATTGTGCTTCCAGAGACGGTTCACTGACTAACTGAATAGAGGCGTCTGGATCTTTGAGCTCATTAAAGTGATTAATAAAGGCGCCATTGATGTATAGAGCTTTGGATACGGTTTCAGTATTAAAGCGGTGTATGAGATTGCAAAGTGTGCACAATGGTGCTCTTTGAGTCTTTATCACTTGCATCTGCGCATTGTTATCTGCTGGTAGTCTGCGTTTTATAAAGGACACTTTGCCGACAAGTCCTTTCTGAGTTCTGACAAGGGATGCAAAGAGCATCATGCACTCATTCGGTCTCAGTCGGGGCTCGGCAAATTTTAGAATGGAATTATAGTGAGAGTGTTTAATATTGAAGTGGACACCATCAAAAGGTATGTCGATTTTATCAATGAAGTATTCTTGATTAAATGAAAAGGGTTCTTCCTGGACGCTGTCTGTGCTCTCAGTGTTTTCATGAACTCTGGAATTGAGAGTCAATATCAGTATAAAGCCGATCGAAAAACTGGAAATGAGTTTGGTCAGTCTGAGCATGATAAGACCAATCGTTCTGTGGATACTAACCCGGAAAATTCATAAAGCCGCTTTGACAAGGCTGAAGGCCTTGGAAATACAGAGTTGTTCGATTTTTGATGTGTACGAAAATAAACGAACATCGCTCGTCGGCTTCTCGCTAGCTCTTTTTCCGCCATGACAGCATTTTCTCGTCAGATCCAGGCAATAA